>NZ_JBIWKX010000101.1:0-15797 GCF_044765885.1 Amycolatopsis sp. NPDC102389
TATTTTTGGGCGGGTGTTGGTTTTTTTTTTTTTTTTGTCCCGCCGCTGGGGGGGGGGGTTTTTGTTCTTCTTTGTGTTAACCACACCACCCCCCCCCCCCCCCACCCCCCTTATGAAACCGTGCATACTAAACAAACCGGACACTTGCAGCTCAAAGAGTGTCCCTTGTGGACATTCATGGCGCGGTCGACCCTCGTCGGTCAGCGCGAACCCAGGCCACAAAGGGTGCGCGGCGCGCCATATTTGACTTACCCCTCAATAACGACACTTACCACTCACGACCCCGTGCAGACGACCTAGACGGACCCGCAGGCAGGCAAGCAGCCTGCCAGGTGGGCCGTGAAGGCCTCCTTGCCTACCCTGAGGGTAGCGAAGGAGGCTTTCACCGCCCCCGCATGGAGCCCTAGGAGGACCGGTGCGCTACCTGTTCATGCTCGGCGGAACCGTCGGCGACGAAGGGCTCGACACGGATATCACCGAACCCTGCCGCGCCTGGGCCGAGGAGATGACGCGGCGCGGCCTGCGCGTCCACGGGATGGGCCTGCATCCGCCCGAGTCGGCGACGACCGTCCGCGTCCGAGGCGGCGAGGCACTGCTCACCGACGGCCCGTTCGCCGAGACGAAGGAGCAGATCGGCGGCATCACCCTCGTCGACTGCGAGAGCCGCGAACAAGCCGTCGAGGCGGCGAAGACCCACCCGTGGGCCGCGATCGGGACGATCGAAGTCCGCGAGATGCTTTAACCGATCCTCACGGTGACCTGATTGTCCGCGTAGGTGTACGCCACGTATTCGAATTCGACACCGGTGCGCTCGACGTATTCCAGCCACGCTTTGTGCTCGTGGCGCTGCCAACCGGGGTAATTGAAGAACTCGTCGAAGTGCACGATGCTGCCGGGGCGCAGGCGCGGTCCCACCAGGTCGAGCACGGTTTTCGCCGAGCTGTACAGATCGCCGTCGACGTGAAGGAAATCGACGACGCCTTCGTGCCGCTCGAGAAAGCCGGGAAGCGTGTCGGCGAAAAGGCCGACGACGAGTTCGGCGCCGGGGACGTCCGGCAGGTCGTCGCGCGCGAACGCACCGGCGGGCATCCCGTTGAGCCAGTTCTCCGGCAGACCCTGGAACCAGTCGAACCCGTAGGTCTCGACGCCGCCGCGGGCCCCGGCGATCACGCGCAGCGTGTTCCCGCTCGCGACGCCGAATTCGAGGGCCATTCCGCCTGATGGGGCAAGGGAAAGCGCGTACGCGAGAGTCTCTTGTGGACGTGCGAAGTGCTTGGTCCCGGTCAGGTGCTCGCGGGCGAACCGGTTGCTGTCCCGGGCCGCGTCCTGATCGCCCGCGTAGATGATGTCGCGGCGGCTCCGGATTTCGAACTCGATGATCCGATCGAAACAGCGGTCACCCTGCCGGACGATCTCCGCCCGCAATTCCGCGGCGACCCGTTCCAGTTCCGCCGTATAAGGATCATGGAATCGCCGGGCGAGCCGGTGCAGGCCCCGGCCGAACGTGCCGCGGGCCGATCGGCCCAAGGTCTTCAGTGCTGAATGGGGTACCAGGTGACGCATTCCGGGACGATACACCAGCACCGTTCGAGTGAACGGGTCCAGAACATCCCGGGGCCGGTTTCGTTGCGGTAACCGAGGGGGCCGCTCCTAGCATCGCGTTCGCAGCCGGCACTCGGTACCGGCCAGGGAAAAGGGAGCACGATGAGCAGCATCGTCATCTTCGGGGCGGGCGGACGCGGAGGGCGCCGTGCCGTCGCCGAAGCCGTGAGCCGAGGACACCGGGTCACCGCCGCCGTCCGGGATCCCCGCCGTCACGCGGATCTCGCCGGGGAGAACGTCACCTTGATCGCCGCCGACGTCACCGACGCGGACGACGTCGCGAAGGCCGCCGCCGGGCACGACGCCGCGATCAGTTCCATCTACCGCGCGGATGTCCCGGCACAGGAGTTCTACCCGGCCGCCGCGCACGCGCTGATCGACGGCCTCGGGCGCGCCGGGGTCGCGAGGCTGGTCGTCGTCGGTATCGGCTCGGCACTGGAGATCGAGCCGGGCGTCGCCCTGCACGATCAGCCGGGCGTGCCGCCGGAGCATCGCGAGTTCTCGCTCGGGCACACGGCGGAGCTGGAGGTCTTCCGTGCGTCCGGCGGCGGGCTCGACTGGGTCGTCGTCGCGCCGCCGCCGGTGTTCCTCGACGAACACGCCGAGCGCACGGGCGAGTACCGCAGCGGGGACCACCGGGTGCTGCCGCGCGCGGAGGACGCGAAGCCGTTCTCCTACGCGGACCTCGCGGTCGCGCTGGTCGACGAGATCGACCGGCCGAAGCACTCACGGGTGATGGTGGCCGTCGACTACTGACGCGATGCGGTTCTGGCGACCAGAGCGGGCCGCCGCCGCGCTTGGGTCGCCCCCCCAAGTACATGAAGGCTCCCTTCCTTGCACCTGGCGCAGTGAAGGGGGCCTTCATGTACTTGGGGAAGGTGTGAAGGTCGAGTTTCCTCGGCTGAGCCGAGAGAAGGGGTCCTTCACGCGCGGCCGCTGTGACTGCTGGGGCTGGCGGTGTCGCTGAGGCTGAGGTGGCGATCGTGGAGTCCGTGAAGGCCTCCTTCCCTACCTTCAGAGTAGGGAAGGAGGCCTTCACGGACCCGCGCCCATCTGGCCGCCACATTCAGGTACCTAAGACACCTTGTCCGGTCAAGACTTTGGGGGCCTTCACGCGCTTACGCAGACCCTCAGCGCTCCGGCGAGTCCCCGCCGTTCTGCTCGGCCAGGAACCGCTCGAACTGGTTGCCCAGCTCCTCGGCCGTCGGCATGTGCTCGACCGACTCCGCGAGCAGGCTCTCCTTGCCGGACGCCTCCATGAACGTGTCGTACTGCTGCTCCAGCGCGCGCACGACGTCGGCGACCTTCTCCGACCCGGCGACCTGGCGGGCGATCTCGGCCTCGGCCTCGTGCGAGGCCTCCCGCAGCTCGCCGTCCGGCAGGTTCAGCCCGGTCGCCGCGGCGACGGCGCCGAGCAGGTTCAGCGCGGCGCTCGGGTACGTCGAGTCCGCCAGGTAGTGCGGCACGTGCGCCGCGAACCCGGACGCGTCGTGCCCCCATTCGCCGAAGCGGAACTCCAGCAGCCCGGCGACGCTTCCCGGCACCTGCATCCGGTTGGGCAGCGGACGGTGTTCGCCGACCAGCTCGTTCCGCGTCGCGTGCGCGGTCACGCCGAGCGGGCGGGTGTGCGGCGCGCCCATCGGGATGCCGTGGAAACCGGTGGTGAGCCGGACGTCCCAGCGCTCGACCAGCCCGCGCACGGCCGCGCAGAACCGCTCCCAGTCGTGGTCCGGTTCCGGCCCGGTGAGCAGCAGGAACGGCACGCCGTCGGCGTCGTGCAGCAGGTGGACGACCAGTTCGGGGGCGTCGTAGGCCTCCCAGTGGTCGATGGCGTAGGTCATCGTCGGGCGCCGCGAGCGGTAGTCGATGAGCCGGTCGACGTCGAACCGAGCGATCACGCGGTGCTCGGAGGAGTTCAGGAGCTGCTCGGCGACGAGCTTGCCCGCCGAACCCGCGTCCATGAAGCCGTCGAAGTAGTGCAGGAGCACGGCCCCGCCGAGGTCAGGGACGTCCGAGTCCACCTCGTACAGGTCTTCCGGGTCCAGCGCCACCAGATCCTCCAGGTTTCGTGGGTACGACCGTCTACAGGTGGCAACGCCCCGATAGGGGGTATCCATTCCGCCGACAGTGGCCGGATCCTATCGGTCCGTGACAGTTGTCGTGGGCGGTCCGCACCGAGTTGGTGCAGGGTGGAGGGGTGACGGAAGAGACCCTCAGCCTGCGCCCGCCCGCCAACCGGGTGAGCCGGCGCGCCATCGGCTACTGGACGGTGTGGGCGGCGGTCGGCTGGGTGGTCCTCATCGCGGTGCAAACCGTGTTCGTGGTCACCAGCGACGACGCGCCGACGTGGCTCACGGTGACGTTGACGATCTCGTGCGTGCTCGCGCCGCTGCATCTGCTGGTCATGCCGCAGTGGCGCTACCGGATCCACCGCTGGGAGGTCACCGGCGAGGCCGTGTACACCCAAGAAGGCTGGCTCAAACAGGACTGGCGGATCGCGCCGATCTCGCGGATCCAGACCGTCGACATCGAACGCGACCCGGTCGAGCAGCTGTTCCGGCTGGCGAAGATCACCGTGACGACGGCGTCGGCCGCGGGCCCGGTCAAGATCTCCGGTCTCGACCACGCCCAGGCACTCGCGCTGGCCGCCGAGCTCACCAAGACCACGCAGGCCACGCCGGGTGACGCGACATGAGCACCGAGGCACCACCGGAGACCACCGTCGGCCAGTGGCGCCGGCTCGATCGCCGGATGCTGCTGATCCGGCCGGTGCTCGACATCGTCAAATCGCTGCCGGTGCTGATCGGGACGGTGATCCTCGGCCGGGGCAACGGCTGGGAGTGGATCGGGCTGGGGGTCACCGCGCTGACCGTCTTCGTCGGTGTCTCGCACGTGCTCACGTCGCGGTACCGCATCGCGGACGGTCAGGTGGAATGGTCCACGGGCCTGTTGCTGCGCAAACATCGCGCGATCCCGCTGGACCGCATCCGCACGGTCGACGTCACTTCGGAACCGAAGCACCGCCTGTTCTCCCTCAGCGCCGTACGCATCGGCACCGGACGGCATTCGGCGGGCCAGGGCGCGGGCAACGACCAGCTGGTGCTCGACGCGGTCAGCGAGACCGAGGCCCACCGGCTGCGCACGGTTCTCTTGCACCGCAAGGAGATCTCCGCCGAGGGCGAGGCACAGGCGCCACCGCCGGAGCAGATCGTGGCGGAGGTCGACCGCAAGTGGGTGCGCTACGCGCCGTTCACCCTGTCCGGGCTCGCCGTGGTGGGCGCGATTTTCGCCGCCGTCTGGCATTTCGCGCACCAGCTGGACATCGCCCCGGAGAACGTCGGGCCGCTGCGGGACCTCATGGACGGCCTGGCGAACACCGCGCTGTGGCTGATCGTGGTCGTGGCGGCGGTCGCCCTGCTGGTGGTCGTCTCGCTGCTGTCCGTCGGCGGCTATGTGCTCTCGTTCTGGAACTTCAAGCTCACCAGGGAATCGGAGGGCACCCTGCACGTCCGCCGCGGGCTGATCACCACGCGGTCGGTGTCCATCGAAGAAGACCGGCTTCGCGGTGTCGAGGTGAAGGAACCGCTGCCGCTGCGGATCGCGGGCGGGGCGCGGCTCACCGCGATCGCGGGCGGGCTGCGCGAGGGCAAGGGCGGGGACAAGGGCGGCGGGCTCCTGCTGCCGCCCGCGCCCGTCGGCCGGGTCCACGAGGTCGCGGCCGAGGTGCTGCGGGAGAACTTCGACCCGGCCACCGTGCCGCTGAACCGCCATCCGCGGCGGGCGCTGACGAGGCGTCTCACCCGCGCGATCGGCGGCGTGCTGCTGCTCGCGGCGGCGCTGTCCGGGTTGGCCTGGATCGATTTCCTGCCGTCGTGGATGTGGCAGGTCGCGCTCGGCCTGGTGCCGTTCGCCGCGCTGGTGGGCTGGGACCGCTACCGCAACCTCGGCCACGCGATCGTCGGGCGGTACCTGGTCAGCCGGTCCGGTTCGCTGGCGCGGTCGACGGTGGCGATCCGGCGCGAAGGGGTCACCGGCATCGTCGTCAGCCGCTCGTTCTTCCAGCGTCGCGCCGGTTTGATCACCGTGACGGCCCCGATCGCGGCGGGCAGGGGCGGCTATCAGGTGGTCGACGTCGGCGAATCGGCCGGGCTGGCGATGGCCGAGCAGGCCGCGCCCGGTCTGCTCACCCCCTTCCTGCGGCGGGGCGCTCAGCGGTAGCCGGTGACGTCCGCGGGCAGACCGGGATCCTGCACTTCGACGAGATAGCGCCAGCAGTCGGGACGGCTGCCGTCGAGGTCGGTGAATCCGTATTCCTTCGCCAATTCACCGCTGGACACCGATTTCCCGTTCCAGCGGGCGACTTCGGTGTCGCCGGCCAGCGCCGCGACCGCCCGGCCGACGAACGCCGGGCTTTCGGAAATGGCGAAGTGCGGCTGCACCTTCGTCGCGTCACGCCAATTCTCTTCGGTCACCCGATAAGCGTCGAGCATCGCTTCGGAACGAAGCCAGCCCGGCGTGACGGCCACCGCGGTACCGCCATGCGGTGCCAATTCGTGCCCGAGCGCGAACGCCATCCGGTTCACCGCCGTCTTCGCGAGATCGTAGAAGAACGAAACCCGGTAGTTCTCCGAGTTGTACTCGGTGGTGCCGTCGTTGACCTCGACGACCAGCGCGCCCGGATTCCTGATCATGAGCGGAAGCGCGAAATGACTGGTGATGGCATGGGTGTCGACGGCGAGCCGCAACGTCCGCAGTCCGACGTCCAAAGTGGACTCCCAGACCGTCTTGTCCCACTCGATCGGCACACCGTAGATGTCGTTGACCAGCACGTGCAACGCGCCCTGTTCGGCGTCGATCCGTTCCACCAGTTCGCGGACCCGGTCCGCCGCCAAATGGTCCACCTCGATCGCGATCCCGCGCCCGCCCGCTTCGTCGACGAGCGCCGCTGTCTCCTCGATCGTCTCGGGACGATTCATTTCCGATCGCCGGGAAGCGGTACTGCGCCCGGTCACGTAAACGGTCGCACCGGCGGCACCCAGCTGGACCGCTATTCCGCGACCGGCCCCGCGAGTCGCCCCGGCGACCAACGCGATCTTGCCCGCCAATGGCTTTTCCATGGTCCGAACCTAGCAAGAAGTCCGCTTGTTCATGGACCAAAGTCCCTGGTCCGCTTTTCACACAATGTGCTACTTTTCTGACTCTTCGTGATTCCCCGGCGAGAGGTCGAGATGACGCCTGCCGCACGATCCCTGGACACCACCGCCCCGCCGAAACGCACCCCCGGCGCCAGCAGCTCACGCAAGGTCCTGCAGTTGCTGCTCTCCTTTTCCGAACGCCGCTGGGACGCGAGCGTCGCCGAACTGGCCGCGAGGATCGGCACCCCGGTCGCCACGACGTACCGCTATGTGGCGCTGCTGAAGGAACTCCAACTCCTGGAGGAGGGCAAGACCGGGCGCTATCACGTGACGAGCCAGGTGATGCCGCTCGCGCGGGCCGCGCAACTGGCCAACGACCTCGCCCGCCTGGCCCGGCCGTCGATGGAGGAGGCGGCCCGCGACCTCGGCGAGACGGTGCTGCTGTTCCAGCATTTCGGCGATTCCGCCGTCTGCGCGGACCGGGTCGAATGCGAACGCGCGATGCGGTTCACCTTCCAGCCTGGGCATTCCGTCCCGCTCGGCACCGGCGCGTCGGGCAAGATGCTGCTCGCCATGCTGCCGGAGGGCGAACGCGAAAGACGGCTTTCGTCGATCGTCCAGCGCCGCGGCCCGAGCGTGCGGGAAGAGGTTAAACGCGCCGGGGCGAACCGGTATTCGGTGAGCTGGGGCGAGCTGGACGACGGCGTCTGGTCGTGTTCGGTGCCGATCCCGAGCACCGGGCACCGGCCCGCGGTGCTCACCCTGGCCGCCCCCGCGACCCGGATCGGCGACGACGCGAAACGGGCTGCCATCGTTGCGCTCCAGTCGTACGCGGGCAGGATCCACCGCGCCGTTTCGTCGTTCTCGCTGTAAATGACAGGCGGCCGATCACCATGGCGAGTACAACTCGATCCGTGATCCGACTCGCCGCCCCCGAAGACCTGCCCGCGCTCCAGGACATCGAACGCGCCGCGGGCGAACCGTTCCGCGCGCTCGGCATGGCCGCGATCGCCGACGACGACCCGCCGTCGATCGCGGAGCTCACGGCTTTCCAGCGCGACGGCCGGGCCTGGGTATGGGACGCCGGCGACGGCCCGGTGGCGTACCTGCTCGCCGAGGTCGTCGACGGCCACGGCCACATCGAGCAGGTGTCCGTCCATCCCGATCACGCACGCCGAGGCCTCGGCCGCCGGCTGATCGAGCACGTCGCGGAGTGGGCCTCGCGCGAAGGGCTCGCCGGGCTGACGCTGACGACGTACGCCGAGGTGCCGTGGAACGCGCCGTACTACGCCCGGCTCGGCTTCACGACCCTCGACGAGGAGACCCTCACGGAGGGCCTGCGAGCCGTCCGGGCCCACGAAATCGCCCGCGGCCTGGACGCGTGGCCGCGGGTGACCATGCGGCGATGACCCGCGCGGGGGGTTGGGTTGGCGGCCGTCGTCGAACATGTGTTCTACTGTCCGCGCCGGCCCCGGAGGGGGAAGCTCCGCGGGCCGGCACCGGACTTCAGGGAGGCACGGATGGCGGTCAAGATCACCCATCTCACCAACGGGCAGCAGGTGCGCTTCGCCAACGCGGACGGCGCCCGCCGCTACGCCGAGATCATCGGCGGCGGGGTCGACAAATGGCGGTTCACCGTGGTCAGCGGGCATGAGCGCCCGGAATTGTCGGTGGGCGTCGTTAATGTGCCGGTATGGCGTATGACTTCCAGGTGACCGTGGACTCCGCTCGTCCGCACGACCTCGCCGACTGGTGGGCCGAGATGCTCGGCTGGCAGGTCGAGCGGAGCAACGAGGAGTTCATCCGCGAGATGGTCGCCAAGGGATATGCCCCCGAAGAGGCGACCACCACGCACAACGGTGCCCTGGTCTGGAAGGACGGCGCGGCGATCGTCCATCCCGAGACCAGGCAGCGGTTCCTCTTCCAGCTGGTGCCGGAGGGGAAGACGGTGAAGAACCGCCTGCACCTCGACATCCGGATGGGGGCGGACAAGATCGAGGCCGAGCTCGAGCGGCTGACCGCGCGCGGTGCGACGTTCCTGCACCGCGGCAAACAGGGTCCCGCCGAGTGGATCACGATCGCGGATCCGGAAGGCAACGAACTCTGCCTCTCCTGAGGCGGGCCCGCGAGGGCCCGCCACTGGGGGTGTCATGAAGGGATCTGGTCCCGTCGGCTGTGCCCTTCATGACCGAACGCGCGGCCCTCGTGCGTATCAAGACCCTCGTGAGTGGTGAGGACGATCCGACCGTTCTCACCACTCACGAGGTGTCCGTACCTTTACCGGGGATTGCTCCCCCGCCAAGCGACATAGTCGGCGACAGCGGCCGCGGCGTCGAAGCCCGGTTCGAAGCCTGTGTCCTCGACGAGCCGCGAGATGTCCAGATACGGATCGGTCCGCCCGCCCGGCCGGAGGTCGAGCCGAAGTCCCGGAGTGATCGCCTCCAGCGCGCCCACGAGCTCCCGATGCACCAGCGGGCGTCCGCGGGAAACGTTGTACGTGTTGTGCCGCAAGGTGTCCGCGGTCATCAGCGAAGCGATCGCGCGCCCGGCGTCGGGCGCGTAGCAGCTGTCGCCACCGTCGTCGGCGTTCAGTGGCGACGGCCGCTCGCCACGCAGGACGGCGCTGATGTACGGCGGGATGGGGTTGAACGGCGATTCCGGATCCATCAGCGGACCCCAGACGCTCCCGATCCGCAGCACCACCGGCTGGACACCGGTGCCCGCGAGGGCATGCGTGGTGATCGCCTCCACGACCTTCTTGAAGGCGACGATCGGATGCGGCAGTTCCACGGCGGGCAACGCGAGTTCCTCGTGCCACGGGGAAACCGTCTGTCCGATGTAGACACCGAGGCTGCTCGCGACGGCGAACCGGCGGACAGCCCACGCGCGGGCGGCGTCCAGCGCGTTGAGCAGCGCGGTGGTGTCCGCACGGAAGAACCCGACCGGATCGGCGCCGGGGATGCTTCCGGCGAGATGGACGACATCGCCGATCTCGTGGCGATCGGCGAGCGCCAGGAACGCGTCCCGGTCGGTGACGTCGAGGGATTCGACGGCGACCCGGCCGTCGAGGAACGACGGGACCTCGGTACGGCGATGGGCGGTGACCACGACATCATGGCCGAGGTCGCTGAGCGCGCGGGCGGTGTGGGCGCCGATCATGCCCAACCCTCCGGTGACGAGGATCATCGGCCGACCCCGTAGTGCAGGTGGGTCACGCCGGGAGCCGGAATCGCTTGAATCAGACGGAGTTCCACCTGTTCCGGGAGTTCGTGGAAGAACCGTCTCCCCGCGCCGAGCAGGATGGGCACCTGGTGGAGGATCACCTCGTCGACCAGCCCCGCCGCCAGCGCGGAACTGACCAGCCCGCCGCCCATCAGGCCGACGTCCTTGCTCCCGGCGATCTCGCGCGCCGCAGCGATGGCGTCCTCGACGCCGGTGGTGACCACGGTCTGTGCTTCGCCGGCTTCGGGCACGGGCCGGTGGCTGAGCAAGACCATCGGTGCCGTCGGATGCGGGCTTCCGCCGCCGAACCGGCTGGAATGTTCGTACGTGGTGCGTCCGACGACGATCGCGCCGATCCCGCCGGCGATGCTGTCGAAGAACCGCGCGCTCTGTTCACTCAGCTTGAACCCGTCGAAGACCTCGCTCGGGGTGTCGCCGTCGAAGTACCAGTCGAACAGCGTCGGCGCGTCACCGAGACCGCTCCCGAACTCCTCGGCGCCCTCGAGACGCCTTCCGCTGATGTAACCGTCCACCGAGACGGCGAGACCGGTGAAGACCTTGCCCATGTCATTCCTCCATGATTCGTTTCGACCTCGCGAGGTGGACGGCGATCCCCCTCGGGCCACCGTCCACCTCGTCGACCGGCGGCCAGCCCTGTTCCCGCGCGTACCTCGCGACCCGGGCGGCCAATTCGGCCCCCGGTCCTTCCCCGGCGATCAGCACGGGTCCCGGAACGGCGCCCAGGCTCCGGGGATGGGCAGCCGCCCACTCCAGGAGCGCCCGCGCCGCCGGAAAAGCGGGCAAACCGGCGGCGATCACCACCGCCCCGCACGCCGCGACCCGTTCGGCGCCGGCTCCGTCCTGGGCGAACCAGAGCACCAACGGCGGCGTGGCCTCCCGCCCGGAAGGCCAGTGCACCCGCGCCACACCGCCCCGCGTCCGCAGTTCGGCAACGCGCTGACCTGCTCTTTCGGCCATGACCAACCCTGTCACGGGCGGGGCGCGGAAGGGAAAGACCGATCCCGCATCGCCGTCTTGCGCGGAACGCATCACCCTCGCCGGCCCCGGCGGGGATACTGGACGCCATGTCCGAACGTCCCGCCGGCCCGCGGCTGCTGGGCATGCCTTCGGCCGCCGACGCGATCGAGCTCAAGCATCTGCGGGCCTTCGTCGCGGTCGCCGACGAACTCAACTTCAGCCGGGCCGCGAACCGGCTGTTCGTCTCCCAGCCCGCACTGAGCCGCCAGATCAAAGCGCTGGAACAGCTGATCGGCTGTCAGCTGCTGCGCCGTTCGACCCACCGCGTCGAACTCACCCTCGCCGGTGAAGCGCTGCTCGGCGCCACACTCCCGCTGCTGTCCGACATGGACGACGCCATCGCCCTCACCCGATCGGTCGGCGGCGAGGTGAACGCGCGGATCACCCAGCTGTGGAACTCGGTCGTGGAGGACGGCGCGACCGGTCTCGCGGCGATGCGCGAAGCCTTCGAAGCCTTCAACGCGCAATTGCCCATCCCGGAGGGCACCGTGGTGCGGCCGGTCCAGGCGGACGGGGTGTCCTCACTGGTGGTCGCCCCCGGATCGGGTCATCGACCGACCGTGCTGCACCTGCACGGCGGCGGGTACATCGCGGGCTCCGCCTTCGGATACCGCCCGCTGGCCGGAGCGCTGGCGGCGGCGACCGGCGGCGCCGTGCTGGTGCCGGACTACCGGCTCGCTCCTGAGCATCCCTTCCCCGCCGCGGTCGACGACGCGCTCCGCGCGTACCGATGGCTACTCGGCCAGGGCACGGACCCGGAGCGGCTGGCCATCAGTGGCGATTCGTCGGGCGGGGGTCTGGCCGTTTCCCTGATGCTCAGGCTGGCGCGGGAAGGCCTGCCCCAACCGGGCCGGGCGGTACTGATGTGCCCGGCGCTGGACGTGGTGGATCCGCCGGACGGCGACAGCCCGGTCGCCCGGTGGTTCTCGCTCTACGTCCGCGACCACCCGACGACGGATCCCCTGCTGAACATCTTCATGGCCGACCTGTCCCCGCTGCCGCCGCTGCTCGTCCAGTCAGGCACCGAGGACGTGACCCTGCCCGAGACGCGCCGCTTCGTCGACCACGCCCGGGGGCAGGGTCTCGACGTGCGCTTCGACCTGTACCCGGTCAGCACGCACGTGTTCCATCTGTTCTGGTCGTTCCTGCCGGAGGCGGCCGACGCCCTCGAACAGGTCGCCGGCTTCCTCCGTATGGACGAGAGCGGTTCCGCGGCCGAAGCCGGCTAGACGAGCTTGTCCAGCGCACGCGGCAAGGCCGTCGCGAGCAGGTCGAGCTCGGCCTCCCCGGCGATCAACGGCGGCGACACCGCGATCCCCTTGGCCAGATTCCGCACGAGGACGCCTTCGTCCCGCGCCAGCCGCTGCAGCCGGTTCGCCGCGCCGGGGTTCGCCGCGACGACGTCCGCGGTCAGCTCGACCGCGCCGAGGAAGCCCAGCCCCGCCCGGACCTCCGCGACCAACGGATGCGAGGCCAGCCCGGAAAGCGCGTCCGCCAAGGGCTTCTCCAGTTCCCGCCCGCGCGGGATGAGCCCGTCGCGTTCGTAGATGTCCAGCGTCGCGTTCCCCGCGGCGCAGGCGACCGGATGCCCGGCGTAGGTCGCGCCGTGCCGCAGCACCGGCGCGCCCGGCGCACCGGTGAAGAACGGCTCGGCCACCCGGGGCGCGACGATCAGCGCGCCCAGCGGGATCGTCCCGCCGGTGATGCCCTTCGCGGTCGTGATCATGTCCGGTTTCACCGCCCACCGGTCGATCCCGAACCAGGTGCCGAGCCGCCCGAACGCGGCGATCACGCAGTCCGCGACGAACAGCACGTCATGTTTGCGGCAGATCTCGGCGACCGTCTCGATGTACCCGTCCGGCGGAAGCAGCACGCCGCCCGCGCCGATCACCGGTTCGCAGAAGAAGGCCGCGACCCGCTCCGGCCCGACCCGCAGGATCTCCGCTTCGAGTGCTTCGGCGCTGTCGTAGGGCACGTGCGAGATGTCGCCGGGCAGCGGCCCGAAACCCGCCGCGTTGGCCGCGATGCCGCCGACGGCCGTGCCGAAACCGTGGGTGCCGTGGTACCCCTGAACCCGGCCGATGACGTGCACCTTCTCCGGCCGCCCGGTGTGCGCGAAATACGAGCGGGCGATCTTGACCGCGGTGTCGATGACGTCGCCGCCGCCCGAGCCGAAGAAGACCTTCGAGCCCGGTTCGGGTGCCAGCTCGGAAACCCGCTCAGCGAGCTTCAGTGCGGGCTCGTTGGCGTTGTAGCCGAACAGGTTGTACGAATCGAGCGTCCGCAACTGGTCCGCGACGGCCCGCGCGATCTCCTCGCGCCCGTGCCCGAAGTTCGCGTACCAGAGTGACGCCGTCGCGTCGAAGTACCGCTTGCCCTCGTCGTCCCAGACGTAGGAACCCTCACCGCGGGTGATGACGAGCCGGTCGCCGTCGACCGCCCCCATGTCCGCGAACGGGTGCCACAGCGGATTGCGCGCGGACGCCGACGAAACCATGATCTTCCTCCTCGTGCTCGTGCCCCCATCCTCACCCGGATCCGCCCGGGACGCGAACACTCCATCGTGCACAGTTCGCGCTCCGGACCTGTCCGGCTTGTCGCGGCGATCGCCGGTGAATCTCCAACACCATCCCTTCGGCTCTTGACCGGCGTCGGTCGGTCCTGTTGTTTGATGAGTGAGTTTGTTCAAAGTTGAGCATTCTGGGAGGAACTTATGCGTCGTCTCGCCGGCACGCTCGTCGCCGCCTGCACGCTCACCGCCCTCTGTGTCGTCCCAGCGGCCGCCGCCGAGAGCCCGCCACCGGTCGCGACCCCGCCGATGGGCTGGAACAGCTGGAACAAGTTCGGCTGCGACATCACCGAAGAGCTGATCCGCGAGACCGCGGACGCGATGGTGTCGTCCGGGATGAAGGCCGCGGGCTACCAGTACGTCAACATCGACGACTGCTGGGCCGCGAAGAACCGCACCCCCGACGGGAAGTACGAACCACACCGGACCCGCTTCCCCAGCGGCATCAAGGCACTGGCCGACTACGTGCACGGGAAGGGCCTGAAACTCGGCATCTACACCAGCGCCGGCACGGAGACCTGCGCGCGGACCATGCCCGGTTCACTCGATCACGAAGAGGTCGACGCGCGGACGTTCGCGGACTGGGGCGTCGACTACCTCAAATACGACAACTGCAACAACCAGGGCCGCCCCGCGCTGGAGCGGTACACGAAAATGGGCGAGGCGCTGAAGAAGACCGGCCGTCCGATCGTCTACGCCCTGTGCGAATGGGGCGAGAACAAGCCGTGGGAGTGGGGCAAGGACGCGGGGGCGCAGTTGTGGCGCACCACCGGCGACATCAGCGACACCTGGTCGAGTATGACCAGGCTCCTCGACCAGCAGGTCGGCTTGGAAGGCTATGCCGGGCCGGGCGGCTGGAACGACCCGGACATGCTCGAAGTGGGCAACGGCGGCATGACCGACACGGAATACCGCTCCCACTTCGCGCTCTGGTCGTTGCTCAACGCCCCGCTGCTGGCGGGCAACGACCTGCGCTCGATGTCCGAAGCGACCAAGAAGATCCTGATGAACAAGGATCTTCTCGCGGTCGACCAGGACTGGGGCGGCAAGCAGGGCCGCAAGATCCGCGACGACGGCGACACCGAGGTCTGGGCCAAGCCGATGTCCGACGGCTCGAACGTCGTCGTGCTGTTCAATCGCGGTGGTGCCCCGGCGACCCTGTCCGCCACCGCCGCCGAGATCGGCGCCCCCGCGTCGTCCGGCTACCGGGTCCGGGATCTGTGGACCGGCACCGAGACCGAGTCCGCCGGCACGCTGCGTGCCGGGCTCCCGAGCCACGGTTCCGCGGTGTTCCGCGTCTGGCCGTCGAACCAGCCGAAGGCCGCGCCGCATACGACGCTTTCCTTGACCTCGCCCGAATACGCCGCCGCCGACAAGCCGTTCACCACGACGCTGCGGGTCTTCAACGACGGCCGGACACCGGTGCGGTCGGGGGTGGTGAAGCTGACGGTCGGCGCGGGCTGGAAGCCCGACGGTGACACCGAAGTGCGAATTCCCGCTGTCGCGCCGGGGAAGTCGTGGGAACGGACCTGGACCGTGCGGCCGTCGTCCCCCGGCGGCGACCGTGTCGAGGTCTCCGGGCGGTTCGGCTACCAGACATCCTGGGGCGCGCGCTCGTTGTCCGTGAGCGGAAGCGCTCCCCTCGTGAAACCACCCGCCGCCGGGACGAACGCGCTGTCGAAGGCGGTGTTCATGACGGCGGACAACGGCTACGGGCCGGTGGAACGCGGGACCAGCAACGGTGAATCGGGCGCGGGCGACGGCCATCGGATGAGCATCGGCGGGGTGACCTACGACGACGGGCTGGGCGTGCACGCGCCGTCGAAGGTCCGGCTCTACCTCGGAGGCGGATGCGCGTCGTTCGCCTCGTCCGTCGGGGTCGACGACGAGAAGGCCGGAGGCAGTGTGGCGTTCGAGGTCGTCGGCGACGGCAAGCGGCTGGCGAACACCGGTGTGCTCAAGCGCGGCCAGGCGGCCGAGAAGCTTTCCGTTCCGCTGAGCGGGGTTCAGGTGCTCGATCTGGTCGTCACGGACGGCGGCGACGGGGTCGACTCCGACCACGCGGACTGGGCGGGCGCCACTTTCACCTGCTGACGCCTCCGCGCGCCCTGGCAAGTGTCGCGAAAGCCACTTTCAGGACATCTGACCTGGATCCACCGGTGGGTTTTGTTGGTGATCTTGGTGGGGTTTGTTGATCTTGTTGGTGGGCGTGGGCGTGCTGGGGTGTGCTG
>NZ_JBIWKX010000102.1:0-15656 GCF_044765885.1 Amycolatopsis sp. NPDC102389
GGCGGGGGCGCGGGCGGGCGCCCTCGGTGCGGGGGGGGGGGGGGGGGGGGGGGGTGGGCAACCCCCCCCCCCCCCCCCCCCCCACCACCCACGAAAGGTGAGGTTCCAGATGCTGCCTCTTGTCGCACCTCGCACGGTGCGCCCGCGTGACGACCGCGACCACGCCGACCGCATCGCCCGGTCGGCCGCGACGACCGACGGTGTGCACCTGCGGACCGAGGACGTCCGCGCCTGGATCGCCGAACGCCGTGAGGCCAACGTCTTCCACGTCGAGCGCATTCCCTTCGCCGATCTCGACCAGTGGCGGTTCGAGGACGTGACCGGCAATCTCGTGCACAGCAGCGGACGGTTCTTCGCCATCGAGGGCCTGCACGTGGTCGAGGCCGACGGCCCCCACGGCGACGGCCCGTACCGCGAATGGCGGCAGCCGGTCATCAAACAGCCCGAGGTGGGCATTCTCGGCATCCTGGCCAAGGAATTCGGCGGTGTCCTGCATTTCCTGATGCAGGCCAAGATGGAGCCGGGGAACCCGAACCTGGTGCAGCTCTCGCCGACCGTGCAGGCCACCCGCAGCAACTACACCAAGGCGCACGGCGGCACCAACGTCAAACTGATCGAGTACTTCGCCCCGCCCGACCCGGAGCGGATCATCGTCGACGTCCTCCAGGCCGAACAGGGTTCGTGGTTCTTCCGCAAGTCCAACCGCAACATGATCGTCGAGACCGTCGACGACGTGCCGATGTGGGACGACTTCTGCTGGCTCACCCTCGGTCAGATCGCGGAGCTGATGCACGAGGACGAGACGATCAACATGAACGCCAGGAGCGTGCTGTCCTGCCTGCCGTACCACGACGACGCTCCCGGCGCGCTGCTCTCCGACATCCAGCTCCTGTCGTGGTTCACGAACGAGCGTTCGCGCCACGACGTCCGCGCGCGGCGCATCCCGCTCACGGACGTGGACGGCTGGAAACAGGGCGTCGAAGCGATCGAGCACGAGGACGGCCGGTACTTCAAGGTCCTCGCGGTCGCGGTCAAGGGCAGCAACCGCGAGAAGATCAGCTGGACCCAGCCGCTGCTGGAATCCGTCGGCACGGGGGTCGTCGCGTTCCTCGTGCGCGAGATCGGCGGCGTGCCGCACGTCCTGGTGCACGCCCGCGCCGACGGCGGTTTCCTGGACACGGTCGAGCTGGCGCCGACCGTCCAGTGCACGCCCCACAACTACGCGCACCTGCCCGCGGAGAGCCGCCCGCCCTTCCTCGACTTCGTCCTCAACGCGCCGCGGTCGCGGATCCGTTACGAGGCGGTCCATTCCGAGGAGGGTGGCCGCTTCCTCAACGTCAGGGCGCGCTACCTCGCGATCGAGGCGGACGACACGGCCGAGCTCCCGCCCGGCTACGCCTGGGTGACACCGGCCCAGCTCACGACGCTCACCCGGCACGGGCATTACGTCAACGTCGAAGCCCGCACCCTGCTCGCCTGTATCAACGCCGCGACGGCACAGCCGCAAGGAGAGGTATGACCAAGCAGATCACCGTCCTCGGGGCGTCGGGCTTCGTGGGCTCGGCCGTCACGCGTGCGCTGGCGCGGCAACCGGTCCGGTTGCGAGCGGTGTCACGCCGAAACCTCGCGCCCCCGTCCGGTCAAGCCGAAACGACCGTCGTCACCGCCGATCTCACCGACCGGGCCGCCTTGGCCGACGCGGTCGCGGGCTCGGACGCGATCGTGTACCTGCTGCTGGCGGACGGCGGCTGGCGCGTGGCCGAGACCGAAGAAGCCGAACGCGTGAACCTGGGTGTGATGCGCGATCTCGTCGACGTAATCGGTGCTGCCGGCGGCGAGCCTCCGCTGGTGATCTACGGCGGTGCCGCGTCGCAGGTCGGTGTGCCGCCCCGGGAACCGATCGACGGCAGCGAGCCCGACGAGCCGGGAACCCCGTACGACAAGCAAAAGCTGGCGGCGGAGCAGGTCCTCAAGAAGGCCACGGCCGACGGCCTCGTGCGCGGGATCAGCCTGCGGCTGCCCACGGTGTTCGGCGAAAACCCGGCTGAGGGCGCGAATCTCGACCGAGGTGTCGTGTCCGCCATGGCGCGGCGGGCGCTCGACGGCCAGGACCTCACCATCTGGGGCGACGGCACCGTGCGACGTGACCTCGTCCATGTCGAGGACATCGCGGCGGCGTTCACCGCGGCGCTGGCCGCCCCGGACGCGCTGGTCGGCGGCCACTGGCTGCTCGGCGCCGGCCGCGGAGACCAGCTCGCCGACGTCTTCCGGCTCGTGGCCAAAGAGATGGCCGACCACACCGGACGGAGCCCGGTGGACGTGACCTGTGTGGAACCCCCGTCCCACGCACCGGCGACGGATCTTCGCAGCGTCACCATCGATTCCACGCCGTTCCGGGCGATCACCGGCTGGCGTCCGGAGATCTCACTGCCCGAAGGAGTGCGTCGCACCGTCGCCGCGCTGACCACCCCAGTTCACGGAAAGGCTCGCACATGACCACGCGCGTATGGGACTACCTCGCCGAATACGAGACCGAACGGGAAGACCTGCTCGACGCGGTCGAGACGGTGTTCAACTCGGGGCAGCTCGTGCTCGGCGCGAGCCTGCGCGGTTTCGAAACGGAATTCGCCGCGTACCACGGAATCGGCCACTGTGTCGGTCTCGACAACGGCACGAACGCGATCAAGCTCGGCCTCCAGGCGCTCGGCGTCGGGCCGGGCGACGAGGTGATCACGGTGTCGAACACCGCCGCCCCGACCGTGGTCGCCATCGACGGCACGGGTGCCACCCCGGTCTTCGTCGACGTCCGCGAGGACGACTTCCTGATGGACACCGGCCAGGTCGAGGCCGCGATCACCGAGCGCACCAAATGCCTGCTGCCCGTCCACCTGTACGGCCAGTGCGCGGACATGGCCCCGCTGAAGGAGCTCGCCGCGAAGCACGGACTGTCCATTTTGGAGGATTGTGCGCAGGCGCACGGGGCGCGGCAGCACGGCACGATCGCGGGCACGACCGGCGACGCGGCCGCGTTCTCCTTCTATCCCACCAAGGTGCTCGGCGCGTACGGCGACGGCGGCGCGGCGATCACGTCCGACGAAACGGTGGCCGCGAAGCTGCGCCGGTTGCGGTACTACGGCATGGAAGAGCGCTACTACACGGTCGAGACGCCCGCCCACAACAGCCGGTTGGACGAGGTCCAGGCCGAGATCCTGCGGCGCAAGCTCAAACGGCTCGACGCCTACACCGCGGGCCGCCGGGCGGTCGCGCAGCGCTATGTCGACGGCCTCGGCGACACCGAGCTGAAACTGCCGAAGACCGTTCCTGGCAACGAGCACGTGTACTACGTGTACGTCGTGCGGCACCCGCGTCGTGACGAGATCCTCGAACGCCTCAAGGCCTACGACATCCACCTGAACATCAGCTACCCGTGGCCGGTGCACACGATGACCGGATTCGCCCACCTCGGGTACGAGAAGGGTTCGCTCCCGGTCACCGAGAAGCTGGCCGGCGAGATCTTCTCGCTGCCGATGTACCCCGCGCTCTCGCCCGACCTGCAGGACAAGGTCGTCCACGCGGTCCGCGAAGTGCTGTCCACCCTCTGACCTCAGGAGCAAAACCGTGCAAGCACGCAAACTCGCCGTCGAAGGCGCGATCGAGTTCACTCCGCGCGTCTTCCCCGACGACCGGGGCCTGTTCGTGTCGCCGTTCCAGGAAGAGGCCTTCGCCGAAGCCCACGGCAGCCCGCTCTTCCCGGTGGCGCAGACGAACCACAGCATGTCCAAACGCGGTGTGGTGCGGGGAATCCACTACACCGTGACGCCGCCGGGCATCGCGAAGTACGTCTACTGTGCCCGCGGCAGGGCGCTGGACATCGTGGTGGACATCCGGGTCGGCTCGCCCACGTTCGGGAAATGGGACGCGGTCCTGATGGACCAGCAGGACTTCCGGACGATGTACTTCCCGGTCGGTGTCGGCCACGCCTTCGTGGCGCTCGAAGACGACACCGTCATGTCATACATGCTTTCCGCGGGCTACGTGGCGCAGAACGAACTCGCCCTTTCGGCCCTGGATCCCGCGCTGGGCCTGCCGGTCGCCACCGAGGTCGAGCCGACCCTGTCCGAACGCGACCAGGCCGCCATCACGCTCGCCGAGGCGGAGCGGCAGGGGCTGCTCCCCGACTACGCCACCAGCGTGGAACTCGAGCGCCAGCTGTCCGGAGTTTCGCTCTCCGCCTGACTTTTCTGCTGGAGCGCACCGGTTGGGGAGTGCTCCCAAGGGGACACTTTTCGAGTTGCAAGTGTCCGGTTTGGGTAGTCTGCACGCTTTCGCAAGGAGGTCGTGAGTGGCAAGTGGGGTTCTAACGACACTTGCCACTCACGACCCCACGGAAAACCGGTCATGCGAGCACCAAACGGGCATTTATTTGAGGGGTAAGGCAAACGTGTCCGGTGAGATGGGCGGTCCGCTCGTGACCTGTCGGACTTCGTGTCGCGAAAGCCACTTTCGGGACATCAGACGTCGCGAAAGTGGCTTTCGCGACACGCCACATTTGCCTTGCCCCTCAATAACCCGAAACGCCAATCACGACCCCATGCAGACTTACAGGACACGACCTAAGGCGCAGTTGGCTCGCTCGGAAACACCACCATCGACAAATCTTCACTGACAGCACCTCGCCGACGAGGGCCATCACGGAACCCGACACGGCGTCGCCCACCGGCGGCGCCGACCGTGATGGTCCTCGTCGGCGCGGGAGCGTGACCGGGTAATCGATATCCAGGGCGGGCCGGGCGCACCGGTCCGCCGGGGGAAGGACGCCGAACTTGACGACCGATGGCCTACGGCAGTCATTGGACCCTTCGAACGAGAACGCATTCCTCGGCTGGGTGCGAAGGCACCAGCGGTGGTTGTACGCGGGCGTGGTGATCGCCCTGCTCACGCAAATGGCGATCGTGATGATCACGACGGCGGTGGAACAGTCCCCGACCATCGATGAGCCGGTCTACGTCGGCACCGCGGTGGTCTACCTCGAAGAGCACAGCCTGCGGTACAACCCCGAGCATCCACCGCTGGGCAAGCTGATCATCGCGGCCGGGGTGGCCTTCACCGATCCGAAGATCACCCCGGGCTTCGCCGGCCACGAGTGGGAACTCGGCAAGCACGTGGTCTACGAAGCGGGCAACGATCCGGACCGGCTGATGCTGTTCGCCCGGCTCCCGGTCATCCTGCTGACGCTGTTGTTCGGGCTGGTCGTCTTCGCGTTCGCCTCCGATCTGGCCGGCCGCGCCGGCGGGCTGCTGGCACTCACCCTGTTCACGTTCTCGCCCGACGTCATCGCACACGGCTCGCTGGCGACGCTCGACGTGCCGGTGGCCGGTTTCCTGCTGACGTCGGTCTGGCTGGTGTGGCGTGCCCGGCGCCGTCCCGGTCTCTATCTCCCGCTCGCCGGACTCGCCCTCGGCGCGGCTACGGCCACGAAAGTGCTTTCCCTGGTGGCGGTTCCGGTGCTGATCCCGCTGGCCGTGCTGTCCGTCTGGCACGCCCGCCGCGCCCGCGGGCTCGACCTGAAGAGCCCGGCCTTGCTCATCGGACGCGGTGTGCTGGCGGGGACCGGGATGGCGGTGATCGCGATCGCCGTGGTGTGGGTTTCGTACCTCGTCGTGGATCCGAGCCTGCACTGGGAGACGCCGTCGGGGATGCAGCCCCTGCACGGGATGCGGACCCTCGTCGACTGGCTGCCGTTCCCTCGGCCGTTGCGGGACGGTATGCGCTTCCAGTTCGAACTCGAAGACCATGTGTGGCACAACTTCCTGTTCGGCAGGCACTACACGGGCTCGCTCTGGTACTACGGTCCGGCCGCGCTGCTGGTGAAGACACCGTTGGGAGCGCTGGCGATCTGGCTGGCGGGCGCCGCCGTGCTGCTGTCGGTCCGGCGCCTGCGCCCGGCGGCGCCGTACGTGCTCGTCCCGACGGCCTTGCTGATGGCCACGGCCATGGTCATCGTCCGCGACAACGGCGTGCGGTACCTGGCCTTCGCGCCGATGTTCCTGGCCGTCGCCGCGGCCGCGGTGCTCGTCGTGCGACGGTGGTGGGTGAAGGTGGCCGCGGTGGTCGTGGTGGCCTTCGCCGCGGTCAGCTCGCTGATGACATTCCCGTACTACCTCCCGTACTCCAACGAGGCGTTCGGCGGCCCGGAGAACACGCACCGGTACCTGCTGGACTCGAACGTCGACTGGGGGCAGGATCTGGGCCGCCTGGCGGATCGCTTGAAGCAGGACTACGCGGGCGAGTGGACCTGGCTCGTCTACCAGGGGAGTGGTCTGCCGTCCTACTACGGCATCGATGCCGCCGACCCGCTCACGGTGCCCGCGGACCAGGTGCACGGCGTGCTCGCCGTGTCGGATTCCGCGGTCCTCGGTGCCTTCGCCGACCCGATGGGCGGGGGCGGTACCGGTGGAGGCGGCGCCACCGGCGACCTCGACGCGCTGATCGCCGGCAGTACACCGATCGAGAGAGTGGGCCATTCCATGACGATCTACCGCCGCCCGTGAGTGCTCGGCCGGCCGCCCGCCACCTGCCACCTGTCGCGTGTCGCGAAAGCCACTTTCGCGACATGCGATGTCCTGAAAGTGGCTTTCGCGACACGGCTTGCCCGCGCGTCCGGTCCATTGAGGACAGTCGTATGTCCTGAAAGTGGCTGTCGCATGTCTCACCGGTCCCGAATTGGACGCGTTGACCATCGAGATCGGCGAAGCCTAATTTCGGAATTGTCCGCTGAGATCCGCGAAAGGTGAGACCAATGCCCGCTGCGCAGTTCAAGCAGCTGCTTCGTAGCAAGCTCAGAACATGGGGGTGGATGTACCGATGACGGCCATCATCGAACCGGCCGAGGATCTTTCCGTCCTCACCGGACTCACCGAGATCACCAGATTCGCCGGCGTGGGCACCGCGGTGTCCGAGTCGTCCTACTCGCAGTCCGAACTTCTCGAAATCCTCGACATCGAGGACCCGAAGATCCGCTCTGTCTTCCTGAACAGCGCCATCGACCGGCGTTTCCTCACCCTGCCGCCGGAGGGTGCCGGCGGCGGACGCGCGACCGAACCGCAGGGCGACCTCCTCGACAAGCACAAGAAGGTCGCCGTCGACATGGGTTGCCGGGCCTTGGAAGCCTGCCTGAAGTCGGCGGGGGCGACGCTTTCGGATCTGCGTCACCTGTGCTGTGTCACCTCGACCGGGTTCCTGACCCCCGGCCTGAGCGCGCTCATCATCCGGGAACTGGGCATCGACCCGCATTGCAGCCGTTCGGACATCGTGGGGATGGGCTGCAACGCCGGTCTCAACGCGCTCAACGTGGTGTCGGGCTGGTCCGCGGCGCACCCCGGCGAACTCGGCGTC
The DNA here is from genome assembly GCF_044765885.1 of Amycolatopsis sp. NPDC102389. Classification (NCBI taxonomy): domain Bacteria; kingdom Bacillati; phylum Actinomycetota; class Actinomycetes; order Pseudonocardiales; family Pseudonocardiaceae; genus Amycolatopsis; species Amycolatopsis sp. NPDC102389. The sequence goes on from NZ_JBIWKX010000102.1 coordinate 7,396, forward strand.
GTCCTGTGCAGCGAAGCGTGTTCCGCCGCCTACGCGCTGGACGGCACGATGCGGACCGCGGTGGTCAACAGTCTTTTCGGCGACGGATCCGCGGCGCTCGCGCTCGTTTCCGGTGACGGGCGGGTGCCGGGTCCGCGCGTCCTGAAATTCGCCAGTTACATCATCACCGGCGCGCTCGACGCGATGCGCTACGACTGGGACCGTGACCAGGACCGGTTCAGTTTCTTCCTCGACCCGCAGATCCCCTACGTGGTCGGCGCGCACGCCGAAATCGTCATCGACCGGCTGTTGTCCGGAACGGGCCTGCGCCGCAACGACATCGGCCACTGGCTGGTGCATTCCGGCGGGAAGAAGGTGATCGACGCCGTCGTCGTCAACCTCGGCCTGAGCCGGTACGACGTCCGGCACACCACCGGCGTGCTCCGCGACTACGGGAACCTCTCCAGCGGCTCCTTCCTCTTCTCCTACGAGCGGCTCGCCGACGAAGACGTCGCCCGCCCGGGGGACTACGGCGTGCTCATGACCATGGGGCCTGGCTCCACAATCGAAATGGCGCTTATTCAATGGTGACGCGTAACGAAATCAAGAGCGAACTGGTGCTGCGCTTCGACGGATCCCGTCCGCTGTCCGCCGCGATCGTCGAGGAGATCGACGCGCTGTGCGATCGCGCCGAGGACCAGCGTGAACCGGGACCGGTCACCGTCCACGTCACGGGCGCCCCGCCCGCGGACTGGGCGAAGGGACTGGCGGTCGGCCTGGTGTCCAAATGGGAGCGCGTCGTGCGCCGGTTCGAGCGCCTCGGCAGGCTCACCGCCGCGGTGGCGTCGGGCGAATGCGCCGGCACGGCACTGGATCTCCTCCTCGCCGCCGACATCCGGATCGCCGAACCGGGGACCATGTTGCAGCTCGCGTCGGCCGGCGGGGGCACCTGGCCGGGAATGACCGTGTACCGCCTCACCAAACAGGCCGGAGCGGCGGGCATCCGCCGGGCCGTGCTGCTCGGGGCCCCGATCGGGACGGAGCGCGCGCTCGCCCTCGACCTGATCGACGAGGTGTCCGAGGATCCGGCGAAGACGCTGGCCGAGCTGGACGGCGTCATGGACGGCGCCGAGACGGCGATCCGGCGGCAGCTGATCTTCGAAGCCGGCTCGATCACCTTCGAGGAGGCGCTCGGTTCCCACCTGGCCGCGGCGGACCGGGCCCTGCGGCGGGAAGCCAAGCCGTGACGACGGATCAAAGCGCTCTTTCGCCAGGGCTCGACCTCCGGGCCCTGGCGGGGGAGGCCCACCGGGTCGACGACGAAGTCCGGGCGATGCGCGCGGACTTCGTCGAGGCGCACGCCGAAGAGATCTACGCCGAACTCACCGACGGCCGGACGCGGTATCTCCGGATCGACGAACTCGTCCGGGCCGCCGCGCTCGCCTTTCCCGGTCTGGTGCCGTCCGAGGAGCAGATGGCGGCCGAGCGTTCGCGGCCGCAGGCGGAGAAGGAAGGGCGCGAGATCGACCAGGGTCTCTTCCTGCGCGGGATCCTGCGCGCGCCGAAGGCCGGCCCGCATCTGCTCGACGCCATGCTCCGGCCCACCGCCCGGGCCCAGCGGCTGCTGCCCGAGTTCCTCGAGACGGGGCTCGTGCAGATGGAGGCCGTCCGGCTGGAGCGCCGGGACGGCGTCGCGCACTTGACCCTGTGCCGGGACGACTGCCTGAACGCCGAGGACGCCCAGCAGGTCGACGACATGGAGACCGCGGTCGATCTGGCGTTGCTCGACCCGTCCGTCCGGGTGGGACTGCTGCGGGGCGGGGTGATGAGTCATCCCCGCTACCTGGGGCGTCGCGTGTTCTGCGCGGGGATCAACCTCAAGAAGCTCAGCTCCGGCGACATCCCGCTCGTGGATTTCCTGCTGCGGCGGGAAACGGGCTATATCCAGAAGATCTTCCGCGGTCTGCTGACGGACGATTCCTGGCATTCCCGGTTCACCGACAAACCCTGGATGGCGGCCGTCGATTCCTTCGCCATCGGCGGTGGGACCCAGCTGCTTCTGGTCTTCGACCACGTGCTGGCGGCCTCCGACGCGTACCTCAGCCTCCCCGCGGCGAAGGAGGGGATCATCCCCGGCGCGTCGAATTTCCGGCTTTCGCGGATCGCCGGGCCGCGCGTGGCCCGGCAGGTGATCCTCGGCGGCCGCAAGCTGCGGGCGGACGAGCCGGACGCCCGGTCGATCGTCGACGAGGTCGTCCCGCCGGAGGAGATGGACGCGGCGATCGACAGTGCGCTGGCGCGGCTCGACGGGGAAGCCGTGGTCGCCAACCGGCGCATGGTGAACCTCGCCGAGGAACCACCGGAGGAATTTCGCCGGTACATCGCCGAATTCGCGCTGCAGCAGGCGTTGCGCATCTACGGCGCGGACGTGATCGGCAAGGTGGACGGCTTCGCGGTGGGCTCGCGATGAACGGGGTCCGGTACGAGAAGAAGGACCACGTCGCCTACGTGACGATGGACCGGCCCGAAGCGCTGAACGCGATGGACCGGCGGATGCACGCGGAACTAGCCGGGATCTGGGACGACGTCGAAGCCGACGACGACGTCAGGGCGGTGGTCCTGACCGGTGCGGGTGATCGCGCGTTCTCCGTCGGGCAGGACCTCAAGGAACGCGCGCGGCTGACCGAGGAAGGCGTCGAGGCGTCGACGTTCGGCAGCAGCGGTCAGCCCGGTCATCCCCGGCTGACCGACCGGTTCACCCTGTCCAAACCGGTGGTCGCCCGCGTGCACGGCTACGCGCTGGGTGGCGGCTTCGAACTCGTGCTCGCGTGCGACATCGTCGTGGCTTCCGACGAGGCGGTCTTCGGCTTGCCGGAGGTCCGTCTCGGGCTGATCGCCGGGGCGGGCGGGGTGTTCCGGTTGCCGCGGCAGCTGCCGCAGAAAGTGGCGATGGGATATCTGCTGACCGGGCGCAGAATGGACGCGGCGACGGCGCTTCACCACGGTCTGGTCAACGAGGTCGTGCCGTTCGCGGAATTGGACCGCCGCGTCGCCGAATGGACGGACGACCTGGTGCGTGCCGCTCCGCTTTCGGTCCGGGCGATCAAGGAGGCAGCGCTGCGCTCGCTCGATCTCCCGCTCGAAGAAGCGTTCAAAACCTCGTATCCGTGGGAAGAACGGCGACGGACGAGCGCGGACGCGAGCGAAGGAGCCCGTGCCTTCGCCGAGAAACGGGACCCGGTCTGGACCGGCCGCTGAATTCGGGTTGGACCATTGTTCCCGGTGGCGAATGGTGGAAGATTCCGGGGTAAGAGAATTCTCGCTCGAGTAAATGCCGGGCTTGCTTCTTCGTTCACCCGAGACCGCCGTCCTGGTGCGGGAAACCCCGGCTTTCCCGCATCCGGTGCAGGCAGAAACCTTGGATATCTGTGATGACAACCATCGCCACGGTCGAACTCGACAACCAGCGCATCGACCGGATGGTCCCGCTGGTCACGCCCGCCCTGCTGCACCACGAACTGCCGCTCGGCGCCAACGCGGCCGACACGGTGCGCCACGGCAGGGAAAACGTGCTCCGCGTCCTCGACGGCACGGACGACAGGCTGCTCGTGATCGCCGGGCCCTGTTCCATCCACGATCCCGCCGCGGCACTCGAATACGCCGACCGGCTCGCCGCCCTCGCCGGCCGCTTCTCCGACGAGCTCCTGATCATCATGCGCGTGTACTTCGAAAAGCCCCGCACGGTCGGCGGCTGGAAGGGACTCATCAACGATCCGCACCTCGACGGCACCGGCGACGTCAACCGCGGGCTGCGCATCGCCAGGGACCTGCTCCTCGAACTCGCCGAGGGCGGCCTGCCCGCCGCGTGCGAATGGCTCGACACCACCATCCCGGCGTACCTCGCCGACACCGTCTCGTGGGGCGCGATCGGCGCGCGCACCGTGGAAAGCCAGAACCACCGCATGCTGGCCAGCGGCCTGTCCATGCCGGTCGGCTTCAAGAACCGCCGCGACGGCGACGTCACCGTCGCGGTCGACGCGATCCGCGCCGCCGAAGCCCGGCACGTCGTCCCCGGCGTCGACCCCAGCGGCCTGCCCGCGATCCTGCACACCGTCGGCAACCCGGACTGTCACCTCGTCCTGCGCGGCGGCAACAGCGCGCCGAACCACAACCCGGCGTCCGTCCGCGCGGCGCTCACCACCCTCCAGAACGCGGGACTGCCGCGTCGCGTCGTGATCGACGCCAGCCACGACAACAGCCGCAAGGACCATCTCCGGCAGGCCGTCGTCGCGGGCCAGATCGCCGAACAGATCAAGAACGGTCAGCGCGGCATCGTCGGCGTCATGCTCGAATCCAACCTCCAGGCGGGCCGCCAGGACCTCCACCCCGACCGGCCGCTCACCTACGGTCAGTCCATCACGGACGCCTGCATCGACATCGCCGCCACTCAGGAGGTGCTCCAGACCCTCGCCACGGCCACCGCCGCCCGCCGCTCCGGGGTGCGGTGAATCGGAGCTGTCGTGCAGCCGGTGCGTGTCGCGGAAAGCACCATGTCGGACGCTGATTTTACCCAACTTGGGTTTGGGGCCCCACACACCCGTGTCGCCCGATTTGTTCCCCATATTTTGGCCCCCCCCCCACACCTGGGTGCGGAGACCGCCGGTAGGACTCACCGGACACCGCCTAGCCGAGCGACTCGGTACAGCTCATCGCCGCGTTCGGCGCGGCATCGCCCCGGGTGCGTTCGAGATGTGCCTCGCCCCAGACCCGGACCTCCTCGACCACGGGCAGGACCGTGGCGCCGTAGGGAGTGAGCCGGTAGATGACGCGCGCCGGGACCGGCCCGGTCACCACGCGTTCGACGAGTCCGTCGGCCTCGAGTTCGCGCAGCTGCTCGGCGAGCACCTTGGGCGTGATGGGGGCGCCCCGGCGGCGAAGGCCGGCGAAATGCGACTCGCCGTGGGCGAGCCAGTACAGCAGCGTCAGTTTCCATTTCCCGCCGATCGCGGCGAACGCCGCGGCCATCGGGCAGCCGGGCAGCGGGTTGGGGCGCGGGAGGTTACCCAGAGGTGCCTTCTTGTCCATGGCCGTCCTCCGCTCGGATAGTCGGACCATGACCGTGCCATACAAACGAATCCTCACAGTGGGCCTTTCGGCCCTGATGCTGGTCGCGACGGCGGCGTCGGGCGACGCTTCCACCTCGGGCACCGATCCCCAGCGGGCGTTCGACTGGGAGATCGGCACCTGGCGCTCCACGGTGCGGGTGCTCGCCGAGCCGCTTTCGGAATCGGCGGACCAGTGGCTCCAGTTCGACGGCACCAGCACCGTCCGCCCGCTCATGGAACGGCGGGCGAACGCCCTCGAGTTCGAGGTCTCGGGTCCCGACGGGCGCATCGACGCGCTCAACCTGCGGCTGTACGAACCGCAGGCGCAGCGGTGGAGCCTGACCTTCGTCAACATGCGCGACGGTCTGCTCACCCCGGCGGTCTACGGCGGCTTCCGTGACGGCGTCGGCGAGTTCCACGGTGACGACCAGCTCGGTGGCCGTCCGATCAAGGTGCGTTTCCTCGTCTTCCGGCAAGGCCCGGACGACGCGCGTTTCGAGCAGGCGTTCTCGGCGGACGGCGGGACGACCTGGGAAACGAACTGGGTCGCCGCGGACCACCGGATCCGCAAGTGAGGCTTCGGTACCGCGGGTCGTGAGTACCTGCTGAATGGCGGCCAGGTGGTCGCGGGTCCGTGAAGGCCTCCTTGCCTACCCTGAAGGTAGGGAAGGAGGCCTTCACGGACTACGCGATCGCCGTTTCCGTGATCGCGCCCCCCCCGACCGGGTGAGAATGGCCGCTTCAGGTGGCCGAGGCCTGGTCGCGCAGCGCGACATCGATCTCGGCGGGTGCCGAGAGGGTAAGATCTTCTCGCCGAGGACGCCGCTGAAATCTTCCGGGAACCAACGCGCGACCGGATGCGTCGGTGTACACGAACGGCGTCATCGCGTTTCGGGAAACGGTGCGCACGCGTGGGTGTGAACTCATAGGGTGCGCGGTAGAGCAGTGTGGGTCAAGCAAGCACGGGCGCAGGCGCCGGGACTGGAAGGATCATCCATGACTCGCCGATTCGATCCAGAGCAGATCGCCGCGCTGGCCAAGAAGGTCGGCGGGCTCAAGGACGGCTACAGCGGTACGGGCAAGGACCTTGGCGACGGCGATCCCGGAGGCGCCTTCGGCGACCTGAAGAACGCGGCCAGCACGGGGACCACGATGAAGGGGTTCCACCGCGGGGTGAACGCCGAGCTGGCGGCCGCCGCGAAGCTCGTCGACGCCGCGTCGAACGCGTTGGCCAACGCAGCGCAGCGGATGCGTAACGACGAAGCCGCGGGTGTCGACACCCTCCGCGGCCACGGCCGCGAGCGGGATTGATCGGACTGAAGACGGGAACCAGGGGGATTTACCGATGACCACCGCGGAGCGGAATCCGAGCACGCTCGACGACCCGTCGCACGACCGTCCGAAGTCGCTGGACGCCATCGACAAACACGCCCAGGCGACGCAGAAGCTCGATTCGAGCGCGGTCAACGACCAGGCCAGGAAGGTCGGCGGAGCCGCCACCAGGGCCAACGACCTCGGCGACGATCTCAAGGTCTTCCGCGAGGACGTCCTGCGCCACTGGGAGGGCAAGGACGCCGACGCCGTCGCCGACCATCTCGAAAAGCTCGGCAAGGCCAGCTACAAGGTCAGCGACAAGGCCGAGGCGGCCAAGAACATCCTTCAGCGGGTGTCCGAGATCATGGACGACGTCAAGAAGAAGGTCGCACAGCTCGCCCAGGAAGCCAACGACAAGGACGCGGACAACCGCAAGCTGATCGACTCGGCCCGCCGCCGGAAGAACAGCTCCGAGGACGACAACGAGATCGCCGCCGCCGCGTCGGATATCGAGCGGCTCCGGCAGCTCAACGAAAAAGACTCGAACGGCAAGAAGGACGAGATCGAAAAGGCGCTGGACGACGCCGAGAAGCAGATCGACGATCTCCTCAAGCCGCTCGGCCTGGAGATCGAAGGCGGTTTCCTCGAGCTGATCCCCGCCGACGACGGCCAGACCACGGCGTCGAGTGTCCACGCCAAGCCGGTCGACTCCAACCTGAGCGGCCCGCCCAGCCACGGCGGGGGCGACGGCGGCGGTGGTGGCGGAGGCGGCGGCGGTGGCGGTGGCGGCCCCGCCGGGGTGCAGGGCGACGGCAGGCCCGCCAAGCCGATCGACGCCCGGGGCGACAACCCGGCGAAGATCGCCGAGAAGTTCCTCGGCCGCAACGCCGGCGACCTCAAGGGCAGCGGTGAGCTGCCCGCCATGCAGTCGTGGGTGCCCAACAACGTCAACTGCGCGAACTTCGTTTCCGGCTGTCTCGAGGCGGCGGGCCTGATCGACAAGGGCCAGGCCAGTGCCTCGGTCGCCGGTCTGTCGGCCAACCTCGAAGCGGACGGCTGGCGGTCGGTGCCGCTCTCCGAGGCGAAACCCGGCGACGTGGTGATCTCGAACAACGGCGGGCACGTCGTGTTGTACGCGGGCGATGGCCAGTTCATCGGCTCGAACAACATCAACCCCGACGGTTCGCAGAAGATCAGCATGGGCGGCGGTGGCGGCCTCGTGAAGATCCTCACCCCGCCGACCTGATCCGACCCAACGCCGTAGCAGCACCGGGCAGGCGGACGCGGTCGATCGCGTCCCTGCCCGCCAGTGGGAGGTAGCTCGATGTACACCCCGTCCGCACGACCCGTCCCGGTGTCGCTGAACCCCGGCGACCCGGTCCGGGAAGCGGTACTCCAGGCCGCCACCGCCCGGCTCGACCAGGAGTTCGGCGACCAGGTCCAGGTGGCCGTGGAACAGCTCGACCGGCTCGGCCCCTGGGTGTTCCTGCAGGGCACGATGCGCGGCACCGAAGCCGGTCGTCCGTACTACGCCGGCACCATCTACGAGAACCGGCGGGCCGACGGCGTCATGTCCGACGTCTACGTCGCCCTGCTCAAGAAGAAGAGCGAAACGAACGTCGACGACGACGCGCGGTCCTGGCGGGTGGCCAACTGCGCCATCGGCCCGACCGACGTCGCCTGGCTGACCTGGCCGGACGAGCACGAAGTACCGCAGGAGCTCTTCGGCTTCTGACCCGTGGCGCGGCCGGTGGTCGTGGGTGGGGGGGTGGGGGTGAAACAAAAAAACACACACACAACGCCCCGGCCCCAACCCCAGGGGGGGGGGGGCCCCCGGGGGGGGGGGGCCACCCCGGGGGACCA
>NZ_JBIWKX010000103.1:0-12414 GCF_044765885.1 Amycolatopsis sp. NPDC102389
GTTTTTTTCCTCCCGGCCCCCCCCCCCCCCCGTCCCCCCCCCCCCCCCCCCCCACCTCTCGGGCCCCCCGGGGGGGGGGGGGGGGGGGGTGTGCCCCCCCCCCCCCCCCCCCCACCCACGACCCGCGCACGACCAGGGCCGAAGGCTCCCATCACCGCATCAGACGCAGTGAAGGGAGCCTTCACCCCACCACCCGCCTCTTCAACGCGGCGCGTCAAGCGGTCTGATCGGCGAGATCGTTCGCCGCGACATACCCGAACGTCATCGCCGGGCCGATCGTCGACCCCGCGCCCGCGTAGCTGGGGCCCATCACCGCCGCACTGGCGTTTCCGGCGGCGTACAGCCCGGGGATGACCGAACCGTCCGCCCGCAGGACCCGCGCCCGCGCGTCGGTGCGCATCCCACCCTTGGTGCCGAGGTCGCCCGGGACGATCTTGAAGGCGTAGAACGGCGGTTCCCAGAGCGCGGCGAGGCACGAATTCGGCAGGACGTGCGGGTCGGTGTAGTAATGGTCGTAGACGCTGGCGCCCCGATGGAAATCACTGTCCACACCGGACAGTGCCTGCCCGTTGAACCGGTCGACCGTGGCACGCAACGCCTGCGGCGGGACACCGATAGCGGTGCCGAGCGACTCCACGGTCCACGCCTTCTTGACCGCGCCCGCCGAGTACCACTCCGCGGGCAGGGGCAGCAGCGGCGCGACATCGCGGAAGAGATACCGGTTGCGGTAGTGCTGGTCGACGATCAGCCAGGCAGGAATGGTGGGCGTCGTCGGGTTCCGGTCGTACATCGTGTGCACGACATCGCTGTACGGCGCCGCTTCGTTGACGAATCGTTTGCCCGCCGCGTCCACCATCAGCCCGCCGGGCAGGGTCCGCTCGGCGAGGCAGAAGTACGGTTCGCCGGGCAGCGGGATCGCCGGCCCCCACCAGGCGTCGTCCATCAGGTCCAGCGCCGCTCCGGCGCGCCTTCCGGCCAGGATCCCGTCACCGGTGTTCGACCGCGCGCCGACAGTCCATTGTGTACCGATCGGCTGGCGCTGGTATTCGGCCCGCATGGCGGCGTTGTGCTCGAACCCGCCGGAGCCGACGATGACACCGCGCCGCGCCTTCACGACACCCGCCACGACGGTCACCCCGGTGACCTTCCCGTTCTCGATCACGAGATCGGTCAACGGTGTGTTCAGCCAGACCGGGACACCGGCGCGGTGCAGCCCGGCCCGCAGTCCCGCGGCCAGCGACTGGCCCATGGTGAGCGGTTTCTGCCCGGCGAGCGCGGCGGCCGTGCCGCGGGCGAGGCAGGCGGCGGCCACCGCGGCGCCCTTCGGGTTGACCGCGGCCAGCGCGAGCCATTTGTAGTCCGCGCTGAACACGACCATCCCCGCGGGCGTGGCGAGATACGGCGGGTTCAGGTTGGCCAGTTCGGCGCCGAGGATGTTCCCGTCCAGCTGGTCGGGTTCGATCGAGCGGCCGTCCGGCATCCCGCCGGGCAATTCCGGGTAGTAGTCGCTGTAGCCCTCCATCCACCGGAACCGCAGCGGGCTGTTGGCCATCACGAAGGACAGCATCGCCGGGCCGTTGGCGAGAAACGCCTCTTGCCGCGAGGCGGGGATCGACGGGCCGACCACGGCGGCCAAGTACCGTGCGGCCTTCTCCGGGGTGTCGCGGACGCCGGCCTGTGCCAGCACCGGATTGCACGGAATCCAGATCCCCGCCCCCGACCGGGCGGCCGAACCACCGAATTTCGCCGCTTTCTCCAGCACCACGCAGCTGAGTCCCCGCTTCGCCGCCGTGAGCGCGGCGGTCATCCCCGCCGCGCCCGCTCCGACCACGACGACGTCGTACTCGCCGAGCACCGCGGAGCCCGCCGAAGCCGTCCCCGCGAACGGCAGTCCCGAAGCGAGCGCGATCCCGGTGCCGCGCAGGACCTGACGCCGGGACAGACGGAGATCGGGACCCATGAATCCTCCTCGCGTGGGGGATCGAGCGAGGTCATGTTCTCCAGCCGGGACGAAAAGTGAAACAAGTTCTACCCGCTTGGAGCAGGCGGTGACCGCCACGCTCGGCCGGTCACCTCAACCGGCGCGGACATTCAGCCCAGTGCGCGGACCAGGTCCAGCGCGCGGCCCAGGGTGGTGAGCCGGTCGGCGACCGTCTCGCCCGCCGGATACAGCCGGACCGTGTCGACGCCGGCGTCCTGCCAGACGCGCAGCCGTTGAGCCACCATCGGTTCGGTGCCGATCAGCGTCGTACCGAGCACCATCTCGTCGGTCACCAGCGCGGCCGCGCCTTCCCGGTCGCCCGCCTGCCAGCGCTCCCGCACCGCCTCGGCGGCCTCGGCCCAGCCTTGCCTGCTGTAGGCGTTGTTGTAGAAGTTGGTCTTCGCCGAACCCATCCCGCCGAGGCTGAACGCGAGTTCGGCCTTGCGGCCCGCGACCATCCCGCGCAACTCGTCCTCGTCCCTGGCGAAGGCGACCTCCGCGCCTTGGCAGACTTCGAGGTCCGCGCGCGAACGGCCCGCCTTCGCGAGACCTGCGTCGATATGCGCGAAGTAGGCCTGCGCACCCTCCGGGACGAAACTGGTGCCCAACCAGCCGTCCGCGATCTCACCGGTCAGCTCCAGCAGCTTCGGCGAAAGCGTGGCCAGATGGATCGGGATATCCGGATTCGGCGCCGACGACAGCCGCATCGGCTTGCTCTCCCCCGGCAACGGGATCTCGAACTCCTTGCCGGAGAACGAGATCTTCTCCCCCGCGAACGCCTGGCGGATGATCGCGACCGTTTCCCGCATCCGGGTCAGCGGCCGGGCGAACGCGACACCGTGGAGCCCTTCGATCACCTGCGGCCCCGAAGCGCCGAGCCCGAGGTCGAACCGGCCACCGGACAGGTCCGACAGCGTCAGCGCGGCCTGCGCGATCGCCACCGGGGTCCGGGTGCCGAGCTGGATGATGCCCGAGCCGAGCCTGATCCGCTCCGTCCGCGCCGCGAGATAGCCGAGCACGGACGGAGCGTCCGATCCCCACGCCTCGGCGACCCAGCAGTCGTCGAGGCCGAGCTTTTCCGCCTCCAGCACGAACTCCAGCGTTTCCCGCCAGCCGCGCGAAGCCTCGACCGTGGTCGCCGTCCGCATCACGCGCCGTCCGCCTCCGCCCGTTCCTTGATCGCGGCGAGAGTGCCGGTCATCGCTTTCTCGAACTCGCGCAGCCGGACGAAGACGATCTTCTCCTCTTTGTCCGGCATCCGGTCGATGGCCAGCGAAAGACCCGACCGTCCCGGCCCCATCTGCATCCATTGCCGGAGCTTCGTCCCGCCGTTCTCGGGCTCCAGGGTGAAGCGCCACCGCGCGGTGGGCGTCTCGGCGTCGTGCACGGCCCAGCCGAACACGCGCGGCTCATCGCATTCGACGACGTACGAGGTGGTCTCCCATTCGCCGAGCGCGTCGTGCTTGCTGCGGCCGACGAACCGCCTGCCGACCGCCGCCGCGCCCTCCGCACCGTCACACCACTCGGCCGCTTGGAGTTCCGGGCTCATCTCTGGCATCAGCCGGACGTCGGAGACGATCGACCAGACCCGTTCCGGGGCGGCGTCGACCCACGCCTGGACCTCAACCGTCGGCTTGTCGGCGTACTTGGCGCCCGTCCACTCCATCGTGGTCGCCCTCCCGTGCTCGTGACCTCGATAGTTGCGTAGATGGACTTACCTTGTCAAACCTCCTGCGCGACGAAGCGGCGCACTACATCGGGACGGTCCGCCAGCTTCGGCGGGTAGCCGGGCCCGAGCCGCGCCCGGGTGTTCTCCCCGGTCAGCGGCTCGGCGCAGTGCGCGCAGACGACTTCCGCATGCGTGTCCTGCCCGCAGGTCTCGTGATGCAGGGTGACGGGCGGCCCGTCCTCCCCGGAGAGCCAGCGGTCACCCCAGCGCGACATCGCGGCGAGCACGCCGTAGAAATCCGCGCCCTTCTCGGTCAGGACGTAGTCATAGCGGACAGGTTCGGCCTGGTAGGCGCGCTTTTCCAGCAGCCCCTCCCCGACCAGACGGCGCAACCGGTCGGCGAGGGTGTTCCGCGCGATGCCGAGCTCCTGCTGGAACTCGTCGAACCTGCGGATCCCGTAGAACGCCTCGCGCAGGACCAGCGGCGTCCACCAGTCGCCGAGCAGGTCCATGGTGCGCGCGATCGAACACGGCCACTGCGCGAACGAAGTCCGTTTCATACCGGCGAGCTTACGCGCGGCGAAATTGATCCGGTCATTCCTCCACCTATTCTCCGGCGCTCAGGCACTGGCTCGAAACGTTGCGATCCGGTCAAGAATATCTCGCGCATTAATATCACCCACTCGCTTCCGTACGCTTTCCGACAGTGGCCGCAAACGATCTCGTGTCCGCGCGGAACGGATCCCGTCCGCGATCTCCATCGCCGCGAGACCGACCTCCGCGGCCCGGTCCAGATCGCCTTCCAGCGCGTGGTCGACAGCGAGCCAGATCATCGTCAGCGATCGGCTGCGCACCATGTCCGGACCGTAGCCGTCGATGGCCTGGGTGAGCGCGGGAATGGCCTCCCGGCAATGCCGGACGTCGACGAGCCTGGCGAGTTCCGTGCGCACCGTGCCGATCATCGCGGCCAGGTCGACGGCCGTGAAGAAGGCGGACCACGAAGGGGCGGCGTCGCCAATCGAGTCCGCGAATTGGTCCGAGGCAAGGGAAAGCTTGTCCAGCGCTTGGCGGACGTCACCGAGCAGGGCGTAGGCCCACGCCTCGTTCGCCGACAGGATCGCCCGCGACAACGGCCGCCTCGCGCGGCGCGCCGCGAGCTGCCCGTGCCCGAATTGCTCGAGCGCTTCCGCCGGCGAGCGGTGATGCAGATACATTCTGCCGAGCCGGTAACGGATGTTGGCGAGAAGATCGTCGGCGCCCGCCTCCGCCGCGAGTTCGAGCGCACGACGGAAGTGCCGCTCGGCCCGCACGGGCCTGCCGGAGTCGAATTCCGTCCAGCCCCTGAGATTGTGCAAATCGGCAACCACGCCGGCCAGCCGCCTGGCCAGCGGCTCGGACATCATCCCGCGCCGCAGTGCGGTGCCGTATGGCTCCAATACCCGCAGCAGCTCCCGGCAGGAACCGCCGCCTTCCCGGTAGTCGCGCGCCCGAAGCTCGGCGATGACCTCTTCGAGCCGGTCGATGTCCGCCCGCCCGATCCGCATCGGAAGCCGGTCAATCACGGCGGCGCCCCCGGAAACGGGAGACCGGCTGCCCGGTCACGGCACCCGGCGGGGCCGGGGCGGACCTTGGCACCGATGGGCCGCGCGGCCCATCGACCGTGTCACGACGGCCGGAGTCCGACCTGGGAATGGTGACCGTGATTCGTACGCCCATTACCGCTCCTTTTCCTCCGCAACGACCATGCTCGCCGAGGTCCAGGACGGAGCCACGTCGATCTCCTGGAATACGTGAACGACGCACAATGATGTTAACCACGGGGAATAGCGATTCACTCCGCCGAACGGTTGGCCATTCTCATTCACCGGAATATGCACGTGCGGAATCTCTTTCTTTTGCACGACTGATCGCATTTCCCGGCCGTTCACCGCACGTGCCCGCCGGAGACCCTCCGTGAGCACGTGAGACGCAGCTCTCAGCCGAACGTGTGAATCTTGTCAACTCGGGTCACGAAAAGACTTCACATTGCGTTATCCATAGCTGAAGATCAACAGCAACCGAACGTAAGGGGCTGAAGCGTTGGACAAGGAAAGCGACCTCATCCGGGGGACGATCGTCTTCGGCCTGCGCACATTCGGTGCGGACCCGCTCCCCGTCCAGGCCGATCTCGAATACGACCCCGAAGACCCCTATGCCGTCGTGGTCGCCTACCACTCGGGCGGCGGAACGGTCCGCTGGATGTTCGGCCGCGATCTCCTCGCGGACGGCCTGCTCACCCCATCGGGTGAGGGCGACGTGATCATCAGCCCGGCCGACGACACCTCGATCGTGATCTTCGCCCTCAGCGCGCCCGACGGCTGCGCGGTCCTCGAGGCCCCGGCGCAGGAACTGGCCGAATTCCTCGACCGCACCTACGACGTCGTCCCCGCGGGCTCCGAGCCGGAGTGGTTCGACTTCGACCAGGAGATCGGCAAGCTCGTCACCGAATCCTGAGCGCACAGGACACGACGTCAGGGCCCCTGAGCAGGTAGCCCTTCACCGGCGTGGTCGCCGGCTCGAAGACGAACCGCTGATCGGCGTGGCCAGCCTCGCGTTCACGACGGCGATCCGCAAGCAGGAGCAGCTCGACCGGGCGGACGCGCAACCCGGCGTCAAGAAGAGCGCACAAGAACCGAAGAAGCCGACCGGGAAGAAAGGCAAGAACATCCCGTCGGCGATGTGAATTGGGGGTACGGGTAGCGGCGCCGTCGCGGCACCGCCACCCGTCTCGGTTCAGCCGAGTTCGCGCAGACCCGGGACGACCTGCTCGGAGAACGAGCGCAGGAACCGCTCCTGGTCGTGGCCGGGGCCGTGGAAGACGAGGTGGTTGAAGCCCGCCTCGACGTACGGCTTGATCTGCTCGACGGCCTCGGCCGGGTCGGAGGTGACGATCCAGCGGCGGGCGACCTGTTCGATCGGCAGCGCGTCCGCGGCCTTCTCCATCTCGGCCGGGTCCTCGATACCCGCCTTCTGCTCCGGCGTCAGCGAGAGCGGCGCCCAGAACCGGGTGTTCTCCAGCGCCTGCGCCGGATCCGGGTCGTAGGACAGCTTGATCTCGATCATCTTGTCGATGTCGCCGGTGCTCCGGCCGGCCTGCTCCGCGCCCTCCGCGACCGCGGGCAGCAGCTTCTCGGTGTAGAGCTCCATCCCCTTGCCGCTGGTGCAGATGAAACCGTCACCCTGTTTGCCGACGTACTTCGCCATCACCGGGCCGCCCGCCGCGATGTAGATCGGTACCCCGCCCTCGGGACGGTCGTACACGGTGGCGTCGGTGGTCTGGTAGTACTCGCCCTCGAACGTGACGCGCTCTTCGGACCACAGTTTGCGCATCAGCTCGATCGCCTCGCGCAGCCGCGCGAACCGCTCCTTGAACGCGGGCCACTCGATCCGGGCGACCGCGACCTCGTTGAGAGCCTCGCCGCTGCCGACGCCGAGCAGCACGCGGCCCGGGTACAGGCTGCCGAGGGTGCCGAACGCCTGCGCCACCACGGCCGGGTTGTAGCGGAAGGTCGCCGTCAGCACGCTGGTGCCGAGGACCACCCGTTCGGTGCGCTCGCCGACCGCCGCCATCCACGCGAAGGAGAACGGCGCGTGCCCGCCCTGGTGCCGCCAGGGCTGGAAATGGTCGCTGACCATCACGCTGTCGAGCCCGACCTGCTCGGCGAGCACGGAGTACTCGACGAGGTCGCGCGGGCCGAACTGCTCGGCCGACGCCTTGTAACCGATCTTCAGTGCCATCCGGGGTCACCACCTGGACTCATGGGTTGTTCCGCTCTTCACCTTGGCACAGAGTCGATCAGGCGCGCCCATGCCTCGACCGGGTCGAGGGTGTCGGGAACACCACTGTGCCGACGGGAATGCGCCGGGAGGCGTGGAAAGACCCCGTACCCGCCCTGATTGCGACCTGCCGCGGCGTCGGCGGCCGCGGTGAGGACGCCGTGCCTGAGCCGGAGGACGTCGCGGCGCGCGATCGCGTCGGTGATCGTCCCCTCCCCGAGCCGGGTCGCGGCGTTGGTCCGGTTGATCCGCTGGATCAGTGATTCCAGTTCGCCCAGCGCGGTTTCGGCTTCGACGAGCAGGGCGGACGCGTCTTCCGACGGCGGCCGCATCCCGTTTTCAGCCCGCCAGCGAGTGTTTCCGGTAGGACGAGTCCGGCTCGGTGTATTCGATGCCGTTCTCGTCGAGTGCGTTGAACACGGTGAACCGGCCACGAGGGAAGACGAAGCCGAGCGCGACCATGCCGTTCGCCATGTCCCGCGTCGCGCAGTCGAGCAGCTCGACGTCTAGGAGCACCTGACCCTCCAATGCGGACAGTTCCGGGTAGACGTCCTGTCGCCACCGGAGCGGGCTGGGCTCGGCCGGATCACCCCAGTCCCATGAGGACTTCCCGTACGGGTCGATCGTGTTCCAGGTCAAGGAAAGCTCGTCGAACTTCCAGTGCGTGATCTCCAGCCGTTCGGCACCGAAGTCCACCACCACGGGCGCGTCCGAGAGCCACTCGGCGTACTCGGTGAACCAGGTCAGGTGGACGTGCTGAAGCCGTTCACCGATCAACGCACGCAAACGATTCCCGTGCGCCCTCCGGATCGAATCGAGTCCGGAGAGCCACACGGGTTCGTAACCCCCGATGTCGAAGAACGCCACCGGGCGAGTATGCCGGGTCAGTCGTAGGACAGCGCTTCCACCAGCTCGCCGCTGTCCGGGTTGGGCAGGGCCTTCGCCACGTCTGCCTGCGCCACGATGCCGACGAGCTTGTCCCCGTCGATCACCGGCAGGCGCCGGACCTTGTGATTCGCCATGGTGCGCATGATCTCCTCGGCGTCGTCGTCCGCGCCGATCGTCACCGCCTCGCCCTGGGCCAGTTCCGAGGCGTGCAGCGCCCGCGGGTCCTTGCCCTCGGCCAGGACCTTCACCACGATGTCGCGGTCGGTCAGCATGCCTTTGAGCTTGCCGTCCTCGCCGCAGATCGGTACCGCGCCCACGGACTCGGCCGCCATCTTCTTGGCCGCGTCGAGCACGGTGTCGGACGCGGACACGCAGGTCGCGTCCGCGGTCATGATGTCTCGTGCCGTGGTCATCCCATCGCTCCTTCCGTCAGGATCCATCCACCGGATACCCGGCATCCGCGGGCCGACACCTCAAGCCGCCGACGGCTCCAGCAGGATCTTGACCGCGCCGTCCTGCTTCTTCTGGAAGATCTCGTAGGCGTGGGGCGCGTCCTTCAGCGGCATCTTGTGCGTCGCGAAGCCCTCGACGCCGAGCGGATCGGCGGAGTCGGTGATCAGCGGCATGATGTCGTCGATCCAGCGCCGGACGTTGGCCTGCCCCATCCGCAGGGTGATCTGCTTGTCGAACAGGTCCATCATCGGCAGCGGGTCGACCATGCCGCCGTAGACACCGCTCAGCGAGATCGTGCCGCCGCGCCGGACGCAGTCGATGGCCGCGTACAGCACGCTGAGCCGGTCGATCGCGGCCTTCTCGGTGATCTTCGCGCCGATCGGGTCCGGCAGCAGGCCGACGAGGTTCTGCGCCATACGCCCGATCGGGGCACCGTGCGCTTCCATCCCGACGGCGTCGATCACCGAATCCGCTCCCCGGCCGCCGGTGATCTCGCGGATGAGGTCGCCGAGATTCTTGTGTTCACGCGTGTCAAAGGTGACGACGCCGGCCGCGGCGGCCTTCGCGAGCCGTTCCGGCACCAGGTCGATGCCGATCACCTTCCCTGCGCCCCGGTGTTTCGCGATCCGGCAGCAGAATTGCCCGATCGGGCCCAGCCCGAAGATCACGACCGTGCCGCCTTCGGGGATGTCCGCGTAGTCGACGGCCTGCCAAGCCGTGGGCACGACGTCGGAGAGGTACACGAACCGCTCGTCCGGCGGGCCGTCCGGCACCTTGATCGGGCCGTACTGGGCCTGCGGGACGCGCAGGTATTCGGCCTGGCCGCCCGGGACCTGGCCGTAGAGCTTGGTGTAGCCGAGCAGCGCCGCGCCCTTGCCGCGGTCGGTGACCTGCGTGGTCTCGCACTGCGACTGCAGGCCGCGGTCGCACATGAAGCAGTGGCCGCAGGAGATGTTGAAGGGCACCACGACGCGATCGCCGGGTTTCAGGTTCGTCACCCCGGAACCGACCTCTTCGACGATGCCCATGGGCTCGTGTCCCAGGATGTCGCCCTCGTCGATGAAGGCGCCGAGGACCTCGTAAAGATGCAGGTCGGACCCGCAGATCCCGGTCGAGGTGATCCGCACGACGGCGTCGGTCGGTTCGACCAGCTTCGGATCCGGGACGGTGTCGACCCGGACATCGCGTTTCCCGTGCCAGGTGACGGCCTTCATGGTGCTCCCTTCGGCGAGTGGGTCTGCTCCCCGCCGGATGCCCGTCCGCGCATCCGGCAAACCTCGCCGTTCCGTGCCACCGTGGATCCATGCGAACCCGGATGCTCGCCGTCGCCGTCGACTGCCGTGAGGCCGAAGCACTGGCCGCGTTCTGGAAGGAAGCACTCGGCTATCCCGAGACCGAGCGGTGGACCGACGGTCACGGCGTGACCTATGTCGAGTTGAAGAGCCCCGACGTGCCGAGCCTGCTCTTCCAGCCGGTGCCCGAGGGGAAGTCGGGCAAGAACCGGCTGCACCTCGACCTCGCGCCCACCGAACTCGAACAGCGCGAGGAGGTCGCCCGGCTCGTGTCACTCGGCGCCAGGATCGTCGACGACCCCGAGTCGGACGACTGGGTCGTCATGGCCGACCCGGAGGAGAACGAATTCTGCGTGCTGCCGCGGCGTTGACCCACGTGGGTCTTCACGTACCTCAGGCGGCCTCGTCGCGCCGGACCGGCGTACCGGAATGCAGCCCCAGCATCTCCAGCAGCATCCGGCAGTCCGTCGCGTCGCGGGCGTTCGCGACGACCGCTTCGGTCGCCTTGCGCAACACCACCGCCCGCACGGCCGTCGCCCCACCGTCGACCAGTTCGTCCACCGGACGCGTTTCCTCGAACGGGTTCCCCATGACCCACCTCCGTCGTCCCTTTCGTTGATACCCGATTCCGGCCGGGAAAGCCCCCGCGTTCTTGCGGTTCCGGCGGCGCCTCCGCCGGTTTCTCCCTAGACTGGCGCCATTCGGACGAGCGGACGGAGCGGGAACTGACCACCGAGTTGCGCGGGGAGATCGTGACCCTGACCCCGGTCACCGAGGCCCACGTCCAGGACCTGCGGCGCATCCGCGGCACGGCAGAGGTCGGGGCGCGCTGGGGTTCGGTCGACGACTCCCCCACCTGGCCGTTCGACGATCCCACGACGGCCTGTTTCACCGTCCTGGAAAAGGGTGTCGTCCGCGGCTTCGTCCAGTACGGCGAGGAGGAGGACCCGATGTACCGGCACGCGTCGGTCGACCTCTTCCTCGACCCGGTGGCGCACGGCCGGGGGCTGGGCACGGACACCGTCCGCACGATGGCGCGGTATCTGCTGCACGATCGCGGGCACCATCGGCTGGTGATCGATCCCGCCGTGGACAACGACGCCGCCATCCGCTGCTACAAGGCCGTCGGCTTCCGCGAGGTCGGCGTGATGCGCGGCTACGAGCGCGACACCGACGGCGAGGGCTGGCACGACGGGCTGCTGATGGACTTGCTCGCCGAAGACCTCACGTAGCGCGTCAGCGCGACTCCCAGCAGCACCACGGCCATCCCGGCGAGCACCCGCGGGCCGAGTTCCTCGCCGAGCACGATCGCGCCCAGCGCGACCGAGACGACCGGGAGCAGATAGCCGACGGTCGCCGCGGAGGTCGCGCCTTCGTCGGCGATGAGCCGGTAGTTGAGGTAGAAGGTGACGCCGGTGCCGAAGATCCCGAGTACGACGACGGCCAGCACCGCGGTCAGGTTCAGTGGCCCGGCCGGTGCGGCGTCGAAGGGCAGCGCGAGCGCGCTCAGTCCGGTGGCGGTCAGCAACTGCGCGGCGGAGATCGCGATCGGACCGCCTTCGCCGACGAGTTTCCGTCCCATGTAAGCGAAAGCGATCGCGTAACTGATCCCGGCGCCGAGCAGGGCCAGCGTCCCCCAGCCCAGCAGGCCGCTCTTCTCCCAGGGCGCGAAGATCAGCAGGATGCCGGCGAAACCGAGGATCAGCCCGCCCACGCGGATCACCGTGAGCCGCCGTTCGGTTCCGATCCCGATGCCGATCAGCAACGACCACAGCGGGGTCGTCGCGTTCATGACGCCCGCGACACCGGAATCGACGGTCAGTTCACCGATGCCGAACAACGCGAACGGCAAGGCGTTGCAGAAGAAGGCGGCGACGAGGAGCCTGCCCCAGATCCGGCGGCCGCGCGGGAGGCGCTGCCCGGCCCAGCGGCTCAGCACGAGAAGGACGGCCGCGCCGAGGGCACAGCGGATGACGGTCACCTGAACGGGCGGCAGCCCGGTCAGCGCGAGTTTGATCCAGAGGAACCCCGATCCCCACAACAGGGCGAGAACGCCCATCCGGACCAGGGTTCCCGGCGCGCCGATGTTCACTTGATTCCTTTCGCCGGGCCGCTCGATACCTCTCCCAAGCTGCCTCGGGCGACCCGTCAGGACAAGTGAAAAGATCTACACCGACGTTAAGTGCTCCTACATGCTCCGGGAGGTCCCGGCCGTGGGGGGGGGCCCAGGGGGCCCCGCCCCGGTGACAGGCGATAGGCCAAACCCCCGGGTTGGGCAAGCGGGACAGGGGCGGGCGCACCGTAGAGGGGGCGCG
>NZ_JBIWKX010000103.1:12424-15159 GCF_044765885.1 Amycolatopsis sp. NPDC102389
CCCACCCCCCCCCCCCCCCCCCCCCCCCCCACCAACAACACCTCAAAACCCCCCCCCCCCCCCCCCCCCCCCCCCCCCCGCCCCGGCGCCCCCCCCCCCGCCCCCCCCCCCCCCCCCCCCACGGCCGGTTTCCGAGGAGATCAGCACTCGCCCGGTGTTCGCAAGGCGGAACAGGGCCTGCTCACATTTCGCGGTCGCGCATGATCCACCTCCCTTTCGACCGGCGCACCGGTGGGGAACGGGCGCGTTCTCGCCCAGTTTGCGGGCACTCTTCGCACCTCCGCACACCCGGTGGCCGTGTTGTGACCCAGGTAATGGGAAGGTTGTGGCACGATCTGCCGCGAAGCGGGGAGAAAGGTGCTTCTGGTGACCGAGAATTCCGGTTCGGCCAGATCCGGGGAGACCGGGAAAGCACGCGCGGAACCGAGACCGGTTTCGATGGCCGCGTTGACGTTCGGCCGCGCATTGCGGCAACGGCGCCAGGCCCGGGGGCTGGCGTTGCGCGATCTTCAGAAACTCGCCTATGTCGACAAAAGCCTCATCAGCCGCGTCGAACGCGGGCTCACGCCGCCGAGCGCGGAATTCGCCGAAGCCTGCGATCGCGCGCTGGGTGCGGGCGGCACGTTGATCGTGCTCGCCGAGGCCGCCCGCGCGGAACCGTATGTGCATCTTCCCCCGCCACCTGATCATTTCGTCGGCCGCGAAGAACATTTGGCGCTACTGGACGAAAAAGTCTTCACCGAAACGGCCAAAGTGGTCTTCGTCGCCGGGCCGCCCGGGGTCGGGAAGACCGCGCTGGTGCTGAATTGGGCGAACCGGCGCCAAGAGGAGTTCGACTGCGTCCTCTGGTCGGATCTGCGCGGCTACGCGGCGGGTGATCCCGCGCAACCCGCCGACATCCTCGACGACCTCCTGCGCTGCGTCGGTGTCCGCCCCGACCGGGTCCCCGGCGAGGAGCACATGCGGCTCGCGCTTTTGCGTGGCCTGTTGCGCGGCCAGCGCACGCTCGTCGTCCTGGACAACGCGCTCGACTCGCACCAGGTGCGGCCGGTACTGCCCGGCACCCCGGACACCACCGTGCTGATCACCAGCAGGCGACGGCTGTCCGGGCTGGTCGTCGGCAGCGGCGCGGTCCAGGTTTCCTTGGAGCCACTGCAAGATCTCGAAGCGACGCGGCTCATGGCCGACCTCATCGGCGACGAACGCGCGGCGGGCGATCCCGAAGGCGTCGGCAGGCTCGTCCGGCTGTGCGCGGCGCTGCCACTCGCGGTGAACATCGCCGCCGAACGGGTCGCCACCCATCCCCATCAGAGCGTCGGCGACCTCGCCCGTGAACTCGTCGCCGAGGGGCGGCGCCTGGAACTGCTCGCGGTCGACGACGACACCGTCGGGGTCAGGGCCGCCTTCAGCTGGTCGTACCGCGCGCTGGAGGCCGACACCGCCCGCATGTTCCGGCTGCTCGGTCTCCATCCCGGCCCGCGGTTCACCGCGGACGCGGCGGCCGCGCTCGCCGGACTGCCCGGACACGACGCGCGACGGCTGCTCGACAAACTCGTGCACGCGCATCTCGTCCAGCAGGTCGGCGCGCAGTACTACCGGTTCCACGACCTGCTTCGCGTCTACGCCGCCGAAGAGGCCACCGCCGCGCGTTGGCGGGACGAGCGGCAGGCCGCGGTCTCCCGGCTGACCCACTGGTACCTGTACGCGGCCAACGCCGCGAGCTGGACGCTGACCCCGGCCCGCGATCACCACATCGATCTGGGCCCCGCACCCGAAGGCGTGGAGCCGCTCCGGTTCGCCACGTTCGACGAGGCCTACATCTGGTGCGCGTCGGAGATGCCGAGCATCACCGGCGTCGCCCGGCTGGCACTGGACCACGGGCTGTACGAGATCGGCTGGCGGCTGCCGGTGGAACTGTTCGACTACCACCTGCTCGGCAGGCCGTGGCAGACGTGGATCTCCAGCCACGAGGTGGCGATCGAGTCCGCGAAGGCGGGCGGCGACCTCGGCGGGCTGGCGTGGTCGGCGATCAACCTCGCCGAGGCGCACCGGCGGCGCGGCGACCTCGGCCGCGCGCGCGAACTGTTCGGTCAGGCCGTCGAGATCGCCGAGGAGATCGGCGAGAACCCGAGCCTCGGCTGGGCGCTGGTCGGGCTCGGCAACATCGCGCACGAACGCGAGGACTACGCCGAAGCCGTGCGGCTCGCCGAACAGAGCGTGGAGGTGAACGCGCGGATCGGGTACCAGCTCGGCGAAGCGACCGCACGCGTCCATCTCGGCCGCGCCTACCGCGACCTCGGTGAACGGGACTTGGCCCTGGAACACGGTCTGCGCGCCTTCGACGCCTACGCGAAGGACGCGGACCAGCACGGGATGGGCTTCGCGCTGGTGCCGCTCGCCAGGACCTGCCGCCGGTTCGGCGATCTGGAACAGGCGCTCGGGTACTGCGAACAGGCGTTGACCGCTTACCGGAACTGCGGTGACGTCTGGGGGCAGGCCGACGCGCTCGACGAACGCGGCTGCGCGCTGGCCGCCCAGGGACGCACCGGCGACGCCATGGCCGTCTGGCGCGACGCGCTCCAGCTCGTCATGGATCTCGACGACCGGAAGGCGAACGTGTTGCGGGGCCGCCTCGAAGGCGCGGTCTAGGCGGTGGTCTCCCCACCCAGGTGTCGGGGGAGACCACATAGGGGTTAGAGAAAGAGGGGCAAATGGGTTTTGGGACGGGTCCCGCG
>NZ_JBIWKX010000104.1:0-14662 GCF_044765885.1 Amycolatopsis sp. NPDC102389
GCGGTTCGCCGTCGGGCCCGAAGACCGGCTGCTTGCCGTGTCCGCACTGGACTTCGACCTGTCGGTGTACGACATCTTCGGCCCGCTGTCGGTCGGAGCCGCCGTCGTCACCATCACCGAGGACGGCCGCCGCGACGCGCACCGGTGGCACGACCTGGTCACCACGCACGGAGTCACGATCTGGAACACCGTTCCCGCGCTGCTCGACATGCTCCTGGTCGCCGGTGCGGAGCGACTGCCGTTGCGGATCGTCCTGCTCTCCGGCGACTGGGTCGGTCTCGATCTACCGGGCCGGCTGGCCGAGCGCGCTCCGGAGTGCAGGTTCCTGGCCCTCGGCGGGGCGACGGAAGCGGCGATCTGGTCGAACTTCACCGAGGTCTCGCGGGTGGATCCCGCCTGGATCTCCATCCCGTACGGCACTCCGCTGCGCAACCAGCGATTCCGCGTCGTGGACGATCTCGGCCGGGATTGCCCGGACTGGGTCACCGGCGAGCTCTGGATCGGTGGTGAGGGCGTGGCACAGGGCTACCGTGGCGCACCCGAGCAGACCGCGGCCCGCTTCGTCGAACACTCGCCGCACGATCGCTGGTACCGAACGGGAGACCTCGGCCGCTACTGGCCGGACGGCACACTGGAGTTCCTCGGGCGAGCCGACCAGCAGGTGAAGATCCGGGGGCACCGCATCGAACTCGGCGAGATCGAAGCAGCCCTCGAATCCGCTCCTGGTGTCGCCCGCGCGGCCGTCGTCGTGACCGCCGACCGGCGGCTCGCCGCCGCCGTGGTGGCGAGGACTTCGATCGAACCGATCCGGTCCCATATAGCGACGCTGCTGCCCGTCCACATGCTTCCGGACGCGGTCGTGGTGCTGGAGAGCCTGCCGCTCACCGCCAACGGCAAGGTCGACCGGGCCTCGATCGCCACGGTCGTCCAGCCGACGGAACAGACCGGTTCAGCCGCACCTGTTGGTGCGGTGGAGACGACGATCGCGGATATCTGGGCGGATCTGCTCGGCCGCGACCACGTCGGACGCGATCAGAACTTCTTCACTCTCGGTGGGGACAGTCTTCGGGCGACCAGGCTCATCGCGGCGCTGCGTACCCGGCTCGGCTTCACGTTGTCGCTCTCGGCCCTTTACGCGGCGCCGACCGTCGAAGGCTTGGCCCGTGCCGTCTCGGCTCGGGCGGCGCTTAGCGAAGCGATGGAGGAAGGGACACTTTGACCGCGGTGAATCCAGGTTCGTCACGACGGACCTGGATTTCGCAACAGGCTCCAGCTTGAGTTTCAACCTGTTAGGCGGGGTCGTGGGTCGTTTGGCCGAAATCACCGAAAATCGAGCAGTCCCAGCCCCACACGTTCGAGGGTGCGCGAGGTCAGACCGGCTGACTTTTGAGACAAAGAGCCGACCTTCGTTTCGGCTCGCGCCCCTACGCTTCGTTGGCCGGACCCGGCAATGAAACCGGAGAGAAGATTCCTTCCTTGGGGCAGGCTAGGAGTGAGCTGCGAATGTCAACGCTCACTACACCGGAGAATTTTCGAACTGCGGCTCGAACGACGACCGCTGAGGGGGTTCGTCGACTTTCGCTGACCGCGGCGGAGTCTTCCGAAGTGGCAAGTCTCGCCGATCGCACGCTGGGCGCGATGAGCGATGGAGACCTGGTCGGTCATTTGGACGAAGTTCGGGTGGCTTCGGAGAATCTGCCACCGCGTCTCAGACGCTTTCTCGTCGAATCACGGGTGACCGAGTCCGATATCTTCTCGGTCTCCGGCCTGCCCATTGGATCCGATCTTCCACCCACCTCCGCGGGCTGGACAGCCGCCCAGCGGACCGGTGCCGGTCTGCGGGAGCAGATGGTATTGCTGCTGTGCGGCTCGCTCGTCGGCGATCCGTTCACGCTGGTGAGGCTTTGTTCCCGGTTCCAGGGGTAGTCTCCCAGCGGATCCAGCAAACGGTCCATCAGCCGCGCGACGTCCGCGAACGCCTCCGCCGGAAGACCGGTGAGGCTCGATCAGACCGGCGACCTGATCCACGTGGGAACGAAGTGTCTCGAGCGTCCCGTTGTTGTCGACGCGCAGCCGCACAGCGGCGAACGTGGCCGGCTCCTTGTCGAACGGGTCCTCGTCGGCACTCGGGAAACGCTCGGATCCGATGCGCGTGCGCCGGATACGAGGGTCGGCGTCGACCTCGACGAACACCGCTCCCAGATCGACCAGGCGGTGGAGATCCGCCGAACAGCGCGGCCCGATCACGATGAGCGGGCGTGGATGACGCAGGGCGCGGTCGATGAGCCAAGCCGGGTCGGCTGCGAGCAACTGCGCTGCCAGGCCAGGCCGCGCAGCGCTTTGGCGTCGTAATCGTCCAGGGCGTTCGCCGTCATCCCGTGACGGCGCTCGTAGTCGCGTAGAAGCGGCTCGGAGATCGATGCGATCGAAGACCTCAACGACCAGGACACGTTGCCCCGGTACCAGTTCGCCCCCGTCGAAGCTGCTGCCTGCCTTCGACGCGTTCGGAGTACAGGAACGGCACCGCTGCCTGGCAAGCGAGTTCGAAGCCGAATACCACCGCGCCCGCCGCCGGTGCCACGACGACGTCGAAGCCGGTGACGCCGGCCGTACCGAGTTGTCGCAGGAGAGCCGAACATGTCGTGGTACAAGCGTCAGGATGCTGGTACTTCAGGGCAACCATGTTGCCTGATGGCACAACCTGCCGGCCTGGCCTGTAACGACGCCGGGGCGACCGGAGAGCACACGCTGACCTGCGGTTCGTCCTTGCTGGACTGATCGAGGTCTCGTCATCCGATACGCCGAACCGGCGAGGATCCACAGGTCAAGGTCGCCCACCTTCGGTTGGCGAAGGTGCTGTTCCAAGGGGTGAAAACATCGCTTGACCCGCCAGGTCACAACCTTTAGCTCCGACTCGGAATTTACCTTGAAAAATCTTTCGGATACCGAGACGGAAGAGGCGGGGTCTCAGCTCTTGAAATTGTGACTCTTTCAAGTAGTGGTCGCTATGGCGGAAAGGTCGAAATGTTAGTCCGCCGTTGCCTTTCTGGCCATCCCTTGTGCTGATCAAATGGTGGGGAATCGACGATGGTCGATACAGTAGAGTCCGCGGCGGTCGCCCTCGTCGGGGTGGCCTTCGAATTCCCAGGTTGCGATGACTGGGAGAGCCTGACAGAACTGCTCCGTGCGGGCCGGGACGTGATGCGTCAGATACCGGACGCGCGCGCCGAGAGTACCGGTGTGGCGCGCTCCACGGGTGAGCGCGACGCAGGCTGGATCGATGACATCACCGGGTTCGACTACCGATACTTCGGCCTGTCCCGGGCCGAGGCCGAGTTGATCGACCCACGGCAGAGACGGATGCTCCAGCTCGCCGTGCGGGCGATCGGCGACGCCGGGTACGCCCCCGCGGAATGGGCGGGCGCCAACGTCGCTGTGTTGTCGGCCGATTACGGCGGGCCGCGGGCGAGTCCGTTCGACCTGCTGTCCCGGGGCGATCAGCGGACCGCCCTCGCGGAGACCGGCAGCTTGCACGCCTACCTGGCGGGCCGGATCGCCTTTCACCTGGACCTCAGAGGGACGGCCGAGGTCATCGACACCGCCTGTTCGTCGTTTTTGGTCGCTCTGCACGAGGCCTGGTGGAAACTCGCTCGTGGTGAGTGTGACGCGGCGCTGGTCGGTGGCTATGAACTCGCCTTGGGTGATTCGGCGCAACGCAGCACCGACGTCGACGGACTCGGCCTGCTTTCCTCCGTTGGCCGGCGCCTGCCGTTCGATGCGGAAGCCGATGGCTTCACCCCCGGCGAAGGTGGCGGCTTTGTCCTGGTCAAACGCCTCGCCGACGCGCTTCGGGACGGCGACTGTGTGCGCGCTGTGATCCGGGGCAGTGCGACCAACCAGGACGCCTCGCGAACCACCGGGCTGACGGCGCCCAGCCCCAGTGCCCAGACCGAGGTGATCTCCGCGGCGAGAGGCGACCCGCGGTCGCCGTAGAACTGCCTCGTCGCCGAGTCGAGTGAACGGTCCATTGTGGACACCGACAGTGCTCGGAAGGAGTATCGGCGGTAAGCCCGGCTGCCGGCCGGGCTCAGGAAGGTGAACCGGATCCGGGCCAGGAAGCTGTTCGGCGGATTGCTGCTGGAGGTGACCGCAGTCCTCGCCCTGGCGGCCATTGTCGTGATCGTCCTGTGGCCGCTGCTGCACCGGTAGCCTCAGCGCCCTATGCTCGAAGCGTCTGGAGGCGGGGGGCGAAATCGATGGACGAGGAATACCACGCACGGATGTTGGCGGAGCTGGAACAGCTGGTCGAAGACGCGGGATTCGGCTTCGTGGTTGTCCAGGAGCGGGTCATCGCGGCCGAGGGCAAGACCTTGACCTCGAATGAGGTGTCGCAGCTCGACCTCACTCCCCGTCGTCCCAAGGACCGCCTGTCGAAAAATGATGTCTTCGTGAGACCCTTGGACGTCCGCTCCAGGCTCGAGCTGCTGCTCGACCTGATCGAGGTCGCGACAGTGGGCACGGCCGAGATGGAGCGTGCCGTGGTGGCCAATCTCGGTGCCACCATCATCTTCGACAGCCCACCGGAAGCCGAACTGCGGGGAGCGAGCGTGGAATCGTGGACGCTTTCGGAGCAGATGGCAGCCGCCACCCCTTCCGTGGCCGAAGTGGCCGGCGTCCTCCACGAATTGCGAGCGGTCACGGAATTGCCGCGAGGGGAGTGGCTCTCGCCATACGATCGTGACGACGACAGTCCCTCCTGTTGGCGAGAACACGATGACGAGCCAGGGACAAGCTCCGGGGCCCAGTACGGAGCGGCGACTACTGGACAGGCTCAAAGCCTCGCTGCCCGCAGCGTTGCCTGCGGCTCTGGACGCGGCCGGCTCCCACACCACAGCCGGAAACGATCTGTACGAAGCCTACCTGTTCTCGCTGGTTCTTCGTGCTGCCGGCGCTGAGGGCTACACCGTGGACTTCCGGCAGAGCGACGGAGGGCCGACGAGCGAGTTCCGGCTGCGTCGAGGTCCCGGACGGCTGCCGACGGGTGACTTCACCCACGCGGTGCTGAGCCACCCGGGGACGGCCAAGAGCCCGCTCGAAGTACACACCGGTGTCGCCGTGATAGGGACGAGCAAGGTGGCCCACGAGGCGGATGTCCTGGTGCTCCGCCAGGACGTGGCCGATCGCTGCCGGAGGCTTCACATCGACCCGAACAGCACCGGCGCAGTGATCGTGGTCGAGGGCAAGTACTACACCAGACCACTATCCCTCGGCATGGGGCGGCAATTCCTCGGTCTCGACTCCAAAATGTCGCGCAAGGCCACGACCATCCTGGCGGCGACGGTCGTCAACAAATCGGTGATGCACCTGCTCCAAGGCAGGGAGCGGGCCTATGACCTCGGAGTACTGCCCGGGCTCAAAGCCGAGCACGACCTCAAGGAGCGGTTCGCCATGATCCTGCGCGGTTACCGCAATGGTCCGTGACGTCTCGTCAGGGATCTTCCGGGCAGGCACCACTGTGCGTGTCGGTGACTAGCCCGCTCGGGCCGGTGGTCCTGTGCGACGGAACCAATCCTACTGTTGTGTTTTGCTCCGCGGTGACCAAATCCGCTCTCGGCGCACACAATCAGGCGCTTCCATGTCGCGAAAACCGCATTAACATGGAATACATGGGGAGGAAACGGAAAAGTAAGTCAGGATTCATCGGCCGGTATTTCGGGTATGTTCTCTTGCCGGTCATCGTGTACGGCTGGGCATCGGGGAACATGAGCGCCGCGTTCATTCTGATCGCTTCGTCGCTGACCTTGCTCTACATGCTCTTCGCCGCGCCGTCCTGGTGTATGGCGACGACGCGCGACGGAAACGGTTGCCGCCGAAACTCTTCCGGTCTGCTGCTGGGGTGCTCCCTGCGTGAGCACAAATGGCAGAAAATAAAGATGGCGTTCCGGGCCAGTAAATGGGGTGAGCTCTTCGGCCGGTTCTGGGGTAACACGGCCAATTCGGCCGCGGCCGTGAGCGCTATGGCCGCGACCCTCTCCGCGCTTGTTGCCGCTGTCGCGCTCGCCACCAGATGAGCCTCGGCCGCGGCTAACCGAGAAGCCGGGTGATCTTCGGTCCCATCGGGTCTCCTACCAGGGACAGGGAGTTCTCCGCTCGTGCGGCCAGACTGAGCGGATCCTCGTTGTCGATCAATTGAGCGTGGACGAGCCGGTCCAGTGCGGCTCCGATGAGTGGGGCGGACGCGCGGAGGGCCGAGTCGAGAGCGATGGCTTCGGTGCTACCACCGTGGACGACGATGTTGCGTTGCCGGTAAAGCCGGCGGAAAACGCCGCGCATCGTCATGCTGACGTCGCGCAGCTGCTCTGCTTGGTTGGCGAGCAGGGCCTTCATCCGCTGAGCGGCGGCGACCTCGTGGGGCGACGTGAGGGCCAGTGGGATGCTCGATCCCTTGGCGAGTGCCTCGACGATCACTTCGCAGCGCTCCACGTTGGTACCGCAGTCGTCAAGGCGCCGGCAGAGGTCGTCCGCGGTTGCCGGGGCATGCCGGTAGGACAAGGCGGTGAGTTCCGCTCGCGGCCAGGAGCAGGCCACGATCGCGGCCAGCCGGTCCGCGACGACAGCGCGGCCTTCGGTCACGTCCTGCTCGTCGCCGGGGTGATACAGGCGGGATTCGACCGCGGCCCAGCCACCCGCCGCGGCCGTCGCTGTCGAGCCGTCGTCGAGTGGGGCAGCCAGCTCGAGTGCCTCGTCGAGGCGGCCACTGTGGTTGACCGCGTACATGGTCCGCTCGCTCTCCAGCGAGAGCACGCTGACACCGCGGTTCGGTGGGATGAGAGGCACAGGTTTCGGATGGCCTTTGATCCACACTTGGCCGACTGGCTGGAGCCGCTGCGACTCCCATGGTGCCGGTAGGCCGAGCCGCGTGCGTAGGACCGGCGTGCTTCCAGACGGCGTACCAAGGCGCCGGCTGCCCGTGCCGCCGCGACGGGGTCTTTGACGGTGAAGTGGTAGACGAACGCGCCGTTGTGCCGCGGCGGCTTGTCGAACCCGTTATCGGCGAACCACTGCGCGGCCACGGGAGGGGGCAGCCATTCGTCCAGGTGCGAGGCGAGGTTCGCGTGATCCGGCACGGAGACGAACGGGACGAGGACCTCGTACTCGCGATCCTGCTGTTCGGCCAGGCGACGCGCGTCCTGAAGCAGGTCTTCGAGTGTGGCGTCCGGACGATTGCGGAACCCAGCTGCCCAGCGATTGAGGTACCCAGAGCTGTGACCGCAGTCGAGCAAGTACGTCGCGACGGTCCGGGCCAGCCGTTCGGGAGAGGGCGGCTTGGCGCTGTCGACGCTCGCGGCCCAGCGCTCGAGATAGCCTTGTCTGATGGCAGGCATGAGCTGGATCAGGCGGCGGCGTTCGCGGCCGTCGGTTGGCAACTTCGATCTGAGGAGAGTGGTGAGTTCCCTGCGAAGCCGGGTGTCGCCCAGCCCGCGATCCGGGCCGAGCTGCCGTTCCAGTTCGTGCAGGTACCAGGAGACCGCCCCCGAGGACAGCACCCGGCGTCGCGTCCAGTCACCGCATTCGATCGCTTCTTCCAGCGCCAGGATGTTGCTCGCCTCCCACAGCCGGCGAGGCCAGGGAGTAGTCTCGCGGAAGAAGTCCAGCAAGCGGGCGAGTACATGGCTGGCGTAGGGATCGGTGACCAATTTCACCGAGGACCGAACTGGCGCGGATGCAGACATGGGGTGCTATCCTGGCACAGCACCACCCAGAGTCTTAGGCAAGGGGAGCCGCCCGAAAGGGCCGCTCCCCTCCTTTTTTGCCTTTGCCCGTGCGCCTGCTCGGCCCTCAGCGGCGGCCAGGAGCGGTGCCCGCCGGGGTCTCGGCCGGGTGTGCGGTTAGATGGACACCTTCTTCGCGCCATTTCCGGAGGATGCGGCGGCCGTAGTTGTGGGTTCCGGCGACGCGGTCCAGTTCTGCGCCGGAAGGCGTCCGGCCCTGGGCACGCTCGCGCTCGTAGTGGGCTCGCATCAGCTGCTCGGCGGTCAGCTTGGGGAGCGGGGCGGGTGCCGCAGATGGGGCTTTGACCGGAGCGGGCACCTCTGGTTTTGGGGCGGCAGGTTCGACGCGGTGGCGTTTGAGGGCACGGTTGAGGAGTTCGACGGCCAGCAGTAGGGCAAGGGGTGGACAAGCCGCGACGGCGACACCGAGTGCGCTGGTCACCGGCGCCGAGCCGATGTTCGCGCAGAGCGACAGCGAGATACCGAAGAGGAAGGCGGCCCAGGCCGTCCACCGGCTCGAGCCGTCGCGGTTCGGTTCCACAGTTCGACGGTCGCCGTGGTGAGAAGGCCGTCGACGATGAGGGGCCAGATGGGGGCGGTCATGGTGTCGGCGCCGAAGCGGAGGGCGAATTGGCGTCCCTGGATGTAGGAGGCGTAGGCGGCGCCGAGGGCGACCAGAGCGGTGCAGGCGCATCGGATACGAAGGGAGAGGGCGCTCACGTGGCGCCTCCCGAACGGCGGCGGCCGCGGCGTGGCAGCTCGACAATCGTGGAAATCAGCAGGTCA
Source organism: Amycolatopsis sp. NPDC102389 (assembly GCF_044765885.1). NCBI lineage: Bacteria > Bacillati > Actinomycetota > Actinomycetes > Pseudonocardiales > Pseudonocardiaceae > Amycolatopsis > Amycolatopsis sp. NPDC102389. Next base: position 8,559 of record NZ_JBIWKX010000104.1, read on the forward strand.
GGACGCTTTTCAGTCTGGGTGGATGCTGCTCGTACCTCGTCGGCGGGGTTGTACTGGCGCACCGCTAGGTCGAGGGACCAGATGTGCGGACGCCTCTTCGTGCAGGCGCATCCGGAAGCACGTGCGACCGAGGTTCCTGCGCGCGCGGACACCGAGAACCGGGTTGGGAAGGTGGGCAGAGGCGACCAGCGCAGCCTGCCACGCGGAGAGTGCGTCGCGCCGGTGTCCTCGCGAGAGGTTGGAAAGTGTTGAGAGCCTGGGCCGATACCAGACTGTGTGGTGGAGGTCGAGGGCCACCGCCGCGTGCTGAGCGGCCAGGAGAACGGTGTGCTCGGGTTGCAGCCAAGCCATCGCGGCCGCGCAATCGGGAAGTGATTGGGGGTGGACCCCCGGTGCGGGCGGATAGGGTTGCAGAAGCGGGCGATTCGACTCGAGCAGGTGGTCGTCGCCGTGTGCCCCGAGATACCACGAGACCGCGTGCTCGTCCGGGGCTCGGAAGGGATGTCGCATCTCCTGCCTGTCGGCCAGGATCGCTACAAAGAGTGATCCACCGACCGTGCCTGCGCACGCTTGGTAAAACCGAAGTCCTGTGAACCACCGATCGGCGGAACCGTACGGCGTGTCGCCGTTCACCGTGTCGTGTGGACCGTTTGACGCTTGGCGCGAACTACTTGCGAGTACGCAACGTGTCGTGGCGCATGCTGATCCGAACCACGTGTTACCCCTGTAAAGGAACGCGGCCCCCTGTTGCACCAGGAGGCCGCGTAGCTGTCCCAACTGAATATGAACCACTTCCCAGTCGCTCAACCAGGGAACGCCGTGAGCCTAGGGCCTGTCGCGCCGGTCGCGCCAGTCCCAGTTTTCCGCGGCGTTCACCGGTGATGTCCAAAAAGGACCTAATTCATGCCTGTGAGCACCACTTGCAAGCCCGTCAGCGTTTATCGTCTCGAAGGCGGTCGCGCGCTGACGGAGTATCTCGGTCAGGTAGTCGAGGACGTCGTCTTCGAAGGCCCCGTGACCATCGACGAACTTCGCGGCCATCTTGTCGTCGGGACGCGCGAGTCGGACCGTCCGGTGTGGGCCGAACAGCTCGAATCCCTGACCGCTGTCTCCTTTGACGACCTGCCGGGACGGCAGCCCTGGGCCGTCCTTCTGCTCCCGGTCGGGGACTGGACGTTCGCCCTGACCTTCGGTGGTGGGCACCTGCTGCTCGACGACGACCTCATCGACCAGTCGTTCGGGCTGTCGTTCGCGATCCGGCGGCTCGACGCCGAGCGTCTCGGGTCGGTGGCCCGCGCCGCGCTGGACGCGACCGCCAGGTTGATCCAGACCTCGTTCCCGGGCGGCGGCGAACTCGGCGCCTTCGGTCTTGAGCCCTACGGCGAGATGGTGACGCGGGTTTCCGGTTCGGCCGATCTCAGCGATCTGACCTACGGCAGGGAGACGCGGCGGAGGCACCAGATCCGGGCCGCGCGTTCGCTGAACCTGCCGATGCCGAGTTCGCCCGTCGCCTTCACCCGGGATCTGGCGGCCCTGACGAGGATCGTCGACGAGCCCGACGAGCATTCCGCGCTCCGATTCTGGGCGCAGGTGCGGACACTCGGGAAGAACCACGAACTGGAACCCGAACTCGAGAAGCGGTTGGCGGCGGCCCTGGGCGGCGATCGCGACGCCGGGCTGATCGGTTTCGCCTGGCCGCAGAGCGTTGTCAAGGAGGCGGAAGCGGCGGAGTCCTTCAAGCTCCGCCGGGCGGGGCGGAGTCCTGTCGTATTCACCCATGACGACGGTCTCGACACGATCGTCAGCCGGCTTTCCGCAGTGGCTCCGCAGCTGCGGATGAAGATGCTGCGGGACGCGACGGTGACGCCGTGCGACGACATTGAGGGCGAGCAGCCGCTCCGCGGGCCCATCCCTTTGCGGAAGTGGATCTCGTTCGAGACCGAGATCGACCACAGTGTCTACTGCTTCCATCAGGGCGCGTGGTTCCGGATCGGGGAGCGATTCGTCGAGCAGATCCGGGGCCAGGTGGCGGATCTGCTGACGAACCGGGTGGACCTGGATCTGCCGACGTGGGTGCCGACCGCGTTGCAGGACGACGAGCATCGCTACTGCGAGCTGGTCGCTACGAAGCCGGGATACGTGTGCTTGGACCGGGATCTCGCGAACACTCCGTTCAACCACCGGCTCGAACTGGGCGACGTCCTGGGCCCGGCCGACGAGTTGATCCACGTCAAGTGGCTGCTGCGGGCCACCGCGGCGAGCCATCTCTGCGTCCAGGCCGGTAGCGCCGCGTGGTCGCTGCGGATGGAGCCGGAGGCCCTGGAGCAGTTGCGTGCCAAGGTGCGGCTCGCCGAGCCTGGACGTGAACTCAAGGCGCCGTCGGCACTGGTTCTGGCCATCGCCGGTCGCCCGTGGACCGTCGAGAAGCTCTTCACGTTGTCGCAGATCGGGCTGCTTCGCCTCCAGGGCGAAGCCCGCTTCCTCGGGACGAAGTTGCAGTTCGCCGAAATCCCGTATGTCGACAAGGAGACCGCGAAGAGGATGCGCGCCGAAGCGGCGTGATCTTCCCTGACCCGGCTCGGGCAAGTGCGGGCCGCCGCATGCCCGAGCCGGGATGCCGCGTCTGCTGATCGCGGCCCTGGCCACCCCTCGGAGTGGTGACGGCCTGGGCCATCGACGCCTTCACTGAAGACAACGGCGCCACCGTGGTTCTTTCAGGTAGCCGTCGCTGGGTGCCGACTGGGTGGCCATGATGCCCGGCGTCCGGAGTGATGCCGCCCGGCTTGAGGACGTCCGCCGTAAGTCGGCATGCCCCCAACGTCTCCAGGAGATAGGATCGTATGTCGACCGTCACGTCGGCAGGCGGAGGGAACCATGCGGTTCGTGGGAGATGATCCAGAGAAGCCACGCAGAGTCAGGGTTCGAGACCGAGAGGACATCGGTATTGTCCTCGATCAGGGAAAGAACATCGGCTCCGGAGGCCCGGCAGGCTCCATCTACTGCCTCGGTATCCTCTTTCCGGATACCGGCGAAGTGAAGTACTACGACCAAGATGCCGTCACGGATGCCTAAATCATCCGTGAGAATCGGTCGCTAACGCTGTTCCAGCTGGTCCACTATGCGGTCCCAGGGCGCGGAAAAGAATTCCTGCTTGGTGTAGACTAGATGACTGCGGCCGAAGGACTCGAAGACGGAAAAGTCCATCATCTTCAGCTTGGGTATCTGTGCCTCGCGGTCGAAGTACGGCGTGGCGTGGCCATTGCTCGAACGGCCTTCGGAGCCCATGTGGCTGCCACCGATCACGAAGTTCAGGCTGGTGTCGCTGAATGGACCTCCTTTCTCGATATCGAGTGCGTAGATCGTCTCGCCCTGGTGCTCGATGCGGACGGCGATCTTAGCCTCGGTCCGGCGCACGGTTCCCGCGAAGCCCTTTGATTCCAGCTGATGAACGGCGGCTTGTAACTGTTCGGACAGGTAATCGTAGGTGGCATCCAGTTCCCGGTAGGTACTGAAGTTCTGCGGTACGACCTTCGGCATGCGGAACTCAAGCGCTTCTTGCACGACCTCGCCGACGTCGCAGGCGGCCTGTGGGGTGCCTGTTCCGAAGCGTTGCACCACGGCCGCCGCGAGTTGCTCGGGCGTGTGGTCATCCGCCTTCAGGTAGTGAATATGCGGGTGCAGGAGATCGGCCGGGACCTCGACGCTGCCGCAGAGGACGGGCAGGACGTAGCCGTCACCCTGGCTCACCGCGGTCATCATGGCGGCCGAGAACTCGTCCTGTGGAATCGGCTTGGCCAGATATTCGGTGGATATGAAGGGCACGAAGTAGCGGGTGCTCTTGCCGTAGACCTTCCGCTGCTCGCGGATGAAGTTCTTGCCCCACCAGTCGTTGGTGAGATCGCGGTCATAGAAGACCGAGACGCCCCGGCTTTTGCACGCCTCGACGAACTCGGCGACGTAGTCCCGTTGCTCGCCGGCGAAGGAAACGGCGATATCGTAGGTCGGAACGCTCATCTCGCCAGTGTACCCGTGCGGAGAAGATCGACACCATGATGGAAAGTACCATGCAGTCATGGTGTCGGTCGAGGAAATAGGTCAGCCGGGTAGCGGTGAATTCTTTGGGAAACCGGAGACCTTCTATGGCAGGGAGGAGCTGTACCGGAGGCCCGGTCTGCTGGCGAAATGGCCGAAGTTCGACGAGGAAAACCTGCGTCGGCTGCTCGTGGTGTTGGACGGCACGGACATGTGGGACGAGAGGAGATACTCGTACCATCTGCGTTGGTATGAGATTCGCATGCAGAGCAGGAAGATGTTCGCCGGCACGGCACTCGTCGTGATGCTGATCTTGTTCGGGATCGTGAACGTGGGTGCTCTGTTCAGGTGGCTCGACAGGTTCGGACATCCGCGTACCGGCGGCGAGGCTGTTCTGGCTTCGGCCTTTTACGTTGCGGTGTTCTTTGGTGCGGTTCTCGCCTGGCGGATCACATCCTATCTGGAGGGTGGTCCGCGAAATCGTTTCTTCAGGCTCATGCACAAGGCGGAGATCGAAGCAAATCGTGACTTCTTGAATCATGGTGATGAGGAGGTCGTCCGGAGCGCGGGCTATGCTGGGGGAGCCGCCCAGGCACTCTTTCGCGCCCTTCGTATGGGGCGACGGCGTTGGAGTACCCCGCCTGGGATCTCGGATCGCGCACTAAGACTTTCTCGTCCGTTGATAGACCTGGAGATCATTTCCGCCGGCCCAAATGGTGGCTACCGGACTTGTCTGCGGTATTATCGTCATTTCCTTCACGACTTCGCTGGCTTGATCGCCCTGAGGCGTGCGGACCTGACCCCCGCTCTGCGCGCGTATTACAGCGTGCTTCCGGGGCGAATCGGGGCCGAGAGCCAGGACGTCGCCGAGGCTGACAACTTGTTCTTGGACCCCATGCACAAGCATCACCGGTGGGAGGTCGTGAAGGACTTCCTCTATCCGCTCGGATCGTGGTTCAGCGTCCTGGTTTCCACCGTCGCGCTCCTCGTTGGCGTCCTCCGGAAATAGGGAGATCGCGCGCCGCGGAACCGCCTCTCGTGGCTAGGGCGTGTCCTGTAAGTGATCTAGCTGCGGTCCGGTTGGATTGCGGGCGTGGTTGGTCGCGGTGAGTTGACGGACAGGGCATGGGCGGTGATCGAGCCGCTGCTGCCGCCGCGGCAAGGCGGTGATCCCGCCGGTGGCGGGATCACCGGCAGGTGATCAACGCGATCCTGTGGAAACTGCGCACCGGCGCGCCCTGGCGCGACCTGCCTGATCGCTACGGGCCCTGGAAGACAGCGCACGAACGGCTGCGGTTGTGGACCAAAGACGGAACCTGGGATCGGATTCTCGACCGGGTGATCGTCAAAGACGACGCCGTCGGCGACCTCGAATGGATCATTTCGGTCGACTCGAGTGTGGTCCGGGCGCACCAGCACTCCGCTGGAGCCCGGAAAAAAGGGGATGCAGCAACGGAATCGAAGCCCTCGCCCTCGACGGGGAAGGACTCGGGCGGTCCCGCGGCGGGCTGAGCACCAAGATCCATCTCGCCGTCGACGGACGGGGTTTGCCGATGCGGTTCCTGCTCACCCCTGGTCAAGCCGGGGACAATCCGCAGCTGATTCCGCTGCTGGACGACATCAGTGTCGCCCGCATCGGACCGGGGCGTCCGCGGTGCCGGCCGGAGACGGTGATCGCGGACAAGGCGTACTCGCATCCCTCGACCCGCCAGGCGATGCGGGACCGGCAGATCACGTTTGTCAGTCCGGAACGCGATGACCAGATCGCCCGCCGCGTCGCCAAAGGCTCCCGCGGCGGGCGACCACCGGCCTTCGACACAGAGGTCTACAAGCAGCGCAATGTGGTTGAACGGTGCTTCAACCGGCTCAAACAATTCCGCGACCTGGCCACCCGCTACGCCAAACGCGCCGCCTACTACCAGGCCGAACTCACCATCGCCGCGATCGTCCTCTGGCTTCGATGACTTACAGGACAGCGCCTAGCTTGAGTTTTAACGTCTGAGCGGTGGGGTGGCACCCTGGTTGATCATGGGTGAAGCCCTTGGTTGATCATTCCTCTTGCGACAGAGGGA
>NZ_JBIWKX010000105.1:0-13859 GCF_044765885.1 Amycolatopsis sp. NPDC102389
GCCGGGGCTGGGTGTGGGGTGGGGGTGGGGGTGTGTGGGCCACAACCCCCCACCCCCCACCCACGACCAACTCGCCCACCACGTTCCGGCGCCCTCGGTCGCCTGAAGTCCGTGAAGGCCTCCTTGAGGGACTCTGGGTCCCTCAAGGAGGCCTTCACGGCACAACGGACCGGGTTGGCCGTCGATCGATGTCACCCAGAAGGGTCATGTACCGACCGTCCGGTGCACCGGCGCGGGGTCCGCGGCCTTTCCCGGACCGCGGTCGACGTCGCAGGCCAGACCGGGTGCGCGCCACCTCGCGGAGAGCGCGGGGCACCGGGCCGGACGTGCCGAAAGCCGGTTCGCTAACGAGACGGACGCGGCTTACAGTCCCTTTATGCCCGGTACACGCTGGAGCCGCTTGCTGCCTACAGCGCTGCTGGTCACGCTCGCCTTGACGGCGATCACCGTCTGGTCGGCCTCGGACGACATCGAGGCCGAGCTGGCCGCGCGCGCGAAGAACGCGCTCGCCGACGTCGGCGTCTCCGGCGGTCAGGTGAGCTTCTCCGGCCGCGACGCGAGCCTCACCGGTTTCCCGCCCGACAAGGCCGCGCAGGCGATGGACGCCATCCAGCGGATCGACGGCGTCCGGACGGTCGAGATCTCCGGCGACACCGCCCCGCCCGCGGGCCCGGTGACGACCAGCGGCGAGCCTTCGGCCCCTCCGCCGAGCCCGCCGCCCAGCCCTCCGCCGACCTCGGCCAAGCCGACGGACAAGGCCGGGTTCCAGGCCGAGATCGACCGCCTGCTGGCGGCCACGCCGATCACGTTCGAACCGGACACCACCGAACTCACCGCGGACGGCGAACGCGGCGCGCTGGAGATCGCGAAACTGCTCACGGACGCGCCCCGCGAACTGCGGTTCCGGATCACCGGGTCGGTCGCGACCGGTTCGGACCGGAAACTCGCGCTGAACCGGGCGCTCGCGGTGGAGCGGCTGCTGGAGCGCAACGGGGTCAAACGCGACCAGGCGTACTCCACCCAGCGCAAGAACTCCGACGGCGCGAGCGGCGAGGGCCGTCGCGTCGACATCACGGCAGAACAGAGGTGATGGCCTGATGCTCTGGCTCTTCGGGCAGATCTGGCTCTGGCTGCTCATCTCGTTCGCCCTCGGCTGCGGTGTCACCTGGCTGCTGATGCGCGGCGAACGACGTGAGCGGCCGGCCGCGGAACCGGCGGCCCCCGAGCCGGTGGGCGCCGTCGCGCCCGAGCCGGAGCCGGAGCCGGTGCCCGAACTGCTCTCCACCGAACGGACGCAGTTCCTCCCGCCCGCGCGGGTCCAGGACGACGACGAGCCGTACGACCAGGAGGCGGAAGGTCACCGCCAGGGTCAGCTGACGCCGGATTCGGTCCTCGGCTACCGACCGGAGCAGCCCGAACCGGCCGCCCGCAACGGCGAGGGTGGGCACGAACCCGAACCGGTCTGGCCGAGCGACGAGGACTGGCCGCCCGCCGGACGGCCGGAGCACCGGCCGGGGCAGGGCGGCTGACACTCGCCTGGTAAATTCGGCTACGCACTGTGAGCGGGACGCCGGGTACGTTTCTTCGATCGGGAGCTCCGGCACACGAAGGAGGCTCCGATTGGCGCTCCCCTATTGGACGCCGCACAACCTGCTGCCTCCTGGCCGCCATCCCGCCGATCTGGCCGATGTCTACGAGCGGCTGGTCTTCGACGCACCCCACCAGAACGACCGTGAAATCCTGTTCAGCGCGCTGAACAGTTACCTGGGCGTCGCCCGGCGGATCATGCCCACCGGCCGCGCGTGGATCGGCGGCGATCTGACCGCCAGGACCCCGCACGCGCCGCTCGGGCTCGACGTGGTGCTGATCCCCGACGAATGGGGCGCGCTCAAACGGCTCGACGACGCGGGCCGCTCGGCGCTGTACGGGCTGCTGACCTTGCGCGGGGTCATCGTCGGCCAGCCCGCGATGTATCTCGACCAGGTCCAGCCCGTCGGCGGCATGCTCGACGGTTTCCTCTGCCGCCCCGGCGACGAGGAGATCTGGGAGGAAGTGTGGGCATCGGGTGGCAGGGGAATTCCGGAAGTGATCTGGTGAGGAACGAATTCCGGCGTATCGCCGACGAGATCCCCGGCGGCACCTGGCTCGACGACCTCGCCCGCGCGTCGGCGATGGCCGCGTACGCGAAGTTCGAGCGGACGTCGCGCTCGCCGCTGCTTCGCGTGTCCGTGCTCGGCGAGTCGCATCTGGACGCGTACACCTTCTCCGACATCAGCCGCGCGTTGCAGGACGCGACGGCGAAGATCGGGCACATCATCCGCAACCCGTCGGGCGAGGTGACCTTCGTCCAGCCCGCGGACCGGGAGAAGGCCCCGCTGATCCAGCGCGGCCAGGCGGGCAACGCGATCTTCTTCGGCTTCCCCGAACCGGCGCTCGACGACGCGCTCATCCACGACGGGATCGAGTCGCTGTCCGAACGCGCGGTCAAGGAACTGTGCGATTTCCTGCCCGCCAACGGCTCCGACGACGGCGCGCTGGACGCGGTGCTGCTGCAGCGCGACACCGTGCGCAACGCGGTCAGCGACATCGTCAACGCGGTCAGCAAACACGCCGGGATCGGCATGGCGCTGACGCCGACGGCGGGCGACGAGCTGACCCGCAGCATGACCACCGAGCAGGCGAGGGTCCTGTCCGGGAGCCTGCGCGAGTCACGCGAGGCCGTCGGCTACGAGACGGTCAGCGGCAGGCTGGACGGCGTCCGCACCCGGCGCCGGATCTTCTATCTCGAACGCGAATCGGGCGGCACGATCCAGGGCGCGGTCGCGCCGGATCTGCTCGACGAGATCAAGGAGAACCTGGACCGGCCGGTGACCGCGCGGCTGCGCGTCGTGCGCACCACGACCATCGACGGCCGTCGCGGCCGACCGGTGCACGAACTGCTGGAGATCACCCCGGAAGTCAGTCTGTTCGATCAGTGATCGGGTTTCCGACATTCGGCGGTGCCACAATTCTCGTCAGAAAATGTCGATAACCGCTTGATCATCGTGGAATGATGACTTTTTCCGGCAGGTAACAATTTCGGCCATTGCCCCGAACGATGGGTTAACGTCTTCGGACGGAAGCCTCCGAAAGGGCACGCATGCCGACCGATCCACCTCTCCCGCACCCACCTGCCACCCGCTACGGACCGGGGTTCGCCGCGCACGGAACACGGCACCGCAAGCCCAAGAACGGCCTGGTCATCGCAGGTTTCCTGGTCGGCGTGGCGGCACTCGGGGTCGCCTTCGTCCCGGTCGCCGGGATCGCCGCCTGGCCGCTCGCCGTGATCGGAATGATTCTTTCCGTGATCGGTTTGACCAAAATCAAGAAGGGCGAAGCGGACAAGAAGGGAATGGGGATCGCGGGGCTCGCGCTTTCCATCGCCGGCCTGCTGGCCGCGGGCGGGTTACTGGTCTACACCAGTTTCTTCGCCACCGGCGTGTCCGGGCTGCACATCCCCGCCGTCGCCGTCGACAAGAACAAGGTCGAGTTCGTCGTCAGCGCCTCGGGCGGCGCGACCATCCGGTTCGGCTCGCTCAACGACCAGCGGACCGAGACGACCCCGGCCAGCACCGACGAATGGCGCGGCACCGCGTCCTACAACTCGGGCGACTACCTGCTCACCGTCACCGCGGACACCCGGAACTCGTCGGTCAGCAACCAGATCGCCTGCTCGATCTTCGTCAACGGCCAGAAGGTGGCGGAGAACAAGGGCCAGACCATCGCCCTGTGCACGGCGGGCACCGGCTGACCCCTGCCAGCCCACCCGCCTGGCGGCCGGCCGGTATCGCCCCCACCTCCACCGGCCGGACCGCCACGAGCCGCTCCTGGCGGCTCTTCAGACCGGCCCGGAAACCGGGCCCGCCCGAGCGCCGATCCCTACCGCATGCCCCTCCCCTAGGGCTCGATCGACGCTGAATCGGACCCTACGCGCGTGCGCGGCGAGGCCACTAAGAATCCGCTAAGGATCACTCACGGACTTTCGCCGAGGTCCGTGAGTTCCGCACGGACCAATCCCGCGAGCTTCGGATTGGCGTCCGCGAGGATCTTCAGCGCGAGCGCGAATTGCTCGCGGGCACCGTCCACATCCGACCCGGCCCGCAGCACCCGGCCCAAGGTCAGCCGCAGGACGCCCTCCTGGAGGACGAACCGCCTGCTGATCGTCAGGTCCACGGCCTCCCAGACGTACCGCTCGGCCGCGGCGAGCTCGCCGATCCGCATGCTCAATTCGGCCAGATTGTTCAGCGAGACGACGACGTAGCTGTCGTCGCCGAGGGTCCGGTCGATCTCCAGCGAGGCGACCTGGTGCCCGATCGCCTCGATGAACCGCCCGGCCCGCTTTTCGGCCTCGGCGCAGTTGTTGAGCGCCTGCCCGCGCAGTTCGAGGTCGCCGGTCCGGTCGGTCTCCTCGACCGCCTGCCGCAACGTCCTGATGGCTTCGTCGTACCGTCCCAGCAGGGTCAGCGCGGAGCCGAGATGGATGTTCGCCGAGACCATCAGCCGGTTGTCGCCGATCGCGCTCGCGAGCTCCAGCGCGCGTTCGGCGTCGGCGAGGCAGCCCTGCGGCAGCTCGAAGGTGAGCGCGATGGCGCACCGCGAGATCAGCATCCAGCACCGGCCGAGGACGTCGCCGGACCGTTCGGCGGCCTCCAGCCCGATCTCGACCAGCCGCGTCCACTCGTCCAGCAACGGGTACACCGCGCGATAGGTGTGCGCGACCCTGGCCAGCCGCCAGACGTCGTCGTGCCGGCCGCCGGCGCGCGCGGCTTCGAGGACTTCGAGCAGGTTCTCCCATTCCGCGGTGAACCAGTCCTGCGCGTCGTCGAAGGAACCGATCGGCGGCGTCTGCGCGTCGCTGAGCACCCCGGTGAAATCGAGCGGGTCGACGATCCGCAGCATCTTGCGCCGGGCCCGGTCGGCGACGGCCTGATAGAACCGCACGGAACGCGACAGGACGTCTTCCCGGTCGGCCTCGTCGAGTTCGTTCTCCGCCAGCTCACGCAGGAACAGCCGGACCAGATCGTGCGGGACGAAGGAGTCGCGGCCGGTTTCGGCGAGCAGATTGTGCGCGGCGAGCACCCGCAGATGCCGCCGTGCCTCGGCGACGGTGATCCCGCCGATCGCGGCCGTCAGATGCGAACCGGCCGAAACGCACTGGACCACACCGAGCCGCAGGAAGGTGTTCGCGACTTCGGCGGGCAGACCGCGGAACGAGACGTCGAACGCCGCGCGGACCCCGTCGTCCGGCCCTTCGACGTCGAGCGCGGCCAGCCTGGTCCGTTCGTTGCCGAGTTCGTCGACCAGATCCTGCGCGGACCACTGCGCGCTGGCGGCGAGCCGGGCGCCCGCGATCCGCAGCGCCAGCGGGAGATAACCGCAGAGCCGGGCGAGCGCGTGATTGAGGTCGTAGCCCGCGGGCCCGGCGAGCTCCTCGATCAACCGGACGGCGTCACCGGGCGCGAGCGTGCCGAGCACCTGCAGTTTGGCGGCGTTGGACACGGCCAGCCCGTCGAGCCGGGAGCGGCTGGTCACCAACGCCATCGACCGCGAACCGGGCGGCAGCAACGGCCGGACCTGCTCGGCGGAGCGGGCGTTGTCGAGGATCACCAGCATGCGGCGGCCGGCGATCATCGACCGGTAGAGGGCGACGCGTTCGTGGACCTGTTCCGGGACGCCCTCGGCCGGGACGCCGAGCCCGAGCAGGAACTGGATGAGCAGGTCCGCCGGCTCCAACGGCGGATGATGCGGATCGAAACCGCGCAGTGAGGCGAAAAGGATGCCGTCGGGGAAGCGGCGGGCCGCGCGATGCGCCCACCACACCACCAGGCTGCTCTTGCCGATCCCGGCGGTGCCGGTGACCACGCCGACCGCGGTCTCGCCCGCTTCGGCCCGCTCGGCGAGTTCGTCGAGCCAGGCCAGATCCGCCTCACGTCCGGCGAGGTTCGGCACCGCGGGCGGCAGCTGCTGGACGGGCACCGCCTCGGGCTTCGGCTCCGCGACGACCTTGACCGGCAGATCGTCGTTGAGGACGCGTTCGTGCAGCCAGCGCAGATCCGCGCCGGGTTCGACGCCGAGGGTGCGCAGGGTCGCCCGGGACACGGTGCGATAGAGCTCGAGCGCGTCGCCGCGGCGCCCGGCGTGGTACAGCGCGCGCATCAGCTGACCGGCCGTGCGCTCGGCGAGCGGGTTCGCCCGGACCAGCGGGCTGAGCTCGACGATCAGTTCCGCGTGCCTGCCGAGCTCGAGATCCGCGTCGACCCTGGCGCCGTGGACGGCGAGCCGCAGATCCTCCAGTTCGGGGGCGCGGACCGAACCCGGCACCCCGGCCAGCGCGGGCCCCTGCCAGAGCGCGAGGGCCTCCGCGAGCAGCTCGGACGCCTTGTCCGGCTCCTCCGCCGAAGCCCGCTCCAGCAGCGACCGGGCGCGATGGACGTCGATCCGGTCGGGCTCGACCGTGAGCTGGTAGCCGGGCGGCGCGGTGAGGATCCGGGCGCCGCGCGGATGGTCGCCCTGGATGCCCCGCAGCACGCGACGCAGATGCGAAACGTTGCCGTGGACGATCGTGCGGGCGGTGGCGGGCGGATCGTGGCCCCAGAGCGCGTCGATGATCTCGTCGAGCGCGACGACCTTGTTGACCTTCAGCGCCAGCAACGCGAGCAGGCCGCGGACGCCGGGTCCGCCGACGGGGACCGGCCGATCGCCGTCGAGGAGGCGCACGGGACCGAGGAGCTGGAAGCGGGCAGGGGAACCGCTTTCGCCCATGACGAACCCCCCTCCCTCCGATCTCTCCCCTTACCGGAGTAGCCAACCTACCGCGCGAAGGGCCCGCCAACCAGGACACTCCAGGTCGTGAAGGCCTCCTTCCCTACTTTGAGCGTAGGTAAGGAGGCCTTCACGGACCGAGCCTGGACCACGAAAAAGGCTCCGTGCCATCAGTCCCGATCTGATGGCACGGAGCCGGGGGATGTCCGACTTGGGCCGCCTGGGGGCGCGACCCACATCGGACATCGGCGTCCACGTCCGTCCGGGTGGGCTCACCCCGAGCTAGGAACCCGTTCGGTCGTCGACAACACCTACGTGAGCGAGCCCACTGGCCCGCTCACGTGGCGACAACGTAACAGGGCGCACACCGACGGCTACAAGCGCCCCGTCATGGCCTTCGCGACCTGCGGTTTCGTCAGCGCGTCAGCGGGGTCGAGTCGCGGCCGGCGATGAAGGCCGGACGCGGTTCGATCGCGGCGAACGGCTCCCGCAGCGCGTTCTCGACGCTGTTGAACACGAGGAAGATGTTCGACCTCGGGTACGGCGTGATGTTGTTCGAAGAACCGTGCATGACGTTCGAATCGAACCAGAGCGCGGAACCGGCCTGTCCGGTGAACTGGTCGATTCCGTATTCGGCGGCGAGCCGCGTGATGTCGTCCTCGCTCGGGACGCCGACCCGCTGCTCTTTCAGCGAACTCTTGTAGTTGTCCTCCGGGGTTTCCCCGGCGCACTGCACGAAGGTCCGCTGCGAACCCGGCATCACCATCAGCCCGCCGTTGAACGGGTAGTTGTCGGTGAGCGCGATGGAGCAGCTGACCGCGCGCGGCACGGGCATGCCGTCCTCGGCGTGCCAGGTCTCGAAGTCCGAGTGCCAGTAGAACCCGGTGCCCTTGAAGCCGGGCATGTAGTTCACGCGGCTCTGGTGGATGTACACCTCGGAGCCGAGGATCTGCCGCGCCCGGTCGAGCACGCGCGGGTCGCGGACGAGTTCCGCGATCAGCTCGCTGGTCTCGTGGACGTCGAAGATGGAGCGGACCTCACCGGTCTTGGCCTCGGTGATGACCCGCTCGTCGTCGCGGTGGTCCCCCGACGACATCCGGACGAGTTCCTGCCAGTAGGTCTGGACCTCGCCGGGCGACAGCAGCTGGTCGACGACGGTGTAACCACGCGTTTCGTGGTTGGCGAGCGTGGCCGCGTCCAACGGACCGTCGGCCTCGGTGCCCCAGACGGTGGGGTGCGTCCTGGGCAGGTGTTCGGGCTTACCCGAGATGCGAGTCGGGTAACTGTCGTCGACTCGGGTGTCGGTCAGCGTCAATGCAGTCGCCTCCTCGAGCGATTTCTAGGGTTCGGTGACGAGCGGGTACACGCCGTTTTCGTCGTGGACCTCACGGCCGGTGATGGGCGGGTTGAACACGCAGACGCATTTGATCTCGGTCTTGGGCCGGACCTGGTGCTTGTCGTGGTCGTTGAGCAGGTACAACGTGCCCGGCTTCAGCTGGAAGACCTCGCCGGTCGCGGTGTTTTCGAGCTCGCCCTCACCGGAGGTGATGAACACCGCTTCGATGTGGTTCGCGTACCAGAAGTCGTTGACCGTCCCGGCGTACAACGTGGTCTCGTGCACCGAGAAACCGACGCCCTCCTTGGCCAGCACGATGCGCTTGCTGCGCCAGTTCGGCGTCTTGATGTCGGCGTCGGTGTCGGTGACCTCGTCGAGTGTTCTGACAAGCAACGGAAAACTCCTTCTCGTTCCTGGTTGAGGGCGGTCGGTTCGGGTCAGTTGAGGACGGCGGCGACGGCCTCGTCGATGATCGCCAGGCCCTTCGTGAGCTCGTCGTCCGTCAGCGTGAGCGGCGGGAGGACCTTCATGACCTCACCGTCGGGGCCGGAGGTCTCCATCAGCAGCCCGCGTTCGAAGGCGGCGGCGCAGACCTTGCCCGCGAGGTCGCCGTTGGCGAACTCGATGCCCCGGGCGAGGCCGCGGCCCTTCGCGAACAGGTTCGCGTCCGGGTACGCCTCGACGATGCCCTGGAAGGCGGCGGCGACGCGCTCACCCTTGGCCTTGGTCGACTTCTCCAGCTCGTCGTCGCTCCAGTAGACGCGCAGCGCCTCGGTCGCGGTGACGAACGCCGGGCTGATGCCGCGGAAGGTGCCGTTGTGCTCACCCGGCTCCCAGACGTCGAGGTCCGGGCGGATCAGCGTCAGCGCCATCGGGATGCCGTAGCCGCCGATGGACTTCGAGAGGCAGACGATGTCGGGTTTGATGCCCGCGTCCTCGAAGCTGAAGAACGGGCCGGTGCGGCCGCAGCCCATCTGGACGTCGTCGAGGATCAGCAGGATGCCGTGCTTCTTGCACAGGTCGTCCAGCGCCTTGAGCCACTCGACGCGCGCCGCGTTGATGCCGCCCTCGCCCTGCACGCCCTCGACGATCACGGCGGCGGGCTCGTTCAGGCCGCTGCCGGAGTCTTCGAGCAGCTTCTCGAAGTAGAGGAAGTCGGGAATGGAGCCGTCGAAGTAGTTGTCGTACGGCATCGGGGTGGCGTGCACGAGCGGGACACCCGCGCCGCCGCGCTTCATCGAGTTACCGGTCACCGAGAGGGCGCCCAGCGTCATCCCGTGGAAGGCGTTGGTGAAGTTGATGACCGATTCCTTGCCGGTCACCTTGCGGGCGAGCTTCAGCGCGGCCTCGACGGCGTTCGCGCCACCGGGGCCGGGGAAGACGACCTTGTAGTCGAGCTCGCGCGGACGGAGGATCTTCTCCTGGAACGTCTGGAGGAAGTCCCGCTTCGCCACGGTGAACATGTCGAGCGCGTGCGTCACGCCGTCACGGGCGATGTAGTCGATCAGCGCCCGCTTCAGCGCCGGGTTGTTGTGCCCGTAGTTGAGCGCGCCGGCGCCCGCGAAGAAGTCGAGATAGGCCTTGCCGTCTTCGTCGTACAGGTAGCTCCCCTGGGCCCGGTCGAACACCACGGGCCAGCCACGGCTGTAACTGCGTACTTCGGATTCGAGTTCCTCGAAAATGCTCATCACGTTTTTCTTTCTCCCTGAGATCCCCGGATTTACGTTCTATTGACTGCCGAGCGGACCGATTCGATACAGGTCCTCCTGCTCATGCGTTCCTTCCTCGGCCGGGAAATCCGCCGCGGAGAACAGATCCTGGCGTTCCACGGTGGCGTCCCACCGCTTGGCGAACGAGGCGAACAACCGGATCGAAGCCTCGTTGTCCGGCGTGATCGTGGTTTCGAGGTACCGCACGCCCTGGGCGGTCAGGCGGTCGAACAGCTCGTCGAGCAGAGCTCCGGCCAGGCCTTTTCCCCGCTGGGACGCGTCGACGGCGACCTGCCAGACGAAGCCGGTGTCCTGCTTGCGGTAGCCGATCACGAACCCGACCGGGGTGCCGTCGACTTTCGCGACGACCGAGGTGTCGGCGAAATCGTGGCACCACAGCAAATAGGCGTAAGGCGTGTTGAGAT
This sequence comes from Amycolatopsis sp. NPDC102389, assembly GCF_044765885.1. Taxonomy (NCBI): domain Bacteria; kingdom Bacillati; phylum Actinomycetota; class Actinomycetes; order Pseudonocardiales; family Pseudonocardiaceae; genus Amycolatopsis; species Amycolatopsis sp. NPDC102389. The sequence goes on from NZ_JBIWKX010000105.1 coordinate 10,272, forward strand.
CGAGCTTCTTCGAATCGCGGGCGATTCTCCAGAGCGCGGCACCGTCTGCCTTGGTCGGAGTTTCGATCAAGTGCTTTCCGGACATGTCCAAGAAACGTACCGGAGGATTCGGGCGCGGTCAGATCAGCGCGACGGCAGCAACGCGGCTACCTGCAACAACCTCGAAACACACGTGATAAAGGTAACGGTAACGTTTGAAGCGCAGCACTTGTGGGTAAGGCCGCTTCGGTGCGGTCTCACTGCACGTGACGATACCAACCGTTACCGCTTCGTCGCACGGTCAGGGCGTGATTCGGCATCGGGTTCCGCTATTCACGACGCCGCTTGCGACCGGCGAGTGAACCGAGCGGCGTCCAGATGGCGGGCAGCACGAGCAGCAGGCAGACCACCAGCCACCAGACCGGTGCCTCGCCGCGCCGCCAGCCCGCGACGACGTCGCCGAGCCAGCCGAACAGCGGGTCGCGCACCGGTGGCAGGAACGCGGCGAACAGCAGGGCGGCCACCACCAGCACGCCGAGCACCGTGAGCACCATCCGCCACGTCTTGCGCAACGTCATCAGGCTGACCACCAGGAACACCACGGCGCCCGCGGCGACCGGCACGCCGACCCACTGCAGGACGGGGCCGCCCTGTCCTCCGAGGACGAAACCCGCCAGCACAGTGATCAGCGCGGCCAGCACGTTCCACGGCGACGGCAAGGTGGCGGCGCCCCGCGTGATCCACCACGCGCTGCGCCCGGCGGCCCTGGCGAAGGTCGCGGCCGGCTGGACCGACTTCGGCACCCGCGTCGCCCCCGCCGCCGCGTTGAGCCCGGCGGCACCGGCCTTGACCAGCGTCTTCGTCAGGAGCATCGTCCCGCGTTCGTGTTCGAACCGTTCACCGGAGACCTGGCACGCCTGGAAGGCGCGCTGGGTCTGTTCATCGGTTTCCGGCTCGTTCTCGACGAGTTTCCTGAACCGTTCCGACGGTTTTCCGTTGCCCTTGGCCGTTTTCGCGTCGTGCCCGCAGTGGAGGCCGACACACGGCAGCTCCTCGCGCGCGATCTCCAGCTGCCGGACCCTGGCGAGCACCATCGCCGTCACCGGCATACTGATCGGCAGGGCGGCTTCGGTTTCCACGTCGGCGAGTTCGCCGTCGAGACCGAGGAAAGCCAGCTCCCCGGCCAATTGCGCGCGCAGGGCGTCCGCTTCCTCTTGGGATAGCCCGTCTTCCGTGCCGGGCTGCCGCCAGCCGACCGCCTTGAACGTGTCCCGCACCTGCGCACGGAACGCTTCCCGCCCGACGACGTCGCGCAGCAGCCGCAGGCGTTTCGGGTCGAGCAGGCACTGCACCAGCCAGCCCGCGCCGTCGACCCGGCCCCACATCCAGTCGTTCGCGCGCCAGGACGCCTTGTAGAACGCGCCGAAGTAGTCGGCCTGCATCCCGGTGAGCTTGTCCCAGGAACGGCGGCGTTTCATGTCCATCAGCGTCCGCGAATCCGCGCTCACCTGGACGAGATCGACCCGCTGGTCGACCGACGGCGGCTGGGCGAGCAGCCCGCGGGTCGCGATGTGCAGGCGCACCAGCCGGGAGGTGACGACGGGATCGCCCGCGCTCTTTTCGTCCGACGTGAGCCCTGTCCACGCCAGCAGCGTGCTGACCGTGTCGGCGGCTTCGGTGTCGGGTTTCGCCTGTGCCAGCGGCAAAAGGATCGGCGTCGCCTGCCGGAGCGCGGCGACGACGAGCGGCCACGCCTCCTTCAGCGTGTCCGAGCGGCCGAGCGCGGACCATTCCTTGGCGAGGCCTTCGATCCAAGCCGCCAGCGTGACGTCGGCGGGCGGCGGGCCCTGTTCGGTGACCCAGCCCGCGAGCCGTTTCCCGCGCGCCGCCTTGTGGCGCGCTTCGTGCAGCAGCACCCGGCAACGGTTGAGCTGCACGGCCTGCTCCGGCGAAGGATCGAGCCGGAAGCCCGCGTTCACCAGCTGGAGACCGGTGGCCACCGAATCGTCGAGCGCGGTGGTGCGGAAGGCGACCAGGTCCACGAGTTCGCAGGCGTCCTTCGGCGGCTCGGCGGGCAGGCCGTCACGCAATCCGGCCGCCGCGGCCGCGCGCAGCTGCGCCGCCGTACCGGACGCCCACTGGCGGCCTTGATCCTCCACATCGGACAGTGAGAGCCTGCGGGTCGCCTCGCGGACCAGCGCGGTGGCGTCCTCCTGCACCCGGCGGTCGCGGTAGTCGTTCATCAGCCGCTGGTCGACCAACGCGTCCGGGCCACCGCGGACCCCCATCGCGGCCAGGGAGACCCGGGTCCCCCTGGTCCGGACGACGGCGTCGTTGTGCCTGGTCAGGTCTTCCAGCTCGGCGCTGATCGTCTGGCTCAGCACGGTGCCGACGACCTTGCTCATCGCGCTGCCCAGCAGCGGCGGCCGTTCGGGATCGACCGCGAGCCGCTCGGCCTCGCGTTCGGCCGTCGGCACCACGTACAGCAGCAGCCGCCGGACGTCCGAATGCGACTGCCGTTCGAAGATCTCCCGCAGCGCCGGGCGCAACGGTTTGTTGAGCAGGACACCGCCGTCGGTGAGCCAATGGGAGCGGGTGACGTCGGTGTACTTCGTCATGTCCGGATGCAGCGGTCCGGTCTTCTCGCCGATCGGCATCCGGGAAAGCTCGAAGGCGCCGGGGAACGACGCGGTGGACCGGGCCGCGAGCGCGAGCGGGCCGACCACATCGTCCGTCCACAAAGGAGCGTCGAACCGGAAGAGCAGGCGATGTTCGGTGTCCCGCACCAGGTTTCCGAGGGCGTCGTCGAAGCGGGTCGTCTCGCCGTCGATCATCGTGCCGGTGAGCAGCACGGTGATGTCGGGGCAGTCGGGTTTCACCGTCGCCTTGTCGGTGATCCGATGCAACGCGTCCTTCAGATCGCCGAGCAACACCTTGTCGCCGTCGAGCAGCGAACGCGGCTCTTTCTCGCCGGGGTCGCGGATCAGATTGTCGAGCGATCCCGTGCTGATCCACGTGTCGCGCAGCACCTGCGGACTCGACCGGAACGCCTCGGCCAGCCCGAGACATGCCGCGTTGATGCCGCCCGCGCTCGTGCCGGTGAGCACGTCGAGCGAGACGGTGGCGTTGAGCAGATCGAGCAGGACCCGGTACGGGCTCTTCGAATCCGGTGTTCTCGACGCCTGCAACAGATGCGAGGTCTCGGTGGCGACCCCGCCCATCCAGACCGCGAGACTCGCCCCGCCCACCATGGTCATCGCCAGCCGGATCTCCTGCGGCCACGGGCTCCCCGCGTCGGCCATGTGCGCCCTCCCCAAGGCTCAGTGCACCGAGCACCTTAGACCGGACGGGCGAACCGCTGTACCACCGTTAGTGCCGAAATTCGTTCGCCCGTAAGGGCGGTTTCACACCCCCGCAATCAGGTGCCCGGTCACCGTGCCTGGATACGTGACCGCGCTTGATGTCCCCAATGTGGCCTTCGAGACCCTTCGGTACCGGTGGTCGTGAGTGGCGTTTCGGGTTATTGACACGTAAGGCAAATATGTCATGATCGTGGTGTGGCTTCGAAGGTGCGGGTGACGGACGCGCGGCGGCTTTCTCAGCGTTCGC
>NZ_JBIWKX010000106.1:0-13721 GCF_044765885.1 Amycolatopsis sp. NPDC102389
CAGTACGCTACCAACCACTCAACACCAAACTGTCCGACAAGTCCTGAAACACATCTGTCCGTGAGGTCCTGAAACAGCACAGAGGGTTAGAACCCCACTTGCCACTCACGACCCCCTTGCGACACCGTGCATACTACCCAAATCGGACACCTGCGGCTCGCAAAGTGTCCCTTGTGGACATTCACCGCGCGATCGGCCCTCGTCAGTCAGTGCGGACCGAGGCCGCAAAGGGTGCGCGGCACGCCATATTTGACTTACCCCTCAATAACCATCCTTACTGCTCACGAGGTCGTTCTCAGGGGCGGGTCTTCCACTCCCGCGCGATCATCCGCATGAGCGCCGGATAGATGATCAGGTACCGGAACGGCTTGATGAATCCCATGTACACCCGGCCGAACAGCCCGTTGGGTTTGACCAGCACCGCCATCTGACCGCGATATCCGCCCCGCTCGTCCTCGACCCACGCGATGTGCAGGACGCCGTGCATGGTCCGGTTCGCCATTTCGGCGGCGAATTCGTCGTCGAGCCGGTAAAGCGGGGTGAACGGCAGCCAGTCTTCGTCCGGGCCGGTGGGTGTTCCGCGGAGGTCTTCCGGCAGCTTGCCGCGGAGCGATCCCACCCGGGTGTCGAGGCCGGAGCCCTGCTTGTCCAGCCCGAGCAACCCGCCGAGCTTCCAGCGCAGCGCCCACAGAGCCCGGACCGGGAGCGGGGCCTCGTCCGGGAAGTTCCCCGACGAGAACTGCTTCACCAGCTTGCCGAAGTCGTCCGGCCCGCCGGGCGTTCCGAGCGCCCAGACGTCTTCGAGGTCGAAGTCCCCGGCGATCTCGTGGATCCGCCAGGCGTGGGCGGTGTGCGCCGTGTTCGCGAGTTTCATGCCGACACCAGCTGGACGATCTCGCGCGGACGGACTTCGCGGTCGTCGAAGGCGACGTCCACGTCCGCCGATCCCAGAGCCCGCATCGAAGCCGCTTGTGCGGCCTCGGATTCCCAGCGCACGATCGACACCACGGCGTCGCCCGTGGCGGTGACCCAGCATTCGGCGGCGAGGCAGCCCGGCGTGGAGCGCAGGACGCCGGCCACTCGCCGGACTCGCGAGACGAATTCGTCGTGATGATCGGGGTGCGGGTAGTGCGTGGCCACGAATCCGACAGTCATCGTCGTTGTTCCTCCCAGTGGACTTCCGCCATCTGTACGGTAGCGTATATATCGTCCTCGTGGTGCCGGAGTGACGGGAGATACGGTGATCCCATGGCCGCCGAAACCCGGACTCCGCCGAGCGCTTGGATCGACGCGGGGCTGTCCGCCCTCGCCGCCGGAGGCCCCGACGCGGTCCGCGTCGAGGTGCTCGCGAAAGCCTTGGGGGTCACCAAAGGCGGGTTCTACGGCCATTTCGCCGATCGAGGCACGCTGCTGGAGGAAATGCTCGCCACCTGGGAGCGGATGAGCACCGACCTGCTGTTCGAGAGCGTCGAGAGCCAAGGCGGTGACGCCAGGGCGAAGATCCGGCGCGCGGGACTGCTCGCCGGCGACCGGCTGCTGCCGATCGACCTCGCCATCCGCGATTGGGCCCGGCGTGACCCGGCGGTCGCCGAACGGCTCCGGCGCGTCGACAACCAGCGGATGGACTATCTGCGGTCCCTCATGCGCGAGATCTTCACCGACGAGGACGAGGTCGAAGCCCGCTGCCTGCTGGCGTTCTCGCTCCTGATCGGCAAGCACTTCATGGCCGCCGACCACGACGGCCGCAGCCGGGACGAGGTCACCGAACTGGCTGGGGCGCTGCTTCTCGGCGGCGGACCCGGCCAAGACGGCTGAGGGGCACGACCTACTCGTCCTCGTCTTCGGGTGCCGTCGGGGCCTGCTTGCGCGCGACATAGATGAGCAGCCCGATGATCACCACGGGGCCGACGAAGATGAGGATCTCGTCCCAGCCGCCCTGGTGCATCATCATCACCCGCGCCGCGATGGTCATGAGCCGGACACCAGCGCGATCCCGAGCGCGGTGTAGCCGATCATCAGCGCCAGCATCGGGTACTGGCCCACCTTGACGTAGTTCGCGCGCAGCACGCCGACGGAACGGTCATGCGCCGAGGTTACGGCCAGCACGTGACCGGCGACGATTCCGGCGATCTGCACCAGCGCGATCGCGCCTGCCGAGACGACCGTGTAGTCGATCGTGCGCCCGAAGCCCTGCTGTCCGGAGAACACGGCGAACGAGAAGTAATGCGCGACCGTGTAGCCGACCATGATCGGGATCAACGACGGCGCGAACGCGGGATACGGGTCGAACCCTCGGCGCAGGTACGGCCTGGTCAGGCTGACTGCGCCCGCGTAGGCGCCGTAGGTGAGCGCGATGCAGGCCGCGAGTCCGGCGGTGCCGCCGAGGACACCGGCGTCCAGCGATGTCCAGAACGGGAGCCGGGTCAGGCCGTCGAACGCGGTCGAGCCGAGCACCACCAGCACCAGCGCGGTCAGCCACGGCGCGGGGGAGATGGTGAGCAGGCCGTCCAGCGGATTCCGGACCACCAGCCGCCCGTCTCCGCGCCTGCCGAACGGGGAGAGGGCCGCGATCAGGCACGCGTAGACCTCGAAAGCGTCACCGCGGTCGAACCAGCGCGGACCGAACACCACACCGAGAGCAATGTGTATAACGGCATACACGGTGGCGAAGAGGGCGATCGCGCGGGGCGAGTCCGAATGCGGGAACACCAGTTCCAGCCAAAGAAACGCCAGGAGACCCGCGATCGCGGGCAGGTGGCCCAGGCGGTCCGGGAGTTCGCGGGGGCGCGCGGGGATCAGCGACGCGATCGTCCTCAGTGGATTCAACCGTCGCCAGACTGGGCCGAACAGTAGCGAAAGCGGAACCAGCCCGACCCAGAACCAGACGTAGAACCAGGCCGGAGCCGGGTTGTCGGCCGAGTTGTCCGGGCCGGTCCACGCCATCACCAGGAAGCCCGCGAACAGCATCACGCCGAGCGCCCCCGGCACGATTCGCGCGAACGCGCTGTCGGCGAACCGTTGCAGGACAAGGGGAAGCGGGCGCCCGGCGTCGGCACCGCGAAGCTTGGGTTCCTTCCAGAGCGCGGTGAGCGCGAAGAAGGAGATCACGACGGCCGCCGCTCCCGCGTAGAGCGCGAGCCACAACGGGACCGGCAGGTCGGACCGGCCGCCGAGACCGTGCGCCAGGATCATCCGCTCACCCGGAGCTTGGTCACCGCCGCGCCGCTCTTGTGCAGTTCCACCTCGAAGATGCCGTCGATGTTCGCGGTGAAGGCGACCGTCGCCGGAATCCCGGGAGACAGCTGAGCGGCCTTGTCGTAGCCGTGGACGTGAAGTTCGTCCGGCTGGTCGGAGGTGACTTCGAGCGCGAGGTTCTCGCCGGTGCGCACCGCGACCTCCTCGGGGCCCGACGTGCGTTTGCCCTCGGTGATCGAGAACTTGACGGTCCGGGTGCCGGTGCCCGGCGCCGGTTCGGGGCCGGGCGATCCCGAACAGCCGGTCACGGCCAGCAAAGCGGCCACGGTGATCCCGCAGATCCCGCCGATCCTCCGCATCGAGGTCCCTTCGAGTCGTACGCCCCGGCTTGCCCGGCCGGGGCCTTGCGCCTATCGTGTTACCCCAAGGTAACAGTTACTTAGGTTAGCAGGAAGGCGAGAACGGTGTTCATGGCTCAGGAGAGCCCGCCTGCCGGCGGTGCGCAATTCGGGCAGATCGTCATCGCGGGCCTGATGTTCACGGCGGTCTTCCTGCCCTTGGCCCTCTTCGTGCTCCGCGAGCGCGCGGGGAAGCGCACGGTCTTCGGCCGCGTCGCGGACTGGATGGGCGAGCTCACCGGCCTGCCGCGCTGGGCCGCGCTGCCGATGTTCGTCGCGTTCCTCTCCGGGATGTCCGCGCTGATCGGCGTCTACTGGGACGTGCCGATCCACATGGAGCTCGGCCGTGACGAAGGTCCGCTCGCGAACCCGTCGCACTACCCGATCTACTTCGGACTGATGGGCATCTTCGCCAGTGGCGTGCTCAGCGCGACACTGGCGACGAAGGACCTGCCCCAGCGCACGTTCAAGATCGGCCCGCACTGGCGGGCGCCGATGGGCTCCATCCAGATGATGGCGACCGGGCTGGTCGGCATCGCGGGCTTCCCGCTCGACGACGTCTGGCACCGCCTGTTCGGCCAGGACGTCACCGAATGGGGGCCGACCCACGTCCTGATGATCGGCGGCGGTGTCTGCGTCGTTCTCGGCCTGCAACTGCTGCTCGGCGAGGCGCGTCAGGTCGGCGCGACCGGACCGGTCGTGCGCCTGCTCGGCCCGGTCCTCGCCGGCGCCTGGATGATGGGCGCGTCGGCGTTCTTGATGGAGTTCGACCTCGGCGTCCCGCAGTTCCCGATGCTGTCGCAGGTCGTGCTCGTCGGCCTGATCGGTGCCTGGACCTTGACCTACGGGCGCCTGTCCTGGGGCCCCGGCGGCGCGCTGATCGTCCTCGCGGTGTTCCTCGCCTCCCGGGCTTCGTTCGCCGTCATCCCGCTGTTCGCCGACCTGCACGTGGCCTCGCTGCTGCCGTACGTCGCCGAAGCGTTGATCATCGAGGTCGTCGCCTTCGCGATGCGCAACCGGCAGGGCTACACGTTCGCCACTGTCGCCGGCCTGCTCGTGGGGACGGCCGGGATGCTCGCCGAGGCGGCGTTCACCCGATGGCTGATGCCGAACCCCTGGCCGACGGCGCATCTGCCGCTGTTCGTCCTGTTCGGGACCGGCGCGGCCCTCGCGGGCGCGTTCATCGGTGTCTGGCAGTACCAGCGAGTGGAGGAGACGGCCACGCGGGTGCCCTCGGCCGGCCCCCGGCATGTGGTCGGCCTCGTCGGCGCGCTGGGTGCGGTCGCCCTGATGTCGGCGGTCGCCGTGCCGGCCGATCCGGAACCGGGCTTCACCGCGGACGTCCGGCTCACCGAAGCCGCGACCGGGCTGCCGATCTCGAACCCGCACGGCGGCGGCACACCCCGCTGGGTCGACGCGACCGTGACGATCTCGCGGCCCGGTCTGGCCGACGACGCCGTGTGGCTGAACGGTTTCGCTTGGCAGGGCGGCGACTTCTTCACCGCGCCGCTGGAGAAGATCGGCGACGGGGTGTATCGCACGGCCCAGCCGCTGCCGGTGTTCGGCCAGTGGAAGACCGGGATCCGCGTGCATGTCCCGAACCGGGTGATGGGCCTCGCGCCGATCTACGCGCCCGCGGACCCGGCGGCGAACGCGCCGTCGATCGACGCGACGTCCGGCACGCGCCCGTTCATGTCCGAGATCGAGTTCCTGCAACGAGAGCGGAAGTCGGAAACGCCCGCCGTGCTGTGGACGGTCGCGTACGTGACCGTCGGACTCATCTTCGCCGGGATGTGGGCGCTGTTCGCGTGGCTCTACGCGGCCGCGGCCACCGCGCGGCGGCGTGAGGTCTCCGTCGGCTGACCCCCGCGTTTCGTCCTCTGAATGCGGTAGTTGCGTGCGCAAGTACCGCATTCAGAGGACGAAACGCTTTGCTCGCACTTCGTCGCACGTATCGATTGGGCATCATCGCGCGCAAGACTGCTGCAAGCCCGCTTCCCTTGAATACCCAGGACACTGCACGTGTCGCCGTTTCGCGCGCCGAAACGGTGACGCACCGCAACGTCCATGAGACGTAAAGTAGCCGTCGACCACGCGACGACATCCGCCGTGCACGATCGGTATTGGCGAGTCATTGCGCGGTTACCGCGACATGTGGTTACTTTTCCGCCTCGGGGGTTGGGTTACAGCGAGTTTCGATGGGGTGGTCTTCGTGCGCACAGAGCGTTTTCCGAGGCGACGACGCGGTCTACGCGTGGTCGCGGTCCTTGCCGCTTCGGCGGTCGCGACGGTGCCTTTCGTGCCCGCCGCGTCAGCACAGCAGCAGGGCAAGGTCCTCCGGGTGGCGCTCACGACCGGCATCGACCACCTGAACCCGTTCACCGCCCAGCTGGCGGCGTCGACACAGGTCGGCCGGTTCAACTACGAGTTCCTGACCCTGCCCTCGGCCGAGGACACCCAGCCCACGGGCGGGATCGCGGAGTCGTGGAAGACATCGGACGACAAGCTCACCTGGACCTTCAACATCCGTCAGGGGATGAAGTGGTCCGACGGCAAGCCGGTGACCGCGCAGGACCCCGCGTACACCTTCCAGCGGATGCTCGACGACGAGAACGCCCGCACCGCGAACGGCAGCTACGTCAGCAACTTCGCCTCGGTGTCGGCGCCGGACGACAAGACGCTCGTCATCAAGACCAAGGCCCCGCAGTCGAGTATGACCTCGCTCGACGTCCCGATCGTGCCCAAGCACATCTGGGAGCCGATCAAGGATCTCAACGCCCCCTCGACCGACGACATGGCCGTGGTCGGCGTCGGCAGCGGACCGTATCTGCTGACCGAGTACAAGAAGAACGAGTTCGTGAAGTTCAAGGCGAACAAGGACTACTGGCGTGGTGCGCCCAAGGTCGACGAGCTGCAGCTGCTGCAGTTCAAGGACGCCGAGGCCGCGGTCAACGCGTTGAAGCAGGGTGAGGTCGACGTCATCAACCGCCTCACGCCGACGCAGTTCGACGCGCTCAAGGGCGAGAAGAACATCACCACGAACAAGGCCCCCGGCCGCCGGTACAACGAGCTCATCATCAACTTCGGTGTCAAGAACGTCCTCGACAAGCCGATCGGTGATGGCAACCCGATCCTCAAGGACGTCCGCGTCCGCAAGGCGATCGCGCAGGCCATCGACACCGAGACCATCGTTCAGAAGGTCATGAACGGCTACGGCCAGCCTGGGACCGGTGTGGTGCCGGCGATCTACAAGGCGTACACCTGGGCCCCGTCCGACGCCGAAAAGACCAAGTTCGACATCGCGGCCGCGAACGCCACGCTCGACCAGGCGGGCTACGCCAAGGGAGCGGACGGCATCCGCGTCGCCCCGGGCGGCGCGAAGCTGGAGTTCCGGCTCGCCGGCCACGCGAACCGGCCGTTCGACCAGCGCACCGCGCAGTTCGTCACCGGCTGGCTCAAGGACGTCGGCATCGGCGTCAAGCAGGAACTCGTCTCCGACGACGAGCTCGACGACCGCACCACCGCGGGTAACTACGACCTCGCGATCTCCGGCTATGGCACCTCGCCCGACCCGGACTACGCCCTGAGCCTGAACACCTGCGCCGGCCGCCCGAACGCCGAGGGCAACGGCGGCAGCTCGGCGACGTTCTTCTGCGACCCGCGCTACGAAGACCTGTACAAGAAGCAGCTGACCGAGTTCGACCCGGCCAAGCGCGCCGAGCTCGTCAAGCAGGCCCAGGCCGTGCTGGCGGGCGAGTACGTCGACGTCGTCCTCGACTACGACAACGTGCTCGAGGCCTACCGCTCGGACAAGTTCTCCTCGTTCACCAAGCAGCCGCAGCCCGACGGCGCGATCCTCGAGCAGTCCGGCTACTGGGGCGTCTACGGCGCCACTCCGGCCGACGCGGCGGCGGCCGGCGCCGAGGAGAGCAGCAACACCGGATTGTGGATCGGCATCGGCGCGGTCGTGCTCGTGGTGCTCGTCGGTGGTGGCGTGCTGCTCGGGCGGCGCGGCAAGTCCGCCGAAGACCGGGAGTAAGAGCACGTTGACCGAAGCACTCAGTTCTCTCGACCAATCCTCGGCGCTCGTCGATCCCGACGAGCGCCGGGGCGGGACCGGCACCACCCGGTTCGTGCTCTCCAAGATCGGCGGCGCGCTGGCGAGCCTCGCGCTCGTCGTCGTGCTGGGGTTCTTCCTGTTCCGGACGCTGCCCGGCGATCCGGTGCGGTTCATGGTCCGCGACCGGCCGACCGATCCGAAGATGATGGCGGAGCTGCGCGCGCAGATGGGCGTGGACAAGCCCCTGCTGCAGCAGTTCTGGGACTACGTCGTCGGCCTGCTCCAGGGCGACATGGGGGTCTCGTACCTGCAGCGGCGTCCGGTCTTCGACATGATCGGCGAGCGGTTGTGGCCGACGATCCTGCTCGTCGGCAGCGCGACGGTGCTCGCGATCGCGCTCGGCCTGTGGCTCGGCATCCGCGCGGGCTGGCGGCGGGGGAGCGGGTTCGACAAGGTCCAAACAGGACTCGCGCTGACCCTGTGGTCGGTCCCGCAGTTCTGGCTCGGGCTCATGCTGCTCGTGGCGACCGACGGGCTCTTTCCCAGCCGGGGCATGCATTCCCCGGACGTCGCACCGGGCTTCTTCAGCGAAGGGCTCGACGTCCTCCACCATCTGGTGCTGCCGTGCGTGACCCTGCTGGTGGTGTTCTACGCGCAGTACATGCTGGTCATGCGGTCGTCCCTGATCGGCGAGATGAACTCGGACTACCTCACCACCGCACGGGCCAAGGGGCTGCGCGACGACCTGGTGCGCAAGCGGCACGCCGTGCCCAACGCCCTGCTGCCGACGGTGACTCTGGTCTTCATGCAGTTCGGGATGGTCGTCTCGGGTGCCGTCTCGGTCGAGGCCGTGTTCAGCTGGCCGGGGCTCGGGCAGCTGCTCTACGAAGCGCTCCGCGGGCCTGATCTTCCTGTCCTGCAAGGAGTCTTCGTCACCCTCGCCGGCGCGGTGGTGCTGATGAACCTGCTCGCGGAGCTGCTCTACCGCGTGCTCGACCCCAGGGTGCGGACGGCATGACCACAGCGGAAAAACCCGGTTCGATCGTCTGGCGCCGTCGCCGCGAGGCGGTGGCCAAGCGCTGGCACGAGTTCACGACGAACAAGGCGGGCGTCTTCGGGCTGGCCTTCCTCGGCGTCATCACGCTGCTGGCCATCCTCGCGCCGGTGATCTCGGACGAGTCCGGCCTCGACGTCACCAAGGCCCACGGCGGTTCGCTGAATCCGCCCAGCGGGGAATTCTGGCTGGGCACCGACATCGACGGCCGTTCGGTGCTGCTGATGACGTTCTGGGGCGCGCGGATCTCCCTGCTCGTCGGGTTCTCGGCGGCGTTCCTGTCGGTGCTGATCGGTACGGTGATCGGGATCGCGGCCGCGCATTTCGGCGGCTGGCTGTCCGGACTTCTGCTGCGGTTCACGGACTTCTTCCTGGTGCTGCCGTCGCTCGTCCTCGCCGTGGCGCTGGCGTCGGTGCTGGAGCAGGGTGCGATGACGGTGATCGTCGCCATCGGCGTCACCGCCTGGCCGAGCACCGCGCGCCTGGTCCGGGCGCAGACCCTGACGATCGAGGGCCGTCCGTACATCGAGCGCGCGAAGGCGCTCGGTGGCGGCCATCTGCACATCGTCGGCAAGCACGTCCTTCCCGGCGTCATGCCGCTCGTGCTGGCCAACACCACGCTCGTCGTGGGCAACGCGGTCATCGCGGACGCGACGCTGGCCTTCCTCGGCGTCGGCAACCCGAACACCGTCTCGTGGGGAGCCATGCTCCAGACCGCACTGAACAACGGCGCGATCAGCAAGGGCGCGTGGTGGAACCTGCTGCCGCCGGGCGTCGCGATCGTCGTGGTCGTCCTCGCTTTCACCCTCGTCGGACGCGCGCTGGAGACCGTGCTGAACCCGCGCCTGAAGGGACAGCACTCATGAGCCCCTTGCTGGAACTGAAGAATCTCGGCGTCACCTACGCCACCGGAGGCGGCGAGGTCGCCGCGGTCCGCGGGGTCGATCTCGTGCTCGAACCCGGCGACACGCTCGGAGTGGCGGGGGAGTCGGGGTCGGGGAAGTCGACGGTCGCGATGAGCGTGCTGCGGCTGCTCCCGCGTTCGGCAAAGGTCAGCGGCGAGATCCTGCTGGACGGCGAAGACGTCACGGCCATGAAATGGGGCAGGCTGCGCGCGGTGCGCTGGGCCGAGGCCTCGGTCGTGTTCCAGGGCGCGATGCACGCGCTGAACCCGGTCCGCCGGATCGGCGAGCAGATCGCCGAGCCGATCCGCCTGCACCCGCCCGGCGGCAAGGCACTGTCGGACGGCGAGATCCAGGCCAAGGTCGCGGAGCTGCTCGAACAGGTCGACCTGCCGCCCGGTCGTGCGGGGGCGTACCCGCACGAGCTGTCCGGTGGGCAGAAGCAACGCGTCATGATCGCGATGGCGCTGGCCTGCTCGCCGCGGCTGATCATCGCGGACGAGCCGACCACCGCGCTCGATGTCGTCGTCCAGGCCCAGGTGCTCGACCTGCTGGGCAGGCTCGTCGCCGAACAGGGGATCGGGCTGGTCATGATCAGCCACGACCTGTCGGTGCTCGCCGCGACCTGCCGCCGGATCGCGGTGATGTACGACGGCGAGATCGTCGAGGAGCGGCCGAGCGCGGAGCTGATGAGCGCGCCGCACCACGAGCACAGCAAGGCGCTGGCGGCCGCGTTCCCGACCGTCGGCGACCCGGTGTCGCGGTTCGCGCCCGCGACCAGCACGCCGTTGCCGCCGGAGCCCGAACGCAGCGGTGACCAGCCCGCGTTGCTCGAAGCCGAGGACCTGCGCGTCAGCTTCCGCGACCGCACCGGCAAGCGGATCAACGCCGTCGCCGGAGTGAGCCTCCAGGTGCGGAAGGACGAGATCGTCGCGCTCGTCGGCCAGTCCGGCTCGGGCAAGACGACGCTCGCCCGGACCCTGCTCGGGCTGCAGAAACCCGACTCCGGAGCGGTGCGCTACGACGGCAAGCCGGTCCCCCTCGGCGGCGCCGGCCTCAAGGCGTACCGGCGGCAGGTCCAGCTCGTGCTGCAGGACCCGACGAGCGCGCTGAACCCGAACCACACGGTGTACGAGGCCGTCGCGGAAGGCCCGCGCATCCACGGAATGGGCGCGAACGAGCACGAGATCGTCGTCAAGGCACTGGAAGCGGCCGAGCTGCGGCCCGCCGAGAAGTTCCTCGACCGGCTCCCGCACGAGCTGTCCGGCGGGCAGCGTCAGCGGGTCGTCATCGCGGGCGCGCTCGCGCTGGACCCCGGCGTGATCGTGGCGGACGAACCGGTGGCGTCACTCGACGCGTCGGTGCGTGGGGAGATCCTCGCGCTGTTGCTGCGCCTGCGGCGTGAACTCGGTCTCGCCGGGCTCGTGATCACCCACGACCTCGGGCTGGCCTGGAACATCGCCGATCGGGTCGCCGTGATGTACCGCGGGGAGCTGGTGGAGGTCGGTACCGTGGAGGAGGTCCTGCTGGACCCGAAGCACGACTACACGAAGTCGCTGCTCGCCGCGTTGCCCGGTGGAACCGCGCGGGAAACACCCATTGCCGCGCACTCGCACAGGCGCGGTGTGTAACCTCCAATCTCGAAATGGCGACCACGACAGAACCCCCGCAGACGCCCTCGGCCGGTTCCCTCGGCGAGCGGCTCCGGGTGCCTTCCCGGTTCCCGTACCGCACCATCGCGATGGGAACCATAGGCAGCACGCTGCTGATGCTGGCGGCGCTCGGCGCCGGTGGCATCCTCATCCGTGACCCGATCCTGGGGCACGGACCGCTGTCGTGGATCCGCTACGGCCACGGCCGCATCCTCGCGAACGCGATGCTTTACACGGGCTTCGCGCTGATCATCTGGGCGTGGGTCCGGCTGGGCCGCTACGCGCTCGCCGGCCGGATCGGCAGCCGCCCGATCGTCATCGCCGCCGCCTGCTGGATGGCGCCGCTGCTGGTCTCGCCGCCGCTGTTCACCCGCGACGTCTTCTCGTACCTCGCACAGGGCGCGCAGCTGCTGCACGGGCTCGACCCGTACGCCAACGGACCGGCTGAGCTGACCGTGCTACCGGACGTCGTGCAGAACGTCCACCCGCTGTGGCAGACCACGCCCGCGCCGTACGGCCCGCTGTTCCTGCTGGTCGCCAAGGGGATCGTCTCGATCACCGGCAACGACATGATCGCCGGGGTCATCGCGACCCGGCTGGTCCTGATGATCGGCCTGGCCGGGATGCTGTGGTCGCTGCCGCGGCTGGTCAAGCACCTCGGCGGCAAGCTGCCGATCACCCTGTGGCTCGCCATCGCCAGCCCGATGACGGTGATCCATCTCGTCGGCGGCCCGCACAACGACCTGTTGATGCTGGGCTTTCTCACCGTCGGTGTGCTGGCGGCGTTGGAGCGCAAGCACGTCGTCGCGATCGTCCTGGTCACCATCGGGATGCTGATCAAGCCCACTGCGGCGTGGGCGCTGCCGTTCCTGGTCTGGGTGTGGGCGAACCACCTGCCCGGCGACCGGAAGGTGGTCAACTTCTTCCGCGCGGGCGCCGCGTCGGTCGGGATCTTCCTGCCGGTGTTCGTCGCGGGCACCTGGCTGTCGCTCGGCTCGGTCAACCTCGGCTGGCTGACCGGTCTCAAGGCGCCGACGCTGATCGCGAACTGGATGAACTTCCCGACCGGGATCGGCGAGATCTTCTACTCGCTGGTGAATCTGGTGATCGACGTCGAGGTCTCGCCGTTCGTCACCGTGTTCCGGGCGATCGCGATGGTCGGCCTGTTCGTCTTCGCCGGCCGCCAGTGGTGGCTCGCCCGCAACGGCGGCAACCCGGCGATCCACCGGATGGCGATCGTCCTGCTGGCCGGCGCGATCGTCCCGCCGCCCTCACTGCCGTGGTACCTGACCTGGGGTTTCGTGGTCCTGTCGGCCTTCGAATGGCGCCGCCGGAACCTCGCGGTCGTCGTCGCGGTGTCGGTGTTCGTGACGCTGGTCTACTACCCGACGGGGGAGCAGGCCCTGTACGACTGGTGGTTCATGGCCGGTGTCGTCGCGGCGAGCGTGTACGCGGCCGCTTCGCTGCTGCGGCCGGATCCGCTGGGGATCATCGCCGCTTGGCGGGGGAAGCCGGTGGAGCAGTTCCTGCCCGCCGAGGCTCCTCGGTCCTCCTGAGTCGCCGGGTTCCGGCAAAGTCGCACGGCCGCTGGTCAGGTGAGCCGAAGTGGCGATTCGGGTTCTGGCGGCGAGAGCGGGCTCGCGTTCTTGTCTGTCCATAAGGGACACCGGTTAAGACCTGAGTGACCGATTTGAGTACTTTGTGCGGCTTCCCGACCGGGTGCGGCTTGGCCTGAAGGTAGTGAAGGCCTCTTGGGTTCACGGGGTCGTTGCAACACCGATTGTGGTCGGAGGTTGTGATGGTGGGTCGTGTGCCGTTGGTGCGGGATGTGCGGGTGCGGTTTTGGCAGGGGGTTCGGGCGGGGCGGGCTGTGATGTCTGCCTCGGTGGCGGCGGGTGTGGCGCAGGAGACCGGTCGGCGGTGGTTCGGCGAGGCTGGTGGGGTGATCGGTAACGCGCCCCGTGAGCTGGGGACACGGTATTTGTCGGTGGAGGAGCGGGAGGAGATCTCTCGTGGCCTGGCCCGGGACGAGGGGCCGCGGGTGATCGGGCGGAGGCTGGGCCGGGCGGCGTCGTCGATCAGCCGGGAGATCAACAACAACGGTGGTCCTGCCCGGTATCGGGCCCATGTGGCGGAAGCGGCGGCGCGGGAGCGGGCGAAGCGGCCGAAGACGGCGAAACTGGCCGATCCTGGCAATGCCGGGCTGCGGGACCATGTGCAGGAACGGCTGCTGCTGCGGTGGTCGCCGGAGCAGATCTCGGCCAGGCTGGTGGCCGAGTTCGCCGACTGTCCGGAGATGCGGGTGTCCCACGAGACGATCTACCAGTCGATCTATGTGCAAGGCCGGGGCGCGCTGCGCCGCGAACTCGCGGCCTGTCTGCGGACCGGGCGGGCGCTGCGTAAACCTCGCCGCCAGGCCGAGGCCCGCACGCCGCGGATCCCGGACATGGTGCCGATCAG
>NZ_JBIWKX010000107.1:0-13679 GCF_044765885.1 Amycolatopsis sp. NPDC102389
TCCCCGCAAAACACTGGACTGGCTTACACCCCAAGAAAAACTCAACATGCTACTGTCCTAAATGGAGCATGTTGCAACGACCGCATGAATCCGCCAGGCTTCGCTACCGTTGGGTGTGGTCCCAGGCTCACGCAAGGGGTCTCACCCGGCTCTTGACTGTCCATACGGGACACTTTTCGAGACTTAGGTGACCGGTTTGGGCGACTTGCACTGTTTCGCGAGGGAGTCGTGAGTGATTTGGGTTGTTCTAACCCTCATTACCACTCACGACCCCACGGGGAACCGTACTTAGCGGCATCAATCGGACACCCAATTGCTCGGCGATGTCCCTTGTGGACACTGTAGCCCCGCCGGTGTCCAGAACCAGGCTCGACTTTGCCAGCACCCTGGCGCTAGACGCAAGGAAGGGGGCCTTCATGTACTTCGGTGTCGCGTCCTCGGCCCACGTTGTCGAGCCAAAGCCGCACTGTTTTGCGAAAGCAGGCGTTCTCATGGTAGTCCAGTGGTTGCTCGATGTCCAGGCGCAGGCCGGGCAGCCGGGAAGTCAGCTCTTCCAGCATGATTCGCATCTCCATGCGAGCGAGCGGCGCGCCGAAGCAGGCGTGGATGCCCCTGCCGAAGGTGAGGTGCTGCTGAGCGCCCGCCCGGTGGAGGTCGAAGACCTCCGGGTCAGGGAAGGTCGCCGGGGCATGGTTGGCGGAGCCGATGAGCAGGAGCAGTTTGGCGCCGGCGGGTACCTCGACCCCGCCGATGGTGACCGGTCTCGTGGTGATCCTGCGCCAGGTGTGCAGACTCGCATCATAACGGAGGCCCTCCTCGACCGCCTTCGGAATCAGTGACGGGTCGGCGCAGAGTTGTTCCCAGCGCTCGCGATGGCCGAGCAACCGGTGGAGCAAGCTGGCCGACACGTTGGCCGTGGTTTCGTGTCCCGCGAAGCTCAGTGCATGGATCACGTTGATGATCTCGTCGACGGTCAGCTCCTCCGGATCATCGAGGTGCACCCGGGCGAGGTCGCTGGTGAAGTCGTCCTGTGGGTCTTGGACGCGGCTGATCACGAAGTCCGTACAGTACCTCCAGTAGTCGACCATGTTCTCGGCGATTCGGATCTGCTGGGCCTTGGACGACCGTCCCCAGGTGAAGGCCATCCGGTTGAGCGCGAGACCTTTCAGCGACTCCATGTCCGCCCTGGGAAGGCCGATCAGGTCGAAGACGATCACGGCGGGGGAGTGGGAAGTTCAGCTCCTCGACGACGTCGAACTGGTCTTTCGCGGCGAAGCCGTCGATCAAGTCGACGACGCATTCGCGGATGACCGGTTCGAGCACGGCGATGCGCAGGGCGGAGAACGCCCGGACGTTGTGCGTGTGCACCCGCGTGTGTTTCGGCGGATCGCAGTTCGACACGGTCGGCGTCGGATGGAAACCCGTGTCCAGGATCGCCTTGGCCTCCTCGGCGAGCGGGTAGACCGGTGTCTGCGTGATCGAGCCCGAAAAGGTCTCATGATCGGTGAAGATTCGTTTGGCGTCTTCGTGCCTGGTCACCGGCCACATGTCGAGCCGAGGGTCGTAGAAAACCGGGACTTCCGCGCGTATCGCCGCGAGGATGGGGTATGGGTCGGCGATATAGTCGGCCGCGAGTGGATCGAATTGCTCGCGAGCGGGACACTTCCGGCCGTTGTCAACCGCCATTTGCCTCCATCGAAGTATTCGAAGCTCATGCTCGCCGTGATTGAGAATCACCGAATCGGCGGATGGTTCTTCCGTGTCGGTCAGGGCGCGCGCCTCGGCGGCGTCGTGATTGAAATGCCTGGTCATGTCCATGGTTAGCGCATCGTCGAGGTCTCGTCAAATGACGACCGGGCGATGCTTCGTCACCCTGATGGGCCTTGACGGAGCCGGGGTTTTCAAATAGCAGAGAACGATTAGCGGAATTGTGTATTTTTGTTAAAAGTGAGGATGGCGAATAGGGCTGCCCCTTTGTTCCGTCCTTGTTGACAGATTCTGTGAGCCGGGGCACATTACCGGTGATCTGGAGGCGCGAGGTGAAGCTGGGAATGCGTTCACGATCACTCTGCCCGGCGTGGTGATCGGGTAGTGAAAAGTCCGTCCGCTTTGTTAGGAATCGACGATGACGCAAGAAGGCCTGCTCACCGCGATCTCCATCGAGGAATGGCTGATCGCGCGCCTTGCGACGGTGATGGGGATCGACCCTCGATCCATTGACGCGGAGGAACGGTTCAGCCGATACGAACTCGACTCGATGCGCGCGGTCGGCCTGCTCAACGAACTCGGCGCCGCCTTGGGGCGGCGGTTACGGCCGACCTTGCTGTGGGAGAACCCCACCATCAAGTCGCTGGCCGACGCGGTGAGCACACGAGCACAACCGAAAGCGCCGCGAGCAGCCGCGGTCACCGGCGGGCCCCGGCTCGAAGATCCGATCGCCGTGGTCGGGATGGCGTGCCGGTTCCCCGGCGCCGAAGACCTGGACGCTTACTGGCGGTTGCTCTCGGCAGGGGTGGACGCGATCACCGAAGTGCCACCGCAGCGCTGGGACGCGGACGGGCTCTTCGACGAGAACCCGATGGCGAACGGAAAGGTCAGCAGCCGGTGGGGTGGTTTTCTCGACCGCATCGACGGTTTCGACCCCCGGTTCTTCGGCATCTCGCCGCGCGAGGCGGTCGAAATGGATCCTCAGCAGCGGTTGGCACTGGAGTTGTCGTGGGAGGCGCTCGACGACGCGGGTATCGCGCCGGACGGCCTCCGGGAGAGCCGGACGGGCGTGTTCTTCGGCGCGATGTGGAACGACTACGCGCGTTCTGCCGACGGTGCGCTGGACCGCTTCACCGAACACACCGCGACCGGCCAGGATCTGAGCATCATCCCGGCGAGGGTGGCCTACTTTCTCGGTCTGCGAGGGCCGGCTATCACGTTGAACACCGCGTGTTCCTCGGGCTTGGTGGCGATTCACCAAGCCCGGCAGAGCCTGGTGCTCGGCGAGACGTCACTGGCCGTGGTCGGCGCGGTCAATCTGCTGATCGCGCTGGAGAACATGGTCGCGATGTCCCGCCTCGGCGCGATGGCACCGGATGGCCGGTGCAAGGCGTTCGACTCCCGGGCCAACGGCTATGTGCGCGGTGAAGGCGGCGGCGTCGTGGTGCTCAAGCCACTGTCCCGCGCACTCGCCGACGGCAATCCCGTCTACTGCGTCCTGCGCGGCAGCGCGATCAACAACGACGGCTTCAGCAACGGGCTGACCGCGCCGAACCCGGCCGCGCAGGAACAGGTTCTGCGGGACGCCTATGCGGCCTCGGGAGTCGATCCGGCGCAGGTCGACTACGTCGAGACCCACGGGACCGGCACCGCGCTCGGCGACCCCGTCGAGGCCGCGGCGCTCGGGGCCGTGCTCGGCGCCGGTCGCCCGGCCGAGCGGCCGCTCCTGCTGGGGTCGGCCAAGACGAACATCGGTCATCTGGAGGCGGCGGCCGGGATCGCCGGCTTCATCAAGACCGCGCTGGCCGTCCGGAACCGGTCCATCCCGGCGAGCCTGCACTTCGAGAACCCCAACCCGCACATCGACTTCGAGAACTGGCGTCTGCGGGTCGCCTCGGAGCGAACGGCCTGGCCGCAGGGGAAACGTCCCGCGCTGGCCGGGGTGAGTTCCTTCGGTTTCGGTGGCACCAACTGCCACGTCGTGGTCGAGGGGACCACCGGGGAAGCCCCGCAGCTGGTTCCCGTCGCCGCGTCCACCGCCGAAGGACTCCGCGCCGCGGCGACCGAGTTGCGGAAGGCCTGCGATCGCCCCGGCACGTCGATCGCCGACCTCCGTTCCGCAGCCGGCGGCCGGGAGGACGACGGTGCGTGGCGGATGGCGCTCACCGTGACCGGCATGTCCGATCTGGCGGCTCGCCTCGACGACTACCTTGTGGACCGGGTCCGCGCCGGTACCGCCGTCGGTACCCCGCGCGACGCCGGCCGGAAGCCGGTGTTCGTGTTCGCCGGTCAGGGTTCGCAGTGGCTCTCCATGGGGCGAGACCTGCTCATCGAACCGGCTTTCCGGGCCTCGCTGCGACGATGCGACAAGGCGATGCGTCCTTATCTCGGGCAGTCCATCCTGGATCTGTTGGCAGGCGACGATCCGACCTGGCTCGACGACCTTCATGTCGTGCAGCCCGCGATTTTCGCCATGCAGGTCGGGCTCGCCGACCTGTGGCGTTCCTGGGGAGTGCGACCGGGCGCCGTCGTGGGGCAGAGCATGGGCGAGGTGGCGGCGGCCTGCGTCGCCCAGTGCCTGAGTCTCCAGGACGCGGTCCGGATCATCTGCGTGCGCAGCGCGATCGTGCAACGCACCGTCGGCGGCCGAGGTGCCATGGCCCTGGTCGAACTCCCCGTCGAGCAGACCCGCCTGCTGCTCACCGGTCGGACGGCCGAGCTCTCCGTCGCGGTCAGCGGCAGTCCCACCGCGACGGTGATCTCCGGCGCCGCGGACGCGATCGCGGAGGTGATCGCCGAGGCGAAGCGCGGTGACATCACCGCACGGGCGATCCAGGTCGACTACGCGTCCCACTCACCGCAGATGGATCCGCTGCTGCCGGAACTGCGCGCGGCCCTCAGTGGATTGCGCCCGCACCAAGGTACGGTCCCGTTCTATTCCACTGTGGCGGGCCGACGGCTGGAGGGAAGCGAACTCAAGGCCGGCTACTGGTGTGACAACCTCCGCGAGCCGGTGCTGTTCGCCGAGGTGGTGCGGCTGCTCATCGACTCGGACCACGATCGGTTCATCGAGGTCGACCCGCACCCTCTGCTGGTGCGCAACCTCGTTGATTGCCTCGCCGAAGCGGGCCGCGAGGGGCAGGTGCTGCCCTCCATCCGGCGCGGCGAACCCGCCAGGCCGGTCCTGCTCGATTCTCTCGGCAGCCTCTACTGCCGAGGGCAGGAGGTGCGCTGGCGTCGCGTCCACCCTCCTGCCCGGACCGCGGCTTCGCTCGCCACGCTCGAAGAACAGCGGCAGGAACCGGTCATCGTGCCGGTGTCCGCGCACACCCCCGCGGCGCTGGATCAGGAGCTCGCCGAATTGGCGAAGACGGTGAGTGCCGCCGAAGACCTCGACGATGTCGCCTATACCGCCGCTCATCGCGGTCACCACGCCCACCGGCTCGCTGTGGTGGGCGGTTCGCGAGGCGAGCTGGCGAGCGCTCTCGAGCAGGCGAGAGAGCGGAAACCGGGATTCGCGCGGAGCGAGCCGCGCGTCGTGTTCGTCTTTTCCGGGCACGGCGCCTCGTGGTCCGGTATGGGACGGCGGCTGTCGGAGACGGAACAGGCGTTCCGGGACGCGTTCGAAGACTGTGACGCCGCGATCCGGCGAAGCGGGGGATTCTCGGTCATCGAGTTCCTGCACCGTGATCGTGAGCGGTCGGAGACAGGGCGCATCGAACAGGTCCAGCCCACGCTGTTCGCCATGCAGGTGTCGCTCGCGGCCCTGTGGCGGTCGTGGGGGGTCGAACCGGACGCGGTGACCGGGCAGAGCATGGGCGAGGTCGCCGCCGCGCACGTCGCGGGCGTGCTGTCTCTCGAGGACGCGGCGACGATCATCTGCCACCGCAGCGGTCTCCTGGCGACCATCCGGGGCCGGGGCACGATGGCGCTGGTGGAGTTGCCTCTTCCGGAGGCACGCGAACTCGCCGGGCGATGGGACGGCCGGATCGAGATCGCGGCGAGCAACAGCCCGACGGCCACGCTGCTGACCGGTGACGCGGCGACCGTCGACGAGGTGCTGCGCGAGCTGGAGCGGGACGGCGTCTTCGGACGGCGGATGGACGTCGACGTGGCCGGGCACAGCAGGCAGGTGGAGCCGTTGCTGGACGAACTGCGCGCCGGGTTCCGCGACATCGTGCCGTCGGTGGGCCCGCTGCCGTTCTGCTCCAGCGTGACCGGCAGGTGGTGTGATGGCGCGGATCTCGGGCCGGAGTACTGGGTCCGCAATCTGCGCGAGCCGGTGATGTCCGCTCCCGCGATGGTTTCGCTGGCGGAACAGGGGTACCGGGTGTTCCTCGAGATCAGTCCCCATCCCGTGCTCGGCCCGGCGATCGACGAAACCCTCCATTCCGTCGGAGTCGAGGGCGCCGTCATCGCCACCGCGCACAAGGGCAAGGGTGATCGAGAGGATCTGCTCGTCGCCGTCGCGGAGCTGTACGCGGCGGGTTACGGCATCGACTGGGACCGCCTCCAGCATGACGGCGGCCGGACGGTGCCGTTGCCCTCTTACCCATGGCAGCGCGAACGGTACTGGCGGGGTTCCGAGCCGGAGCCGGGATCGAGCGCGCGGCTCCCCGACGACGGATCGGTCGAAGACCGGTTGGCCGACCGGGTGGCACGGGTGCTCCGCGTGCCGCGGGAGGACGTCCGCCGGGACGTCCGGCTGACCACGCTCGGCATGACGTCGTTGATGGCGATGGAACTGCGCGACCTCGTACTGCGCGACCTGGCGGTGACGCTTCCGGTCTCTCTCGTGCTGAGGGCTCCGGACATCTCCGCTCTCGCCGCCGAGGTCCAGGCATTGATGGGTTCCGACCGGACGGCGTCGGACGCCGGCGGGGCCGTCGGCTCGATGGAACGGATCGAGCTATGAGGGCGGCGGATCTGGTACTCCCACTCCTGCGGCGTGGGCGGACCGCCTGCCGTAGGACCGGCGACCAGAAGGCGTTCCCGGACGCGTTGGACACCCGTCGTGCGCGAACACCCCCGACGAGGCGGACGATCGCCTGCGCAGGGAGCTGGTGTCGCCCTTCGACCTGGCGAAGGACCCCTGATGCGCTCAGTGCTCCTGCGTACGGGCGAAGATGAGCGCATCAGGGCTGTCACGCTGCACGCGCGAACGATCCCGTCGCCGGGGCGAACCTGGACTACTGGGCCGATACCTTGGCGGGGCTTGACCCGCTCGAACGGATCCCTGCCTGTGAAGAGAGGAACAAAGGGCAGGGTTCGCCGCAAAACAGGCTGTGTACGCGGAGTCGCGAACGGCTCGGGGTGGTGTCTCTGTAATCGTGAAGGCGCCGGACTGTTCGAGCTGGTCATGAGTAGTGAGGGGCTGTGTGATGACGAATTGGGCCGCGGCATTCAACAACGCGGATCCGGATGCGGGTGTCGAGCAGGCGCTGGCGGATTTGGAGCGGGAGAAGCAGAAACTGCGGGAGGTGAGCAAGGTTTGGGAGGAGAGCACGACAACCGTCCGCGCGAAGGACAATTCGTTCTTGATGACCTTCGACGGACGCGGCGAGTTGACGGATCTGTCGTTCCAAGGATCGAAGTACCGATCGCTACCTCCGGCCCGGCTGGCTCATCAGATCGTGGAGGTGGTGCGACAGGGCCGTAACGAGGCGATGGCGAAGGTGGAGGAGGTCATGGGCACGGGGTCGATGCCGGGTCTCGACTTCGCCGGGGTCGCCAGCGGCAAGGTCGATCCGATGGAGGTGATGAACTCGTTGCTGGGACCGATGCTGGAGGGCCTCGAGGAGCTCGGCATGAGCGTTCCGGATTCGTCGGAGAAGGATAAGGGCAAGGACAAGAAGAGCGAGTGACCCGTTCCGGTCGGTTCCGAACGGATCCGGCTCACGAAGCGGATTCGGCGCCTTCGAGCAGGAACTCGCCCCGCGCGACGGGCACCGCGGTCCCGCTCACCACGATCCGCTCGGGACGCTCACCGGAGCCCCAGGCCGTCGCCACCATTGTCGACGGACGTCCCATCTCGACACCCTGCCGGATCTCGATCCGGTCGCCGTAGGAGATCCTGCCGGTCCTCGCCAGGTGTACCGCGAGCGGTCCCGCGGCCGATCCGGTCGCCGCGTCCTCGGTCACCCCGTAGGCGGGGGAGAACATCCGGGCCCGCCACCGCGTGCCCTCACCGGCGAAACAAAAGGCACTCATGTCCGGCAGAGTCGCGAGCAGCCGCAAGTCCGGTGTGAGGCCGGAGAGTTCTTCGATGTCGCGCACGGGGAACAGGACATGCCTCGGCCCGTTGCGGTAGGCGAACACCGTCTGTTCCGCGGCGCGCACGCCGACACCCTCCGCGAGGGTCTCCGCGTGTTCATAGGGCTCCCATACCGGAATCGGCTGGATCATGCTCGCCGACACCGTTCCGCCGTCGTCGCGCTCGAAAGTGAATTCCACGTTTCCGACGAGGGTTTCCATGACCAGGGAAGTGCGGTCCGACTGGTGCGCCAGCGCGATCGCCGTCCCCAAGGTCGGATGCCCGGCGAAGGGCAGTTCGCAGGTCGGGGTGAAGATGCGGACCCGCACATCCCCGGAACTCTCGGCGGGGAGCACGAAAGTGGTTTCCGACAGATGGGTCTCCACGGCGATCGCCTGCATCTGCGCCGACGACAACCCCGAAGCGGCAAGCAGGACGAGGACGGGATTTCCCTCGAGCGGAGTGCCGGTGAACACATCCATGATCACGTATCGGTACATGACCGTAAGCGTAGTGACCGCACCGGGCCCTTTCCAGTGAACGCGATCGCACAGCGGGCCTTGCGGATCGGCCTGCCGCGATCGAAGATGTTGTTTCCCCCTCAAGGAGGAACCGTGTCCGAAAAGGTCAGTACCGGGAACAGCTTCGTGGACGACGCGGAATTGCGTCGCAGTAACCGAGCCGTGGTGGAGGAGTACCTCCGCGTGACCGAAGGGCCGCCTCGGCTGAAACGGCACCGCCTGTACGCCGAGGACGCCCACGGTGGATTGTGGACGACCGATACCGGGAAGCCCGCCGCGGTCCGCGGCCGCGAGAAGCTCGCCGAGATGGCCGCGTGGTCGCTGGACTGCTTCCCCGACTGGAAGTGGTCCAACGTCCAGGTCTTCGAGACGCAGGACCCGAACCATTTCTGGGTCGAGTGCGACGGGGAAGGGCAGATCCTGTTCCCCGATTATCCGCCGGGCATCTACCGCAACCACTTCATCCACTCGTTCAAGCTGCGGGACGGCGAGATCATCGAACTGCGGGAGTTCATGAACCCGTGCGAGCAGATGCGCGCGCTGGGGATCGAGGTGCCGCTGATCACCCGGGGCGGCATCCCCGAGTAGCCGGCATGGTCAAGGTCATCGTCCTCGGTTCCGGCGCCGCCGGGCTCGCCGCCGCGCTCGCCGCGCGGGAGGCCGGAGCCGAGGTGACGCTCGCCGAGGCGACAGCGACGATCGGCGGAACCACGGCATTGTCGAGCGGTGCGGTATGGGTGCCCGGAAACCATGTGCACGCTGACGGATCCATTGTGGATAGCATCGAGCAGGCCCGTCTCTACCTGGATTCGCTCGACCTCGGAGACACCGCACCGGCCCTGCTTGAGCACTATCTCGCCGAGGCGCCCCGCGTGCTGCGCCGGCTGGAAGCCGCCACCGCGCTGCGCTGGCAGCCGTTGCCCTACCCGGACTGCCATCGCGAGCGTCCGGGCGGGATGGGATCAGGAGTGCGGTCTTTGGAACCGTTGCCACTCGAGGTGCCCGCCACCGTCTCGGCACTCATACGGCCTTCCTCGGCTTGGCGTCCCCCGCTGACGGTGACGGAAATGGTCACCGGGGCGGCCACGCCGCAACTGGTGTCCGAACGGTCGCGCACCGGAACGCTGGTCGGTGGACAAGCAATGGTGGCCGCGCTGCTGAAGGCGGTGCTCGATGCCGGTGTCGACGTGCGGACCTCGACCAGGGTGACCGACTGGTTACCGGAAGGCGTCGTCGTCGACGGCGAACGTCAGCGGGCCCGGGTCGTGCTGGCCACCGGCGGTTTCGAACGGGACTCCGCTCTGCTGAAGACATTCCTGCGAGCCCCGGTGCGTGGGCTGATCGGCGCGCCGGGTTCGCGAGGTGACGGACTGCGGCTCGCGATGTCCGCGGGAGCGGCGCTGGGCACCATGTCCGAGGCGTGGTGGTGCCCGTGCCTCCATGTGCCCGGCGACGAGATCGACGGCGAGCCGGTGCACCGCATGTTGTTCGCCGAGCGCGCCCGCCCCGGGGTGATCATGGTCGACCAGCGCGGACGGCGGTTCACCAACGAGGCACAGAGCTACAACGACGTCGGCCGGGCCATGCACGCGTTCTCCTCGCGAGACTTCCGGTTCGAAGCCGATCCCTCCTGGATGGTCTTCGATGCCGAAGCGCGCGGACGTCATGCGTTCGGTTCGGTGCGCCCCGGTGAACCGGAACCGGAGTGGTTGCTGCGGGCCGGCACCACCGCCGAACTCGCCGGCCTCATCGGCGTGGACCCGGCCGGTTTCGTGGAAACGGTCGACCGGTTCAACGAAAACGCGAAGGCCGGGGCGGACCCCGAATTCGGCCGGGGCGGAGGGGAGTACGACAGCGCGGGCGGAGAACCCACCCTTCGGCCGCTGAGCGAGCCGCCGTACTTCGCCGTCGCGGTGCACGCCGGCCTCGGCGGAACCAAGGGCGGACCGAAGACCGACGAGCACGGCCGTGTGACGCACGTGGACGGTTCGGTGATTTCCGGGCTCTACGCGGCGGGAAACGCCGCGGCGAGTCCGTTCGGAATGGCCTACCCTGGCACCGGAACGACGCTCGGGCAGGCGCTCACCTTCGGTGATTCAGCCGGCCGGGCCGCGGCCACCGACTGAGGAGTGGACCTGAACCGGCGTGGTGAACAACGACGCCGTGACGTGGTCGAGGATCTCCAGTCCGTCCAAGGACAACACCGACTCCGGGTGGAACTGCAGGGAGGTGAAGGTGGTCCCGCGCAACGCGTGGACCTCACCGGTCTCGTGGTCGCGGGTGATCTCCACCGGACCTTTCACCAGCGGATGCCGCAGTGTGTCCATAGCGGACACAGCGCTGAACGTGTTGTAGAAGCCGACCGTGCGCCGGGCACCGAACAGCGTGATCTCTCGCTGCTCGCCTTGGTGCGGGACGGATCTGCGGACCACGCGCAGCCCCAGCAGCGACGAAAGGATCTGGTGGCTCAGGCACACCGACAACAACGGGGTCTCGGTGCACAGTGCGGTCCTGGTCAAGGCACGCAGCGTGGCCATTCTCGGGCTCCGCTGGTCCAGCGGATCGCCGGGGCCCGGCCCGAGGACCACCAGGTCGTAGTCCTCGACGTCGATGGCGCCACCGTGCCGGTGGATGACCGGCTCCAGCCCGAGAGCCGAGAGCTGAACGCCCAGCATCGCGGTGAAGCCGTCTTCGGCGTCCACGACCAGCGCCCGCCGCCCGGCAAGCATCGGGTTCACCTCTCGCCGTGCCTCAGGAGGTCTTTGCCAGAAAGCGGAAAGACGCTTCGCTCGCTGCGTCAGGGCACGGGTCACCTCGGGCCGCGCCGACAATCCGGGGAGCGTGGCGGGTGGCCTGTCTCGTGCAGCCGACTCGGCACCGTCCAGTGCGGAAAGCAAGCCTGAGATCTTGGTATGTGTCTCGGCGACCTCGGCTTCCGGATCGGAGTGGCGCACCAGCGTGGCGCCCACCCCGGCACGCAGTCGACCACTCGCGTCGATTTCGGCGGAGCGGATGAAGATCGCGGAATCCACGTCCGCTTCCCCCGCCGGACCGGCACCGATCAGGGCCACCACACCCGAGTAGTAACCGCGTCCCTCAGGTTCGTACTCGGCGACAACGTCGAAGGCGTTTCGCAGCGGACTGCCCACGACCGTGGGGGCGAACATGGTCTTGCGCAACTGTTCCCGGGGATCCATTCCGCTGTGTCCGGTCACCAGGTACTCGGTGTGCGCGAGCCGCGTCATCTCCCGCAGTAGCGGTCCGCGCACGCTTCCGCCCAACGGGCACATCTCGGCCATCATCTTCAGTTCCTCGTCCAGCACCATGTTCAGCTCGTCGATTTCCTTGCCATCGGCCAGGAAGTCGAGCAGCCCGGACAGGTTCGCCCCCTCCGGTGGATACCGGTAGGTGCCGCTGATGGGGTTCATCATCGCGGTGCCCGCGGACGAACCCAGATGCAGCTCCGGACTGGCGCCGATGAACGTGCGCTCGGTGGTGTGCACGAGGAACGTCCAGTACGCGCCCTGTTCGGCGGTCAGCAGTCTGGAGAAGATCGACAGGGCGGTCCGGAGCGAGTAGCCGGGAAGGTCAGCGGTGAAAGTGCGCTTCACCACGAAATTCGAGCCCTCGCCTCGGCCGATCTTCTCGGCCAGCACCGTGCGCACGATCTCGGCATACGTCCGGTCATCGACGTCGAAGCCGGCGTCGGCCATTTCGACGGGGTCATCGGGCAGCGTGAGCACAGCGTCGTGCAACGGAACGCGCATCCGGTGTTCGGCCCGCAGCGTGACCAACGGCAGGCCGTCGTCACCGCAGGGGAGGCCGAGCTCGGTGAGCTGTCGGTAAGGTATTACCGCGAGAACGGCTTCACCCGCCGGGAGAGCAATGTCCATGAGAGATTCGTTCTTGTGCGTCGGACCGCTCAGCAGTTCCACGAAGCGACCCTTGGCAGGGCGATACAGAAGCGCGAAAGACTGCCGGTCAGAGGTCAGCAACTCGTCGAGCACCGCTTTGAAGGGCGCGTCCATGGCCACCGTCCCTCCAGAGTTGTCCAGCTCTGCCAACGTATACATCTTCGGAAGCCGTATACAATAGGTGTTCCAAGAATCCTTTGTGGATCTAGGTCGGTGTCGGTGCGGATCAGGCGTCGCCAGGCGAGTCAGAGTGAGGTACTGTGTCCATCCCTGCCATATCCCCGTATTCCATGCCCGCCCGGAGTGAACTGACCGGGGACGTCGTCGACTGGCGTGTTTCGGCCGCCAGAGCCGTCCTGCTCATTCACGACATGCAGAATTTCTTCGTCAAGTTCTTTCCGGAAGGAGAGTCGCCGAGGACGCATTTGCTCGACAACGTCGTGCGGTTGCGGGAGCGGTGTGCCGGACTCGGCATCCCGGTGTACTACACCGCCCAGCCGGGCCGAATGACCGAGGAGCAGCGAGGTCTGCTCAAGGACGTTTGGGGCCAAGGCATGACCAGCGGCCCCGAAGACGTCGCGATCGTCGCCGAACTGAGCCCGGGGGAGAACGACCGGGTGCTCACCAAGTGGCGGTACAGCGCCTTTCACCGATCGCCGTTGCTGGATGAACTCACCGAGCGCGGACGCGATCAGCTGATCATCTGCGGCGTTTACGCGCATGTGGGGTGCCTGGCCACCGCCGCTGACGCCTACGCCAACAACATCCAGCCGTTCCTGGTGTCCGACGCGATCGCGGACTTCACGCTCGACTACCACCGGTTGGCCATCGACTACGCGTCACGGCTGTGCGCGGCGACGCCGGACACCGAAAGCCTGCTCGCGGACCTGTCACCCGCCGCCGGCTGAGCCTCGGGGGCACGCCTTGCGGAAGTACATGAAGGCCCCCTTCCTTGCACTAGACGCAGGGTCCCGGCAAAGTCGATTGCCGCTGGTCAGGTGGGGTGTGAGTGGCGATTTGGGTTCTCTTGAGGGGTAAGGCAAACGCGACGTGGTGGAGCCGGCGGCGCGCTCGCCGAAGAGGCCCGGCTCGTTCTTGACTGTCCATAGAGGACACAAAGAGTGAGCGCGGTGCCTGATTTGGGTGCTTTGTGCGGCTTTGTGACCGGGTCGTGAGTGGTAATGAGCGTTATTGATCCGTAAGGCAAATGTGGCAGGCTAGTCTGCGGCGTAGCGGACTTCTTCCTTGCCGAAAAAGGCTTTCACGCGGTCTGGCTGGTTCTGG
>NZ_JBIWKX010000108.1:0-13536 GCF_044765885.1 Amycolatopsis sp. NPDC102389
GTTGGTCGTGTTGCGCGTCCCTCTCCTCTACCGTGGTTCTGCCCCCCTGCGGGTGTGGGGGGTGGGTTGGTGGGGGGGGGGGGGGGGGGTGGTTTACCCCCCCCCCCCCCCCCCCCCCCCCCCACGACCCCCTTTGCAAACCGTACATATACGCATCAACCGGACCTCAGGCCACCAGCACGCGTCCTTTATGGACACTCGGACAGCACCTAGCGGTGCAAGGAGACCGGCAGCGAGACGAGGCCGTGCATGATGGTGCTGGACTTCCAGCGGAGCTGCTTCGGGTCCGCCGCCAGCGCGAGGTCCGGGAACCGGTCGAGCAACCTGCCGATGCCGATCTCCACCTGCAGACGGCCCAGCGGTGCGCCCGCGCAGTAGTGGATGCCGTGCCCGAAGGCGAGGTGACTGCCGAGCCCGCGGGTGATGTCCAGGCTGTCCGCGTGCTCGAACTTCTCCGTGTCGCGGTTCGCCGAACCCAGCGCCACCACCACGATCTCGCCGGCGGGAATGGTCACGCCGTCCAGCGCGATGTCGTCGGTGGTGAAACGGAACGTCGCCAGGCTGACCGAGCCCTCGTACCGCAGCAGTTCCTCGACCGCGGCGGGAAGCAAGGCCGGGTCCGCCCGCAACCTCGCGAGCTGGTCCGGATGGCGGAGCAAGGCGTACACCCCGTTGCCGAG
Organism: Amycolatopsis sp. NPDC102389; assembly: GCF_044765885.1. Taxonomy (NCBI): domain Bacteria; kingdom Bacillati; phylum Actinomycetota; class Actinomycetes; order Pseudonocardiales; family Pseudonocardiaceae; genus Amycolatopsis; species Amycolatopsis sp. NPDC102389. The sequence goes on from NZ_JBIWKX010000108.1 coordinate 681, forward strand.
CATGCTCAACGTGGTGTCGTGCCCGGCCACCACGAGCAGGAAGACCATCGCCACCAGTTCGTCCTTGCTGAGCCTGTCCCCCTCCTCGGTGGCCAGTACCAGCGCGCTGAACATGTCGTCGCCGGGGTCGGCGAGTTTCGCGTCGATCAGGTCCTCGGTGAACCTGGCCACCGCTGCCGAAGCCGTGGCGACCTCCTCCGGCGTGTGATCGGCCCCGACGAGCGTGTTCGTCCAGGCACGGAAGACCTTGCGATTCTCGGGCGGCACGCCGAGCAGTTCGGCGAGGACGGTGATGGTCAGCGGAGCGGCCAGGTCCTCGATCAGGTCCACCTCGCTCGCGCCGTCCATCCGGTCCAGCAGTTCCTCGGTGATCTCTTCGATCCGCGGCCGCAGGAGCTTCACCCGGCGCTCGGTGAAGGCCTTGCCGACCAGTCTTCGCAATCTGACATGGTTCGGCGGATCGCTGTTGAGCATATGCGAGGCCAGGTCGTCGTCGACCGCCGCGGGGGTCTTGTCCGGCGACTCGGCGTGGCGGGCGAACAACTCGTTGACCCGCCGCCCGTCCTTGCTGATCCGTGAATCCGACAGCAGGGTGCGGGCGTCACGGTAACGGGTCACCATCCACACCTTGATACCGTGCGGCATCAGCACTTCCCGGGGCGGGCCCGCTTCCCGCAACCGCGTGTACAACGTGTAGGAATCCTGGACGAAGTCGGCCGAGAGCCTTTCGACCTTCGTCGTTCGACGGCTTTGCATCAACGTCCTCCACGCGTCCGGCTGGCCGGACACGGTGTCTTGGTCGAGCCACGGTCATTCGAGGGGCGCCAGTACCTCACCGGTCGCCACGTCCACGACGCGGATCGCTTCCCGTGGACAGGAGTCGGCCGCGGCGAGCACCTCTTCGTCGGCACCGATTTCGACGTCGACCGGATGCGACCTGTCGTCGACGATCCGGAACCGATGCGGAAGGTCTCCCACGCACACCCCGGAACCTATGCAGCGGTCCTGGTCCACGACGATCCGCCAGCGGCGACCGCTCTCGGTCATTTCAGTCTCCTTGGAATCGAACGGCGCCTTCAGGCGTTCAACTGCCACTCTGGAACCAGTTGAGCGAAGGAGCCGATCGTTCACGGGAATCTCCTGTGGCGCAAGGTGTTCTCTCACTTGAGCGGGGTCGCGAGTGGTAATCAGGGTGCGAACACGAATCGCCACTCCTGAGTCAGTTCGAGAGGGGATCTCCTTTGTTGCGAAGACTTTGTGCCGCCCTGTGCGTTTCCATCCTGGTCGCCGGTTCGACGGCGGGCACTCCGACGGCGATCGCGGCACCCGCGGTCGCTGCCGAATCCCGCGGCGGGGGCGATCTGCCCGGCCCAGACGACGTACAACGCAGGGAACTGCGGCAGCAGGCGATCGCGGATGTGCTGAAGGGCAAGCAAGTCACCGAGCGGCGCGGTGCGAGCACCGTGGCCCGGGCGGGCGGTCCCGTCGACGAGTACGTCGAGCTGGCCAGGGAATCGACCGACCGGATCTTCGTGGTGCTGGCCGAGTTCGGCGACCAGCGGCATCCGTCCTACCCCGACGTCGACACCGATCCGGCCATCCCGGGCCCGGTCCGTTTCGACGGTCCTCGGCACAATCAGATCCCCGAGCCCGACCGGCGAATCAACAACACCACCATCTGGCAACCGGACTACGACCGCCGTCATTACCAGGATCTGTACTTCTCCACCGCGCCCGGCGCCGATTCCCTCGCGGCCTACTACCGGAAACAGTCCTCCGGCCGTTACTCGGTCGAGGGCATGGTCACCGACTGGACCACCGTGCCGTTCAACGAGGCCCGATACGGACGATCGAACGGTTTCCCGTGCGCGGGTGTCGTCTGCGCCAACTCCTTCGACCTGGTGACCGACGCCGTCAACTCCTGGTACGACGGGCAACTCGCCGCCGGCCGGACACCGGCGCAGGTCCGCGCGCAGCTCGCCACCTTCGACGTCTGGGACCGTGACGACTTCGACCGCGACGGCGACTTCAACGAACCGGACGGCTACCTCGACCACTTCCAGATCGTGCACTCCGGCGCCGACCAGGCCGACGCGGATCCCGTCCACGGCGAGGACGCGATCTACAGCCACAGCGCTTACGCGTTCGCCAACACCACCGCGGGACCGAACGGCAATCACCGAGGCGGCACCCAGATCGGCGACACCGGCATCTGGGTCGGGAACTACACCATCCAGCCGGAAAACGGCGGTATCAGCGTGTTCTGCCGCGAATTCGCGCACGACCTCGGCCTGCCCGACCTGTATGACACCAACGGTGGCGCGAACAACGTCAGCTGGTGGTCGCCGATGGCGCAGCAGCGCGTCTCGGGCCCCGGCGAGGTCATCGGCACCCGCATCAACGACCTGGACGCGTGGTCGAAACTGCAGCTCGGCTGGCTGGACTACGAGGTCGTGGTGGCCGGGCAGGCCCGCACCCTCGATCTCGGCCCGCACGAATACAACTCGGCGAAGGCCCAGGGTGTCGTGGTCGTGCTGCCGGACAAGCAGAAGACGTTCCACTATGGACAGCCGTTCGCCGGGCCGAACCAGTGGTGGAGTACCAAGGGCAACAATCTGTCCACCACGATGACCCGCCCGCTCGACCTGACCGGCAAGACGTCGGCGTCACTGACGCTCAAGGCCCGCTACGACATTCAGCCGGATTTCGACTTCCTCTACACACAGGTCTCGACGGACGGTGGCGTCACGTGGACCGCACTGGACGGCCTCGCCGGTGGCGCGCCCTTCCAACGGGATGTCAGTGGACTACCGGCCCTGTCGAGCACGACGGGAGGGAACTGGGTCGACATGACCGTGCCGCTCGACGCGATCGCGGGCAAGAAGGCCCTGCTCCGGTTCCACTACCGCACCGACGGCGCGTTGGCACGTAACGGATTCTTCGCCGACGACATCACGATCACCGCGGACGGCGCGCCGTTGCTGACCGACGGAGCCGAGAGCGGCGCGAACGGCTGGGCGCTCGACGGATTCCGGACGGCGGCCGCCACCGAGACCCGCCTGTTCGACAACTTCTACCTCGCGTCGAACCGCACCTACGAGTCCTACGGCCAATACCTGCGCACGGGCCCCTACAACTTCGGATTCCCGGACAGGCCCGCTTTCGTCGAGCATTTCCCGTATCAGACCGGACTGGTGGTGTCCTATTGGGACACGTCCGAAATGGACAACAACACCAGCGAACACCTCGGCTCCGGCCTGATCCTCCCGATCGACGCGCATCCCGCGCCGATCTACACCATCGAGGGCTTGCCTTGGCGTTCGAGGATCGCCGGCTACGACATGCCGTTCTCGCTCCGCAAGGCCGACTCGTTCACCCTGCACGTCAACGGAAAGCCCAGCTACATCCGCGGTCGGAACGCCGCGCCGCTGTTCGACGACACCGGGACGTTCCTGTTCCCCGACCAGCCGAACGCCGGTGTGGTCCTGCCGGCCACCGGGACCACGATCCGGGTGCTGTCGCAGAGCGGTACGTCGATGCGGGTTCGCGTCGGCCACAAGTAGGCAGCGCGTGAAGGCCCCCTTCCCTCGGCTCAGTCGAGGGAAGGGGGCCTTCACGCGCTTTACCCCGCCGGTGAACAGGCCGCGTGCGGGTTGACCACGCGCTGCGACGAGGGCGGATGACGTTCCAGCAGGACTTCAGGCCGCACGGGCCGGCGCACGAGCTCGCCGCCGCAGTTGGGGCAGACGCCACCGAAGCGGTCTTCCGCACAGCCAGAGCAAAAGGTGCACTCGAAAGTGCAGATACGCGCGTCCGCCGCGGGCGGCAGATCTCGATCGCAGCACTCGCAATTGGGCCTGAGCTCGAGCATGCCGCGAACTCTACCCGACCCTCCTGTTCAGCTGAGCGATGTCGAAACCGGACCCGATCCACGAGACTCGGCCGCCGAGAGGCTACTGGAGGTTCAGTGCAGACCGAGCAGAGTATGGACGACTCGAACGAGGGCCGGATCTCCCGTCGCGGCTTCCTGGGGCGGACCGCGACGGCGTCGGCGGCGCTGGCGGTTGGCGGGCAGTTCGCCGATCCGGAGACGGCGGGCGCGGAGCCGGACGCCGGGGGAAGCGGCCTCGTCGACGTGGAGTTGCGGGTCAACGAGCGCGTGGAGCGGCTGCGGCTCGATCCACGGGTGACGTTGCTCGACGCGGTGCGCGACCGGTTGCGGCTGACCGGTACGAAGAAGGGTTGTGACCGCGGTCAGTGCGGCGCGTGCACAGTGCACGTCGACGGACGGCGTGTGCTCTCGTGTCTGACCTTGGCGTGCTCCGTGACCGGAAGGCGGGTCACCACCATCGAGGGGCTGGCGCGCGGTGGTGAACTGCATCCGGTGCAGCAGGCGTTCGTCGATCACGACGGTTTCCAGTGCGGCTTCTGCACTTCCGGCCAGATCATGTCGGCGGTCGCGGTGCTCCGGGAAGGGCATCCCCGATCGGCCGAGCAGATCCGGGAGCTCATGGCGGGCAATATCTGCCGTTGCGGCGCGTACGACGGCATCGTCGAAGCGGTCCAGGCTGCGGGAGCGGCGGACTGATGCGGCCGTACGACTTCACGATCACGCACAGTGTGGCCGAAGCGCTCGACCGCGCCGGCGCGCCGGGCTCGGCTTACCTGGCGGGCGGCACGACGCTGGTGGACCTGATGAAGCTCGAAGTGCTGACGCCGAGCCGAGTGGTGGACATCAACCGCGTGCCGATGACCGGCGTGTGGACGGATCGGCATCGCCTGCACATCGCGGCGTTGGAGCGGATGAGCGACGTGGCCGCGCATCCGGTGGTGAATTCGCGGTTTCCGATGCTCTCCGAGGCGCTGCTGGCCAGCGCGTCGCCGCAGCTGCGCACCATGGCCAGCATCGGCGGGAACCTGTTGCAGCGCAGTAGATGCGGCTACTTCCGGGACGTCTCGACGCCGTGCAACAAGCGCACGCCCGGCAGCGGTTGCCCGGCGATCGAAGGCGCCAACCGCGCACACGCCGTCCTGGGGACCAGTGACTCCTGTGTTTCCACGCATCCGAGTGATCTCGCGGTGGCCCTCGTGGCGCTGGACGCCTCGGTGCGGCTCACCGGCCGGGGCGGCTCGCGAGACGCCCTGCTCGCCGAGTTCTACCGGCTGCCGGGCACCACGCCGCACATCGAGAACGACCTACGACCGGGCGAGCTGGTGACCGAGGTGACGGTGCCTCTGCTCGCCTGGGCGAACCGGTCGACCTACGTCAAAGTGCGGGACAGGTCCTCCTACGAGTTCGCGCTTGCCTCGGCAGCGGCGGCGGTGCTCGTCCGCGGCGATGTCGTGCGTGACGTGCGGCTCGCGGCGGGCGGGGTCGGCACCCGGCCATGGCGCTTGACCGCGGTCGAGGACGCCTTGCGCGGCAAGCCCCTGCGGCTCGACGTCGTCGAGAAAGCCGCCGCGCTGGCCACCGAAGGAGCCCGGCCGTTGGCACACAACGGTTTCAAGGTGCCGCTGCTGCGACGCACCATCACCCGCGCCCTGATGAAGCTGGCGGACCGGACATGACCTCACTCTCCCGTGTCGAAGGACGGCTCAAGGTCACCGGCGCCGCCCGGTACTCCGCCGATTACCCGGTCGAGGACCTCGCCAACGGCTACCTCCTGCTCAGCACGGTGGGGCGCGGCACGGTCCGTGCCGTCGACACGACCGCCGCGCGCCGCTCCCCCGGAGTGCTCGCCGTCTACACCCACGCGAACCCGCTCCCTCTCTTCGGTGGCGCCGAATCCGGCATCGGCTACAACTGGCTTCCGTTGCAGGACGACCAGGTTCGTCATCACGGGCAGATCGTCGGGCTCGTGGTCGCCGAGACCTTCGAGCAAGCCCGCGACGCCGCCTCCTTGGTGCGCTTCGACTACGCCGCCGTCCCGGCGCGGACGTCGTTGCGCGAAGGGATGCCCGGCGCCACCTTGCCGGAGGACGTCAACGGCGAGCCGCCTCAGCTCGACCTGCTCGCCGACGGCGTCGCGTCCATCGACGAAGCCCTCGCCGAGAGCCCGGTGGTGGTCACCGCCACCTACACGCAGCCGATCGAGTACCACGGCGCCATGGAGCCTCACGCCGCCATCGCGGTGTGGCGCGACGGCTACCTCACGCTGTACAGCGGAGCGCAGGCGCCGCAGCTGGCCGCCCAAACGATCGCCGCCACGATCGGCGTCGATCCCTCCCGGGTGCACCTGCTCAGCCCGCACGTCGGCGGCGGATTCGGCAACAAGATCCTCACTTGGGGGCATCCCGTGCTCGCCGCGGCCGCCGCCAAGGCGCTCGGCCGCCCGGTCCGGATCGTCCTCACCAGGGAGCAGACTTTCGGTGTTACCGGCCATCGCTCGGCGATGTCCCAGACGGTCTCACTCGGCGCCGACCGCGGCGGGCGCCTCGCCGCCGTCAAGCACGACGCGTACGCCAGCCTGTCGAGCGGCGGAGACGGCTTTCTGTACGAAGCGGGGCCGCACACCACTTCGCGGTACTTCTACGCCTCCCCCAACATCCATGTCGGGCAGCGGCTGGTGACGCTGGACGTCCCGCCCCAGACACCGATGCGGGCACCCGGGCCGGAAGCCGGCTCGTTCGCACTGGAAACCGCCATGGACGAACTGGCGGTACGGCTCGGCCTCGACCCGATCGAGTTACGCATGCGCAACTACGCCACCACCTATCCCGGACGCGGCGTGCCTTGGTCGGGCAAGCATCTCGACGAGTGCTACCGCGTCGGCGCCGAGGCGTTCGGCTGGTCCCGGCGGGCAGCGGTGCCCAGGTCGGTCGTCGACGGCGAATGGCTGATCGGCACCGGGATGGCGACCGCCGCCTATCCGGCCTCGCGGTATCGCACCACGGGAAAGGTCCGGCTCCAGGCCGACGGTACGGCGGCGGTTTCCACCGCGACGTCAGATCTGGGCACCGGGATGTGGACGGTGCTGGCGATGGTCGGGGCCGACGCTCTCGGCATCCCGGTGGACCGCGTCCACTCCGCGCTCGGCGATTCCGCGCTGGCCGACAACCCCGGCGCGTTCGCCTCCGCGGGTACGGCGAGCTCGGCCCCGGCCGTCCACGCGGCGGCCTTGTCCGCGACGCGCGCGCTCCTCGACCTCGCCGTGACGCACGAACGCTCCCCCTTCCACGATCTGAGCCGGGACCAGGTCCGCTACGAACACGGCGACGTCGTCGGGCCCGGACGGCGAATCGCGTTCGGCACCCTGCTCGGGATCGTCGGCCTCGCCGGGATCGACGCGACGGAAACCGCGGCGCTGGGGCCTGAACGCGAACGGTTCGCCTTCACGTCGTTCGGCGCGCACTTCTGCGAAATCGCGGTCAACCGGTGGACCGGAGAACCCCGTCTGCGCCGCGTGACGACGGTCATCGACGCCGGTGCCATCGTCAACGAGAAGACCGCGCGCGGCCAGATCACCGGTGGCGTGATCTTCGGTATCGGCCAAGCCCTCCTGGAGAACACGATCGTCGAACCGGGCACCGGCCGTATCGCCACCGCGAACCTCGCCGACTACGCCGTTCCGGTCGGCACCGACGTCCCGCCGATCGACGTCCACTTCCTCAGCCATCCCGACACCGTCTTCAACCCCCTCGGTGTCCGCGGGATCGGCGAGCTGGGCACCGTCGGGATCGCCGCCGCCATCGGCAACGCCGTCCACCACGCCACCGGACGTCGCGTCCGCGACCTTCCCATCACCCTCGACGAAATGATCGGCGCCTGACCTGCGGGATGCCTTAGGGTTCTTTGCGTGACAGACGTTATCGAGCTTCGGCAGTACACGCTTCAGCCGGGACAGCGCGAGGTGCTGATCGAGCTGTTCGACCGGGAATTCGTCGAGACCCAGGAAGCCACCGGGATGAGCGTCCTCGGGCAGTTCCGCGACCTGGACCGCCCGGATCATTTCGTGTGGCTGCGAAGCTTCCCCGGCATGCCGGCCAGGCTTCAGGCCCTCACGAGCTTCTACACCGGTCCGACCTGGAAGGCGAACGCGGCGGCGGCCAACGCCACCATGATCGACACGGACGACGTCCTGCTGCTGCGGCCGGTCCGACAGGGCGCGCTGACCGGCCTCGACCCCGCGATCCGGGACACGCCCGCCTCGTCGTTGGTCACCGCCACCCTCTACCACCTGCCGTCCCCGCCGGAGGAGGAGTTCGTCCGGTTCTTCGACGAAACCGTCCTTCCGTTGCTGGAGAAGGCGGGCGCGACGCCGCTTGCCTTGCTGCGAACCGAATACGCGGAGAACGACTTCGCGGGGTTGCCGGTCCGCACGGGTGAGCACGTGCTCGTCGTGCTCGCGTCGTTCCCCGGCCAGGACGCCTACGCCGAGCACACCGAACGGCTGGCCGGACTCCCCGAGTGGCGGGACGACGTCCAGCCGCGCCTGCCGGACTCGGTCGAGCGGCTCCGGCTGACCCCCACCGATCGGTCGATGCTGCGCTGATCGTCACCGCAACGCGGAGGACAGCCGATTCACCAGCTTGGGCAGCTCGGCGCCCGGCGCCCTGGCGGCGAGCACACGCAAGGTCAGGCATTCCTCGCGATACCACGCGAGCCCGGCGCCGCGGTTCGCCGCGAGCCGGGCGAGCTGGTCGCGCACCTCGCCCTCGTAGTACCCGACGATGCGGTGCGTCGACGTGCGCTCCTCGTCGGCCGTGACGTACTCGTCGGTGGCGAACAGCCGCACCAGTCCCGGAACCCGGTACCGATCCATCCGCGACGTCTCGACGAGCCCGGCGTCGACCAGCCGTTCCGCCGCCGATTCGGCCAAGGGGACGGGAATGTCGAGCGCGGCCGCGAGCGCGGCCGTCGAGACCACCGGAAGGTCCAGCACGCCGAGCTGGCCGAGGGCACGCGTCGCGAACGGATCCGCGACGCGGCGCAGGAGGCGTACACCTGCCCGCAGGCCGTCGCGGACGCTGAGCCCGTCGCAGGTCAGCGCGTCCAGCCGGCGCGCCGGATCGGCCAGCCGCGCGGCGAACTCGCCGACCGTCCATTCCGGACGCCGCGCGAGTCTCGTGGCGGCGATGCGCAGAGCGAGCGGCAAATGATCGCACAGCCCGGCGAGCCGCACGGTGCCGGCGGGGTCGGTGTCCACCCGGGGAGCCCCGGCGTAACGGCGGATCAGTGCCGTCGCGGCCGTTGCCGGGAGCCTGCCGAGGCGAAGCAGGCCCGACCCGTCCACGGCGGTGGAGGCCGGGCGGCTCGTCAGGATCACCGCGCAGCCGGGCGCGCCGGGCAGCAGCCGCCGGATCTGTCCGGAGCCGGCGACATCGTCGAGTACCACGAGCACCCGACGGCCGGCCAGGGCGGACCGCAGCATCACGGCGGCTCGCTCCTCGTCGGGCGGAATGTCGGCGGCCGGTACGCCCAGCACCGCGAGCAGCCGTCCGATCGCGTCGGCCGGCGGTGTCGGGCCGTGCGTCGCGGACGCCCCGAGATCCAGATGCACCTGACCGTCCGGAAAGGACCCGGCCACCCGATGGGCGGCGTGGACCGCCAAGGCGGTCTTGCCGACGCCCGCCATGCCGTGCACGGCGCAGCGCTGCTCCCCGCCGGTCAGCCGGGCGGTGATCCACGCCAGCTCGCGTTCCCGGCCGATGAAGGCGGGCACGTCGGGAGGCAGGGTGCGCGGCACGGCGAGCCGCAGGACCGCGGTCGCCGGCGTGGCGCGACGCGTTTCCTCCAGCAGCAGCGGATCGTCCCGCAGAATCCGGCCTTGCAGCTCCCGCAACGGTTTGCTCGGCTCGACACCGAGCTCGTCGACCAGCAGCCTGCGCAGATCCCGGTACGCGCCGAGGGCTTCGGCCTGCTGCCCCGACCGGTGGAGCGCGACCATCAGATGTGCGTGCAGCCGCTCGCGCAGCGGGAACTGCGAGACCATCAGCTTCAGCTCGGGCAGCAGCGCCTCGTGCCCGCCGAGCCCGATCTCCGCCTCGATCCGCGCCTCGACCACAGCCAGCCGCGCCTCCTCGAGCCGCGCGGACTCGGCCAGGACGGAGGGGACCATCGCGACGTCCGCCATCGGCGTCCCGCGCCACATCCCGAGCCCTTCGGTCAGCGCCGCGACCGCCGAGGGCAGGTCGCCCTCGGCGAGGCTCTTCCGGCCCGCCGCGACCAGCCTCTCGTATTCGTCGACATCGGTCGCGCCGGACGGAAGCACGAGCCGGTAGCCGGGCGCCCTGGTGCTCAGCATCCGCCCGCCCGGATCACCGAGGCCGTTGCGCAACCGCCAGACGTATCCGGCCAGCAGTCCGGCCGCGCTCGGCGGCGGCCGCTCGCCCCACAGTTCCGCCATGAGCTGATCCGCCGACACCGCGCGGTTGGCGTTGATCAGCAGGACGGCCAGCAAGGCCCGTTGCTTCGGGGCACCGATCGAGACCCACTGCCCGCCGTCGAAGAATTCCAGCGGGCCGAGGAACCGGAACCTGACCGGTGACGCGTTCGATTCGCCGTTAATTGACGTCCACCATTCTCCGGTGCTCTACTCGCCCTTCCGGTAAATACCGAGGGTGAGGTGCAGGATGGATAACGCTAAACCATGGCTGCTGGAGATTCGACTGTTCAAAGTGAAGCCGGGCGACCGAGCGGAATTCGATCGCATAAGCCGGGAAGGCACCATTCCGCTGATGCGACGAATGGGTATCACGGTCCTCGCGCACGGGCCGTCCTTGAACAACGAAAACGGCTACTTCCTGCTGCGTGCCTTTCCATCCGAACAGGAACGGATCGAGCTCTCCCAGTCGGTCTACGCCACGGACGAATGGCTGGCGGAGTACGACGGCCCGGTCACCGCGATGATCGAGGACTATGACACCTCGGTCTTCGCGGCGGACGCGGCCGAACTCGGCCGCCTCATCCCTTAGGGCGAGCCGCCCCGTTCAGCATGAGCGCCTCGGCGAGGCATACCCGGGCGAACTCGCCGAGGTGCAGGCTCTCGTTCGGGCCGTGCGCCCGGGTGTGCGGGTCCTCGACGCCGGTCACCACGATCTCGGCGTCCGGGAACTCCGCCTGGAACGTCGAAACGGCCGGGATCGAGCCGCCGACGCCGATCTCCACCGGCGCGACCCCGTCCCACGCGGCGCGGATCGCGGACCGGACAGTTTCGTAGTGCGGTCCGGTGGTGTCGATGAGGCACGGTGCGCCGCCACCGTCCAGGGCGACCGAGATCGCGGCACCCCAAGGGCAATAGGCTTCGAGGTGGTCGCGGAGCGCGGCGAAGGCCTTGCCCGGATCGTCGCCGGGGGCCAGCCGGGCGCTGATCTTCGCCCGCGCCACCGGAACCAGGGCATTGCCCGACTCGAGAACGGACGGCGCGTCGATACCGAGAACCGACAGCGACGGCCTGGTCCACAACCGGTCCACCATCGAACCGGTGCCGGTGAACCGGACGCCGTCGACCATCCCAGCCTCAGCGCGCACCCGGTCGGCCGGAAGATCCAAGGTGGACTCCCGACCGACGGCGAGCCCTTCGACCGCGACGTCGCCCGCTTCGTCGTGCAGCGTCGCCAGCAGCCGGGCGAGAGCGGTCAACGCGTCCGGGACCGCTCCACCGAACATTCCACTGTGGACGGCGGCGTGCAGGGTGCGCACCTCGACCACACAGTTCACGATTCCGCGTAACGACGTGGTCAGCGCGGGAACCCCGATGTCCCAGTTCATCGAATCGGTGATCACGATCAGGTCGGCACGCAGCTTGTCGTGGTGCAGCCGGAGCAGGTCGGACAGCGACGCCGAGCCGTATTCCTCCTCGCCTTCGACGAACACCACCGCCCCGACCGGCAGAGCGTCACCGAGTGCCCGCAGCGCCACGACATGCGCCATCAACCCGGCCTTGTCGTCCGCCGCGCCGCGGCCGTAGAGCCGGCCGTCGCGCTCCACCGGCTCGAACGGGTCGCTGTCCCACAACGCTTCGTCCCCCGGCGGCTGGACGTCATGGTGCGCGTACAGCAGCACGGTCGGCGCGCCGGGCGGCGCGGGCTTGCGGCCGATGACGGCCGGACGGCCACCGGCACGGACGATCTCGGTGTCCAGCCCGCAGCCACGCACCAAGGCCGCCACCGCCTCCGCGGAACGGTCCACCTGCGCGTGGTCGAATTCCGGAAAGGCGATACCGGGAATACGGACCAGATTCTCCAGATCGGCTCGCGCACGGGACATTTCCCGCTCGACGGCCGTCCTCAATTCGGCTTCCGTCAGTTCCTTGGTCGTCATGAACCGGATCGTACGGCGTGGCCGACGAGAAAAGGATCCGGTCAATCGCGCGGGAAATCGAACGTGACGGCGTGGCGCTACGCTCGGGCCATGCTGCTCGGAATCGACCACATCGGACTCGTGACCGGAGAACCCTCGGCACTCGGCCCCGCGATGACCGCGCTCGGGATGTCCAAAATGGATAGTGGAACCGCTGCCGGATATCGCGTGGCGTGCGAGTTCTGGCAGCCGTCAGGACGGGACGGCCAACCCCTGATCGAACTGGTCTCCCCGGCGGGCCCCGGCTCGGCGCTCGATGGCCACCTCGCCCGCGTCGGGCCCGGACTGCATCACATCGCCATCGAGGTGGACGACCTCGAGCCGGAACTGGACCGGTTGCGGGAAGCCGGGTTCACGTCGGTCGACCGCGAGCCCTGCGCCGGTGCCCGGCCGGGGATGCTGGTCGCCTTCACCTACCTGGCCCGGCCCGCCGGACTGCTGCTGGAGCTGGTCCAGTACGGGGCGCGCGGGTCGTGGGGGGGGGGGGGGGGGGGGGGGGGGGGGGGGGGGCCGGGGGGCGGGGGGCGGCCGCGGGGCGGCCCGGGCCCGGCCCCC
>NZ_JBIWKX010000109.1:0-13043 GCF_044765885.1 Amycolatopsis sp. NPDC102389
CGCAATCCACACCGAACCCGGAGGCCCTCCCTCATTCCAAGATCATCCGACTACGTGTCTCCACGTTCGCAACCTCCCGGGGCAGTACACCTAGGTACAGGAAGGAGTCCTTCATGTACTCCGAAGCACGGCGTCACCCAAGCCATGAAGTCCGTGAAGGCCTCCTTCCCTACCTTGAGGGTAGGGAAGGAGGCCTTCACGGACTTCGGCGTCACCTCAGGAGTCACACCGGTCACTGCTGTCACGAAAAGGCGCGTGAAGGCTTAGGGAAGCTTCCAGTCCACGGGACCGGCGCCCTGCTGCTCCAGCAGCTGGTTCGCCCGGCTGAAGGGCCGCGAGCCGAAGAAACCGGCGTGCGCCGAAAGCGGGCTCGGGTGCGCCGACTCGATGCACGGCACCTTCCCCAGCATCGGCTTCAGGTTCCGCGCGTTGCGGCCCCACAGGATCGCCACCATCGGCTCGTCCCGCGCGGCGAGGGCCTTGATGGCCTGCTCGGTGACCGCTTCCCAGCCCTTGCCCTGATGCGAGTTCGATTTCCCGGGCTGCACGGTCAGCGACCTGTTGAGCAGCAGGACACCCTGGTCGGCCCACGGCGTCAGGTCGCCGTTCGACGGCAGCGGGTGCCCGAGGTCTTCGCAGTACTCCTTGTAGATGTTGATCAGGCTCTTCGGGATCGGCCGGACGTCCGGCGCCACCGAGAAGCTCAGCCCGACCGCGTGCCCGGGTGTCGGATACGGGTCCTGGCCGACGATCAGCACCCGCACGTCGTGGAACGGCTGCTGGAACGCCCGCAGCACATGTTCACCCGCCGGGAGATAGGTCCGGCCCGCGGCGATCTCCGCGCGGAGGAATTCCCCCATCGCGGCGACCTGCGGCGCCACCGGTTCGAGGGCCTGCGCCCAGCCTGCTTCGACGATGTCCTGCAGCGGTCGTGCGGTCACGGCGTGCGAGCTTACTCACGTCGGTCCAGCCGCCGGAGTTCGACCCGACGGAGTTCTCTACGAAAAAGAGCGGCGCGCTCGACATACCCGTCCACCACACGCTTGATCAGGTCCGGCCCGAACGACGTGTTCGGCCGCGTCTTCGCCGGGACACCGAGCGCGATATGCCCACTGTCCACATGGGACCCGTAGGAGAGAACCGCGCCCGCGCCGACCATCCCGCCGTCCTCGACGACGGTTCCGTTCAGCACCACCGATCCCGACGCGATCAGGCAGCCCTCGCCGATGCGCGCGCCCTCGATGTGCACGGAATGCCCGACGGCGGACGACTTCCCGATCACCGTCGGCTCCTCGCGGGTGCAGTGCAGGACACAGCCGTCCTGGACGTTGGACCGCTCGCCGATCTCGATGAAACCGTGGTCACCGCGCAGGACGGTCTGCGGCCACACCGACGCGAACGCCGCGATCCGGACGTCGCCGATCACCGTCGCGTCGGGATGGACGTAGGCGTCCGGGTGGATCGAGGGTTCGAGGTCGCCCAGTGCGTAGATCGGCATGCGTTCTCCTAGGTCAGCGGCTTGCCGAAGCAGATGCTTTCCGGCTCGTCCTTGTAGTACCCGAAACCCGGTATCTCCCGGTAACCCGCCGACTCGTACAGCGCGATGGCCTCCGGCTGCTTGTCCCCGGTCTCCAGCACCATGCGCAGCCGTCCCGCCTCGGCGGCCGTCCGCTCGAGGTCGGCGAGGATCGCCCGCGCGAGGCCCTGTCCGCGCGCCGAAGCCATCACGAACATTCGCTTGATCTCGGCGTCACCGGGCAGCAACGGGTCCGGCCCGTCGTGCGCCCGCCAGGCACCGCAGGCGACCGGGACGTCGTCGAGGTAGGCGGCCAGGAACAGTCCACGAGGCGAGGCGAACTGCGTCGCGTCCATCGGCGTCTCGTCTTCGCTGCCGTACCGGGCCGCCAGTTCGAGCTGGGCCTCGGCCAGCAGCTTCACCGCGTCGGGGTGGTCGTAGGCGAGCACACGAAGGTCCATGGGCGCGACATTAGCGAGCGGCCCCGCCGCGGGGGAACCGGATTGGCCCAAGCGGATGCCGCGTGATCGGCACTGTCGCCGGACCCGTGCCACGCCTTAGGTTCTGCCCATGTCGATCGATACCGGCCGCACCGGCGCGCCCCTGCGCCAGGCCCGCAACTCCGCCGCCTTCTGGGCGGCGACCGGCCGGTCCCGCGGCCACGAAGTGGTCCGCCGTCGCGGCTTTCTCGCCGTCGCCGGTGACGAGCGCGCGGGATTGCGTGTGCTGATCCAGGAACCCGGCCTCACCCCCGACGAGGTGGCGGAGATCACGGAGCTGGCCGAGCGGGCGACCGGCCCGGTGGACGCCGAGGATCCCTTCGGTGCCACCGATCTGAGCCACCTCGGGGACATGCGCAGCTGGCGGATGCCGGTCATGCTGCGCCCACCCTCCCCGGTCGCCGTCCCCTCGATGGAGGTGGTCCGCGTCCACGGGGAGGCGGACCTGCGGGCGGCCGAACGCGCGGTCATCGCGGGCTTCGAACTCGACCGCTTCGAGCCCTACCGCGCGGGAGAGATGTTCCCGATGGCCTTACTCCGCGAGCCGGGGGTCGACGTGTTCATCGCGCGGCTCGACGGCGAGGTCGCCGGGGCATGCGTCACCGTCGTCGAAAACGGCTTCGGCAGCCACTATTGGGTCGGCACGCCGGACGCCTTCCGCTCTCGCGGCGTGGGCCGGGCGGTGATGCTCGGCTCCCTCGCGCCGTTGGCCGGGCTGCCGGTCACCCTCACCGCTTCCCGGCTGGGCAGGCCGCTGTACGAATCCCTCGGGTTCACCGTCGCCGGCGAGTCGACCTGGTGGGCCTCCCGCTCCTAACGCCAGTGCTGCCAGCCGCTGTCGTGGCCGTATTGCTTCCCATCCACGGTGACCCCCGAATCCGGCATGGTGACGACGCCGATCTCGGTCCAGCCCTCCGGCAGCTCGGCGAACGACGGGAAGGTGGCCGCGAACGCGTGGTCCTCGCCGCCGGTGAGCACCCATTTCAGCGGGTCGGCGCCGAGCGCGGTGCCGACCTCGGTCAGCCTGCTCGACACGTCGAGATCCGCCGTCCGCACGTCGATCCCCACGCCGGAGGCCTCGGCGATGTGGCCGAGGTCGGACAGGAGGCCGTCGGACACGTCGATCATCGACGTCGCGCCGCCGTCGGCCGCGCGGATGCCCGCCTCGTAGTCCGGTTCGGGGCAGCGCTGCGCGTTGACCACGCTGACCGGTGACCGGAAGCCCCGGCCGAGCACGGCGAGACCGGCGGCCGCCCAGCCGAGCCGTCCGCAGACCGCGACGACGTCGCCGGGCCGCGCGCCGGACCGTGTGACCGGTTCCCGGCCACCGAGGTCACCCAAGGCGGTGACGCTGATCACGATCTGGTCGGCGCGCACCATGTCGCCGCCGACGATCCCGATCCCCGCGCGATCGGCCTCGAGCCACATGCCCTGGGTGAGTTCGGTGACGAGCGACGTCGGGGTGTCCGACGGGCAGGCGAATCCCATGAGGACGGACGTCGGGCGGGCGCCCATCGCGGCGATGTCGGTGAGATTCACCGCGACCGCCTTGCGCCCCACCTGCTCGGCGCTGGACCAGTCGAGGCGGAAATGGACGCCCTGCACGAGGACGTCGGTGGACGCCACCGTCCGGCCGTCCGGGGTGGCCACGACGGCCGCGTCGTCCCCCGGTCCGAGCAGCGTCGACTCCGGCTGTTTGCGGCCGGCAGTCACTGCTTCGATCAACCGGAATTCACCGGTCCCGGCGACCGTGCCGTCGTTCGGTGACACCCGTCACCTCCACTTTCCCTTGTCCGGACAAATGTCGATCACCGATAGTCGGAAGCCCTAGGTTTTTCCCGGGGCTGGCGATACGTTGCTACAACGTTCCTACCTTGAGCCGACTTTTACGAAGGGGCGCGCCGTGGTCCACGCATACATCCTCATCCAGACCGAGGTCGGCAAAGCCGCCGCGGTCGCCGCGGAGATCTCCACCATCTCCGGTGTCACCAGTTCGGAGGATGTCACCGGCCCCTACGACGTCATCGTCAAGGCCGCGGCCGACACCGTCGACCAGCTCGGCCAGCTCGTGGTCGCCAAGGTGCAGAACGTGGAGGGCATCACGCGGACGCTGACCTGCCCGGTGGTGCATCTCTGAGAGGTGGTGTAGTGGTCCGGTGGCTGACACGGACACCGGCGCTCCCCCGAAACCCCTGCTGATCGCGGCCGCCTGCCTGGCGGTCCTGCTCGTCGCGGGCGTGGCCGTCTTCGGGCTGACCCGCGGCGCGGAATCCGGCGCCCCGGCCGCGGACGGGCCGCTCCCGCTCGTCCCGGTCCCGGCGCCGCAGTCGGGGTCACCCGAATGCGCGAAACTCATCGGCGCGCTCCCCCACGAGCTCACCTCGTCCGGCGCCACGCTGGTCCGGCGAACGCTGGCCGACCCGGCCCCCGAGGCGACGATCGGCTGGGGCACCGGCGCCCCGGTGGTCCTGCGGTGCGGTCTCGGCAAGCCGCCGGAGCTGACCAGGACCTCGCAGCTGCGGACGATCAACACGGTCCAGTGGCTGCAGGTCGAGGGTGAGGGCAGCGCGACGTGGTTCGTGGTGGACCGTCCCGTCTACACGGCGCTCACCGTGCCGGACACCGCGGGGACAGGGCCGCTCCAGACCGTTTCGGACGTCATCGCCGCCAATCTTCCCGCAGTGCCGCTGCGTTTCTGATCGGGTCAGCTCAGCACGGGGATCAGCGGCTTCAGCGCGGAGTGGAGCGCTTCCCGCGAACAACCCGCGTAGCCGATGAGGTTCCCGAACACCGTCGGCGTCCCGGCGAAGTGCCGGGCCAGCCCGTCGAGCCGGATCCCGGCGCGTTCGGCCGCCGCCATCCGCGCCGCTTCCTCCTCCGCCGATCCACAAGGGACGACCAGATGCGCGCCCGCGTCGTCGCCGAGCACCGGGATCCCCGCCGACGTCAGCGCGGCCGAAACGAGGGACCGGCGCTCCGAAAGTTCTCGCCGGAGCTTCCGCAGATGCCGCCCCAGATCGCCGTGCCGCGCCAGTTCGGCGAGCACCCGCTGCCCCGCGGGTGACGGTCGTGTCCCGGTCGCTTCGCGGTATTCCAGGACCGCGGCCGCGACCGGGGACGGCGCGACCATCCAGCCAGCGCCCAGTGCCGGGGTGAGGATCTTGCTGGTGGTCCCGAGATGCGCGACGACGTCGGGCGCGAGCGCGGCCAGCAGCGGCAGCGGCGCGACGTCGAACCGCAACTCGCCGTCGTAGTCGTCCTCGATCACCAGCATGCCGTGGGCGCGGGCGAGTTCGACCAGGTCGACGCGGCGCGCCGCGCTCATCCGGCTGCCCAGCGGGTACTGGTGCGCGGGCGAGCAGTACACCGCGCGCACGTCGGCGGGGACGGCGTCCGGGCGCAGGCCCTCTTCGTCGACCGGGACGGGCACGACCTCCATCCCCGCCCGCCGGAACGCCTGCACGGCCCGCTGGTAACCCGGCTCCTCGATCGCGACGCGGTCACCGCGCGAGAGCAGCGCGCCCGCGAGTTCGATCACCGCGGCGGTCGTGCCGCCGGTCGCGAGCACCGTTCCGGCCGCGAGGCCGCGGTGCCGCAGCAGATGTTCGGACACCGCGTTCCGATAAGCGGGCAGCCCCGCCCGATCCTCGCGATAGGTCGGGCGCGGATCGGCGGCGGCCCGCCACGCGCGGCGCCAGGCGGCCTTCTCGACGCCGTCGGCCCACGGGACGCCCGGCGTGAGGTCGACCAGCGGCAGTGGTGCGGCGGGGGCGCCGGGCGCGGGCCCTTTCGACGGCCGGTCCGCGGGCGGTGTGGTGGTGACATACGTGCCGGAGCCGTGGCGGCCGGCGATCCAGCCCTCCGCGTGGAGCTGCTCGTACGCGGCCGACGTCACCGTGCGGCTGACGCCGAGACGGCTCGCGAGTGCCCTGGTCGAGGGCAACCTGTCGCCACCGCGCAGATGTCCGTCACCCGCGGCCGCGCGCAACGCGTCGGCCAGCTGGACCGCGAGCGGCACGGGCGAAGCGCGGTCGAGGCTGACCGGCAGAGCGGTGTCGGACATGGGGTTCTCCGCTCTCGCGAGAAGTGGCCTTCTCAAGTATAGGAGAATTGGACATTATTACAGGCCACTCGGGTGGGTGAGACTGGTCGCATGTCCACCCCGCTCTCACCTACCGACCGGACCACCCTCGGCCGCAAGAAGAACCGCGCGCTCACCGACCGCTCGGCGCTGTACGCGGTGCTCGACGAAGCCCTGATCTGCCATCTCGGCGTCGTGCGCGACGGCGTCCCGCTGGTCATCCCGACCGGCTACGGGCGTGACGGCGACACGCTCTACCTGCACGGATCCACCGGTGCGAGGAGTATGCGCGACTCCGACGGCGTCGAGGTCTGCGTGACGGTGACCCTGCTCGACGGCATCGTCTACGCGCGCTCGGTCAACAACCACTCGATGAACTACCGCAGCGCGGTGATCCTGGGCAAGGCGGCCGCGGTCACCGATCGCGACCGCAAGATGCACGCCCTCCACGTGCTGACCGACCACCTCGCGCCCGGTTCGTGGGAGCACGCGAGGGACGTCAACGCGAAGGAGTTCGCGTCCGTTTCGGTACTGGAGCTGGACCTCACCGAGGCGTCGGTGAAGATGCGCGGCGAGGGGCCCGACGATCCCGAGGACGAGGTCGCGGCCGATCTCTCCTGGGCGGGAGTGCTGCCGGTGCGGACCGTGTTCGGTGAGCCGGAGCCGTCGGTGGATCTCGTCAGTGACTGGACGGTGCCGGACCATGTGAAGGCGCGGGTCGGGTAGTGGGTCTCGGCGGTTCTATTGAGGGATAAGGGCGGTTCTAACCGCCCTTCGCCACTCACGAGCGGTGGCGCGGCAGCCGCACGGTGAACGTCGTCGCTCCCGGCACACTCTCGACCTCGATGGTCCCGCCGTGCGCCGTGACCAGCGAGAGCACCACCGAAAGCCCGAGCCCGGTCCCGCCGTTGCCGCGGGTGCGAGCGGTGTCCACCCGGTAGAACCGGTCGAAGATCCGTTCCCGCGTTTCCGGCGGGATCCCGGGCCCTGCGTCGCTCACCCGCAGGACGACCTCGGAATCCGAGGCCTCGGCGGACACCGTGACCGCGGTCCCGGGCGGCGTGTGCACCGCGGCGTTGGCGAGCAGGTTGTCCAGCACCTGCCGCAGGCGTACCGGATCCGCTTGCAGGACAACACCTTCCGGGAGCGGGCCGATGCTCAGCGGATGCTCCGGGCGGCCGGCGGCGAAGGCCTCCCCCGCGTCGGTGATCAGCTCGGCGACGTCGACGTCCACCAGCCGCAGTGGCGCCTCGCTCTCCGGCGCGTCGAGGCGTGCGAGGAGCAAAAGGTCGTCGACGAGCACGCTCATCCGCTCGGTCTCTTCGCGGATCTTCGACAGATGCGCGTCGCGTTCGGCGGGTTCGTTCGCCGCGGCGTAGCGGAAAAGCTCGGCGTAGCCCCGGATCGACGTCAGCGGCGTGCGCAGTTCGTGGGAGGCGTCGGCGATGAACCGCCGCAACCGTTCGTTCGCCTCCCGGCGCGCGACCAGTGAGGAATCGAGGTGCGCCAGCATCACGTTGAACGCGGTCCGCAGCTCCTCGACTTCGGCGCCACCGCCGCTCGCCTGCGCGCGCACCGGGAGATCGGCGTTCGTGGTGAGGTCGTGCGACGCGATGTCGTGCGCCGTCCCGGCCATGTCGCTCAGCGGCCGCAGCCCGCGCCGCAGCACCAGCCGTCCCGCGATCACCAGCACCGCCAGCGCCAGCAGGAACGCGACGACCTCGACCATCACCAGCCGGCTGACCGTCCGGTCCAGATCCGCCTGCGGCGCGGCGCTGACCAGCACGATGTTCCGCGCCGGTTCGATCGGGCAGGCCCGGACCCGGTACGTGCCCTTGTCCTCGATGTAGACCGTCCGCAGGACCTCGGTCCGCGTCGCGTCTTCGGCGACCTTTTCGAGCGCTTTCGTATCCGGCGGCAGGGAACCGCCCGACTGGGCCAGCGCCTCACCGTCCTGCACCGCGAAGACGGCGGAGAACCAGCCATAGGCCTGCTGCGGTGTCCCGCCGTGCGTGGTGCGCAGCGACGGCACCTGGCTGATCTGGGTCTTGGCGAGCTGTTCGTCGAGCCGGTCGTCCAGATAGCCCTTCATGATGCCGACCATCACGGTGCCCACGACGGCGAACACGACCAGCGCCAGCACGCCGAGCCCGAGCGCCAGGCGGGTCCCGAGCCTCGACCGGCGCCAGGCGTCGTACCAGCGGCGCAGCATCTTCATCTCGCCGCCTGCCGCACGACGTAGCCCACGCCGCGCACGGTGTGGATCAGCGGCTCGTCGCCCGTGTCGAGTTTGCGGCGCAGATGGGAGATGACGAGTTCGACCACATTGGACCGGCCGCCGAAGTCGTATTCCCAGACGTGGTCGAGGATCTGTGCCTTCGTCATCACCGAAGGCGAATGCCGCATCAGGTAGCGCAGCAGTTCATACTCGGTCGGGGTCAGTTCGGCGGGTTTGCCGTCGCGGGCG
Organism: Amycolatopsis sp. NPDC102389; assembly: GCF_044765885.1. Lineage (NCBI taxonomy): Bacteria > Bacillati > Actinomycetota > Actinomycetes > Pseudonocardiales > Pseudonocardiaceae > Amycolatopsis > Amycolatopsis sp. NPDC102389. The sequence continues at coordinate 8,565 of NZ_JBIWKX010000109.1, forward strand.
ACTTCGCGGGTGTCCTCGTTGAGGGTCAGGTCACCGACTCGCAGCACCGCGGCCTTGGCCTGGTTGGTGCTCCGCCGCAGGACCGCGCGCAGCCGCGCCATCAGTTCCTCGACGGAGAACGGCTTCACGAGGTAGTCGTCACCGCCGCGGGTGAGCCCGGCGACGCGGTCCGCCGTCGCGTCCTTCGCGGTGAGGAAGACCACGGGCACCGCCGTCCCCGCCTCGCGGAGCTTGTCCAGCACGGTGAACCCGTCGATCCCGGGCAGCATCAGGTCGAGCACGACGATGTCGGGCACGAATTCGGCCGCGCGCTCGATCGCGGCCTCACCCGATCCGGCGGTGACGGCCTGCCAGCCCTCATAGCGGGCGACGGTGGCCACCAGATCGGCGATATGCGGCTCGTCGTCCACCACCAGCAGGCGGACGGGGTTCTCGGTGTTCACAAAGGCCATCCTCCGTGAACGCGCGCGCGAGGGCGAGGCGGGAGCGCAGACGACAGGAAGCCGACAGCTTCCGCCAAGAAAGGTCACAGGTTGGCACAGCAGGCTCAGGACTTGAACCGGACCGGAAAGGACCACGTGTGACCACCATGACGCAGACCGCCGTGAGACCGCGCCCGGCGATCCGCCCCAGGATCGCCGCACGCGCCGGGCTCTTCACCTTTCTCGGGGCCAACGTGGCCGCGGTGACCGCGCTGTTCTTCGCCGCCGGACCGTCGGACAACGTGCTCATCAGCATCGGCAGGCTCGCCGGGCTGTACGGAGCGCTCGCGATGGCCTTCCAGCTGCTGCTGGTCGCCCGGCTGCCGTGGCTCGACCGCCGGCTCGGCATGGACCGGCTCACCGCCTGGCACCGCTGGACCGGGTTCAGCCTGCTGTGGACGCTGCTCGCCCATTTCGTGTTCATCGTCTTCGGCTACGCGCGGGTCGAGGACAACGGCGTGGTGGACGAGTTCGTCACGATGGTCACCAAGCTGGAGGGGATCCTGCGCGCCGTCGTCGCGTTCGCGTTGATCCTGCTCGTCGGCGCGGTTTCCGCCCGGTTCGCCCGCCGCCGTCTGGCATACGAGACCTGGCATTTCCTCCACCTCTACACCTACGCCGCGGTCGTGCTGGCGTTCACGCACCAGATCGCGCTGGGCGGATCGTTCGCGTCGTCGCCGGGCGCCCAGGTCTACTGGTGGGCGGTGTGGGGCGTCGCGCTCGGCTCCGTCGTCGCCGGGCGGGTGGTGCTGCCGCTGGCCAGGAATCTGCGTCACCGGTTGAAGGTCGTCGCCGTGGTCCCTGAATCCCAGGACGTCGTCTCGGTGTACATCTCCGGCAAGGACCTCGACAAGATGCCCGCGAGGGCGGGCCAGTTCTTCCTGTGGCGCTTCATGACCCGGGATCGTTGGTGGCAGGCGAATCCGTTCTCCCTGTCCGCCGCGCCGGACGGCCGCACCCTGCGGCTGACCGCGAAAGCCGCCGGAGACGGCAGCGCGTCGTTGCGGTCGCTCAAAGTCGGCACCCGGGTGTTCGCCGAAGGCCCGTACGGCGCGTTCACCACGATGCACCAACAGAAACCGGACGCGCTGCTGGTCGCTGGCGGCGTCGGGATCACCCCGATCCGCGCGCTGCTGGAGGAGATCTCCGGACACGTCGTGGTGCTCTACCGCGTCCGCGACGAACGCGACGCCGTCCTCCTGCCGGAGCTGATCGGCTTGGCACGGGCGCGCGGCGCGGTCGTCCGTGTCCTCAGTGGACCGTCCGATCAGGCCGGTCCGGTACTCGGCGCCCCCAACCTGCGGCGGCTGGTGCCGGACATCGCGGACCGCGACGTCTTCGTCTGCGGACCGCCGGGGATGACCTCGGGGACGCTGCGCAGCCTGCGGGAACTGCGGGTGCCGAGCAGTCAGGTCCACGCCGAACGTTTCAGCCTCGCCGCCTGAGCCAGGGAGACCCGACCATGAAGAAGACCATCGTCGCCGTCACGGTCGCGCTGTCGGCCGCCGGCTTCCTCGGCGTGTGGCAGTACGAACCCGGCCCGCTCGGCTCGGAAACCGTGGCCGTCGCGGCTCCTGCCCCGTCGTCAAGTGCGGACGGTGGAGCGTCCGAGAGCGCCGAACGCACCCTCGACGGCTCGGTGGAGCGCAACCGGTACGGCACCGTGCAGGTGCGGCTGGTGATCTCGGCCGAGGACAAGATCTCCGAAGTCCGCCTGCTGCAACGGCCGACGAGCGGCCGAGGGGTCGACGCGATCCCGACCCTGCAGGAGGAGACGCTGACCGCGCAGAGCGCCGACATCGACACCGTCTCCGGGGCGACATCGACGAGCGAGTCGTACGTCAAATCACTGCAGGCGGCGCTGGACGCCAGATGAACCGCGTCGAACAGGTGATGGGCCTGCCGGTCTCGGTCGACGTCCGGGCGGGTGGTGACCTCGTCGGGCACGCGATCGACGGCGTTTTCGGCTGGCTGCGGGAAGTCGACGCGCGGTTCAGCCCCTTCAAGGCCGGCAGCGAGGTCTGCCGCTACGACCGCGGTGAACTCTCGCCTTCGGAGCTGAGCGACGATCTCCTGGAAGTGCTTTCGCTGTGCGACCACTACGAACGGCTGTCCGGCGGCGCGTTCACCGCCCGGCTCCCCGGACGGCGGCTCGACCCGAACGCGGTGGTCAAGGGCTGGGCGGTGCAGCGGGCGGCGTCCCTGTTGCTGGCCGAGGGTTTGGACGTGTTCTGCATCAACGCCGGCGGGGACGTGATCACCTCCGGTGAACCGGAACCCGGCCGCGCCTGGCGGGTCGGCATCCGTCATCCCGAACGGCCCGACGCGGTCTGCGCCGTGGTGGAATCGTCCGGCGGCGCGGTCGCGACGTCGGCGGAATACGAACGCGGCGCGCATATCCTGGACGGCCGGACCGGGCGCCCACCCGTGGGGCTGCTGAGCGTCACGGTCGCCGCCGACGACCTCGTCACTGCGGATTCCCTCGCCACGGCAGCCTTCGCGATGGGGACCGAGGGGATCGCGTGGGTCGCGTCGCGGCCGGGGTGCCAGGTGCTGGTCATCGACGCGGAACGGCAGGTACACCGGTCGCCGGGGCTGCGGCTGGCTTAAACCGTTGGCCGGGCTTCGCGGGCTCAGGCAGACTGCGGCGTCATGACCTCTGTCGTACAGAACTTCTTCTTCGACTGCGCAGACGCCTACGAACTGGGCCGTTTCTGGAGCGGCGTCGTCGGCAAGCCGATGGCCGACGACGATCAGCCCGGCGACCCCGAGACGATCATCGTGCTGGACAACGGTGTCACGCTGTTCTTCGGGCAGGTCCCGGAACCGAAGACGGTGAAGAACCGGATCCATCTCTGTCTCCAGCCGGACATCCCGCGTGACGAGGAAGTGGAACGCCTGCTGAAGCTCGGCGCGACCCTCCTGCACGACCGGCGCAACCCGGACGGCACCGGCTGGGCCGTTCTCGAAGACCCCGAAGGCAACGAATTCTGCGTGCTGCGCAGCGCCGCCGAAAAGGCCGCGACCTCATGACCGACTACGTGACGGTCAACCGGGCGAACTGGGACGAACGCGCTCCGGCACACGCCGCTTCGGCGGACTACGGCTACGAGAAGTTCGTCGCGGACCCCACGCACCTCAGCGGCGTGGTCACCTTCGACCAGCCGCTGCTCGGTGACGTCTCCGGGGCGCGCGGGGTCCACCTGCAGTGCCATATCGGCACGGACACGCTTTCCCTGTCCCGCCTCGGCGCACGGATGACCGGCCTCGACTTTTCCACGCCGGCGCTGGAGATCGCGCGGCGGCTGGCCGCCGAGACCGGCGCGGAGATCGACTACCATGAGTCCGATGTGTACAGTGCCGCCGACGTCCTGGGCGCCGGGGAATTCGACCTCGTCTACACCGGCATCGGCGCGATCTGCTGGCTGCCGGACATCGCCCGCTGGGGGCAGGTCGCCGGGAAGCTGCTGAAGCCGGGCGGGCGGCTGTTCATCCGGGACATGCACCCTATGCTGGGCACCCTCGACGAAACGCAGCCGATGATCACGCCGCGGTACCCGTACTTCGAGCAGGCCGAACCGCTGGTGTTCGACGAGCCGGGGACCTATGTGGACACCGACGTTTCGTTCCAGCACAACCGGACGCACGAATGGAACCACGGGCTGGGCGAGATCGTCACTTCGCTGCTCGACGCGGGGCTGACCCTGACGCGGCTGGTGGAACACGACAGTGTGCCGTGGAACGCGCTGCCCGGGTTCATGACCCTGAACGAAAAGACCGAGGAATGGCGGCTGACCGAGGATCCGCAGCGGCTGGCGGCGAGTTTCACGATCGAGGCCGTGAAGGCACGGTGAGCGTCGGTACAGGTGGTCGTGAGTGGTAAGTGTCGTTATTTTTTGAGGGGTAAGTCAAACGTGGCATGGTCGGTGCGGGTGGGGGGGGGGGGGGGGGGGGGGGGGGGGGTGTCAAAAAAAACCCCCCCCCCCCCCCCCCCCCA
>NZ_JBIWKX010000110.1:0-12509 GCF_044765885.1 Amycolatopsis sp. NPDC102389
GTGCACTTCACTGCGCGGGTTGTGTTGGCGGTCCCCCTGGGGGTTCGCGTCTCGCTCCGTGGGGGTGTTGGGGGCTTTTGGTTTTACACCACAACCCCCCCCCCACGACCAGCTGGACCGAGCGCGTCAGTGAACGCCCTTCATCAGCTTGCGGATCATCGGCGTCGCCGCCAGGAGCGCCACACCGACCACGATGGCCACGCCGCCGACGATGCTGAAGTACGGCGCTTCGTCGTCGACCGTGTAGTACTCGGCGAGCTTCCCGGACATCGCCGTACCGAGCGAGATCGACAGGAAGTTCAGCGCCACCATCTGCGTCCGGAACGCCTCCGGCGCGAGTTTGGTCGACAGCGAGAGACCGACCGGCGAAAGCATCAGTTCCGCCATGGTGAACACGAACAGGATGCCGGCCAGCGCGAGCAGCGGGCTCGCGTTCTTGCCGCTGCCCACCATCGGGAGGAACAGCAGGAACGCCACACCCATGGTGACCGTGCCGAGCACGAACTTGATCGGCGAGGACGGCTGGCGCGAGCCGAGCTTCGTCCAGACCGCCGCGACCACCGGCGCGAACAGGATAATGAACACCGGGTTGATCGAGTTGACCCACGCGACCGGCATCTCCCAGCCGAAGATCGTCCGGTTCAGCCGTTCGTCGGTGTAGGCCGCGACGACGGTGAACTGCTGCTGGTACAGCGAGAAGAACGCGGCGCTCGCGATGAACATCGGGATGAAGGAGTACACCCGGCTGCGTTCGTCGGAGGTGATCTTCTTGCTGCTGATGATCACCACGAAGTAGATCACCGAGATGACCGCGACGGCCCCGACGACGACGTCGACGAGGTTCGCCGGGTTGATCACGCCGAACACCACGAGCAGCACGATCGCCGCGACACCCACCAGGGTGCCGCCGAAGACCAGCGGCCGCTGCGACGCGGGCAGCGGGTTGGGGATCTCGCTCGCCTTGTCGCCGAGGTTCTTGCGGCCGATCGTGTACTGGATCAGGCCGAGCGCCATCCCGAACGCGGCGAGCCCGAAGCCGACGTGGAAGCCGATCTCGCTCTGCGCGAGGCCGGTCAGCAGCGGCCCGACGAAACCGCCGATGTTCACGCCCATGTAGAAGATCGTGAAACCGCCGTCGCGGCGTTCGTCACCCGGCGCGTACAGCGTGCCGACGATGGCCGTGGCGTTGGACTTCAGCCCGCCACTGCCCACCGCGACGCAGACGAGGCCGACGCCGATACCCGCCAGCCCCGGCAGCACGGCGAGGCTGATGTGGCCGATCATGATCAGGATCGCGCTGTAGAACAGCGTCCGTTCGGAGCCGAGCACGCGGTCCGCGACCCAGGCGCCGATCACCGCCGACAGGTAGACCATGCCGCCGTACGCGCCGACGATGCCGAGCGCGGAGGCCTTCGGCAGCGCGAGGCCGCCCTGACTGACTTCGTAGTAGAGGTAGATGGGGAGGATGCCGAGCATCCCGTAGAACGAGAACCGCTCCCACATCTCGACGCCGAAGAGGTTCGCCAGCCCTCGTGGGTGCCCGAAGAACCTCGTGTCTTGCTGGACCTCGGTAGAGGTACTCACCATGCCGTCCTTATCGAAGACATCGTTGTCGGTTTTCAGTTGACATGCTAGAAGCCCAGCATGTGGACAGGACACCGACGTCCGAATGGTCCTTGTGTCAACCGTCATGAACGCGAGATTTCCGCAGCTCCAGGCGTTAAAATGTCGTCAAGGTGCGCCGGGAAGTCTGGTCGGCAACAGTAATCGTCGTTGCCGAAACCGGAGGTTGCCTTGTCCGGCCCCACTCGTCCCGCGAAAGCCGTCGCCGAATTCGCCCGTTACCTCCGCACGGAGACCACCGGCGGGTTGATCCTGCTCGGCGCCACCGCGATCGCCCTCATCTGGGCCAATTCACCCATCGACGACCTTTACCGCGCGATCCGCGATTTCCGGCTCGGGCCCGAATTCCTCCACCTGAATCTGACGATCGGCGACTGGGCGAAAGACGGCCTGCTCGCGTTGTTCTTCTTCGTCGCGGGGCTCGAACTCAAACGCGAACTCGTGGTCGGTGAACTCTCCCGGTTCAAACAGGCGATCCTGCCGGTGGTCGCCGCGATCGGCGGCATGATCGTGCCGGCGCTGGTCGCGCTTTCCGTGGGGTGGGGAACGCCGGGCATCGAGCGCGCGTGGGCCATCCCCGTCGCCACCGACATCGCGTTCGCCTTGGGCGTGCTCGCCCTCACCGCGTCGAACCTGCCGAGCAGCGCCAGGATCTTCCTGCTCTCGCTCGCGGTGGTCGACGACCTCGGCGCGATCCTGCTCATCGCGATCCTGTTCACCGCGAAGTTCGACCTCGTCGCCGCGGGCGTCGCCGTCGTCGCCCTCGCGCTGTACGCCTACCTGCAGCACCGCCGCGTCCGCAGCGCCTGGCTCTACGTGCCGCTGGCCTTGATCACTTGGATCGCGGTGCATTCGGCGGGTATCCACGCCACCATCGCCGGCGTCGCGCTCGGCCTCCTCACCCGCGTCCGCGCCGACGAGGGCGAGGAGCACGCGCCCGCGATCCGCCTCGAACACCGGTTGCAGCCGTGGTCGGCCGCGGTCGCGGTGCCGTTGTTCGCGCTGTTCGCGGCCGGGATCAAGGTGGACGGCGAATCGCTCGGCGCGGTGTTCACCACGGCGTTGCCGCTGGCCGTGCTGGTCGGCCTGGTCGGCGGGAAGCTGATCGGGATCTTCGGCGCCAGCCTGCTCGCGGTGAAGTTCAAACTCGCGGAGAAACCCAGGGGGATGGGCTGGCGGGACATCGGCGCGCTGTCGATGCTCGGCGGCGTCGGGTTCACCGTGAGCCTGCTGATCGCCGATCTCGCGCTCGACGGAGAAGCAGTCGAGCTGGCGAAGGCGGCGGTGCTGATCGCGTCGGCCATCGCCTCGCTCGCGGCCGCCGCGATGCTGCTGCACCGCAGCCGCGTGCACGCGAAGGAGGATCTCTGACGCGACACTCGCCGGTCCGCCGCGCCCGTGATCGGGGCACGTGGCACGATGACCGGTGTGAGCAGCCCCAAGCACGAACGTACCGGCCCCGACGGCGTGGGGGCCGTGCCCTACCTCCCCCTGTCGAGCGATGACGACGTGGTAGCGAGCGAGCAGTCCCTCGGGAAACTCGTCGGCGATGCCACACAACACGTCTCGACGCTGATCCGCGCCGAGGTCGAGCTGGCCAAATCCGAGGTCGTCGCGGAGGCGAAGAAGGGCCTGAAGGGCGCCATCTTCTTCCTGGTCGCGCTGGTCGTCGGGCTGTACAGCTCGTTCTTCTTCTTTTTCTTCCTCGGCGAGCTGCTGTCGGAGTGGCTGATGCGCTGGGCGGCGTTCGCGATCGTGTTCGGGCTGATGCTCGCCACGACGGCGGTCGCGGGCTTCCTCGGCTACCGCAAGGTGAAGAAGATCAAGGCGCCGGAGCGCACGATCAACAGCTTCAAGGACACCGCCGCCGCGTTCAAGCCGCGTCATGACGACGCGCCCGCGGACCGCGACTGAGGATTTTCGAGTCGGTGCGGGCGACACCGGACCCGTCGATCGTCCGGATCGACGGCCCGTGGACCCATCGTGACGTCTCGGCGAACGGCATCCGGCTGCACGTCGCCGAACTCGGCGACGGCCCGGTGGTCCTGCTGCTGCACGGGTTCGCCGAGTTCTGGTGGGCCTGGCACCACCAGCTGACGGCGCTCGCCGACGCCGGTTTCCGCGCGGTCGCGGTCGATCTGCGCGGCTACGGCGACTCCGACAAACCCCCGCGCGGCTACGACGCCTGGACGCTCGCGGGCGACGTCGGCGGGCTGATCAAATCGCTCGGCGCGCGCAAGGCCCATCTCGTCGGACATGCCTGGGGCGGCATGCTCGCGTGGACGGTCGGCGCGCTGCACCCGCGGCTGGTCTCGTCGGTCAGCGTGCTGGGCGGCGCGCATCCGCTCGCGTTGCGCCGGGCCGTCCGGCGGCCGGGACAGCTTCGCGCTTCGGGACATCTGTTCCGCTTCCAGGTGCCGATGGCGCCCGAGAAATGGCTGGTCAAGGACGACGCGCTCGCCGTCGAGGAGCTGTTCCACGCCTGGTCCGGTCCACAGTGGACGGACACGGCGGATTTCATCGAGACCGTGCGGGCGTTCCGGCAGGCGATGCTCGTGCCGGGAGTGCCGCACAGCGCGCTCGAGTACTACCGATGGGCGTTCCGCGCGCAGTTCCGCGGCGAAGGACGCCGGTTCAGCGAAGCGCTGCAAGGCCGCTTCGCTCCCCGCGTGCTGCAACTGCACGGCGAGGAAGACCGATGTGTCCTGCCGGACACCGCGGCGGCGTCCCGTCGCTGGGCCCCGGACGCCCGTCTCGAGCGCTGGCCGGGCATCGGGCACTTCCCGCATCTGGAGGCCCCGGACCGCACGTCGGCCGCGCTGCTGGACTTTTTCCGTATCCTGGAAGGATGACCGAGCGCAAACCGACGGGCGTGTCGTTCGAGTCCTGGGTGGACAGGCAGGTCAGCGCCGCGGAGGCGAAGGGCGAGTTCGACGACCTCCCCGGCGCGGGGAAGCCGCTGCCGAAGACCAAGGGCACGGACAGCGCGCTGGCCTGGGTGGTGGACAAGGTCCGCACCGAAGGGCACGACGTTTCGGCCCTGCTGCCGCCTTCGCTGGCGATCGCGAAGGAGCTCGACGACCTGCCGGACACCCTGGCTCGTGTACGTCGCGAAGCGCGGGTGCGGGAAATCGTCGAGGACCTCAACGAACGGATCCGGGCCGAGCACCGGTGTCCGGCGGGCGGCCCAGTGCTGCGGGCGCGGCCGCTCGATGTGGACGAGGTCGTGACCTCATGGCGCGAAGCCGCTAGTTAGCGCAGGGCCCCGTCGAGGTGTTCGCGCTCAGCGCGGGAGCCGTCTCCACCACCGGCCGCACCTGCTCCGAGGTCAGCGTGAAGCCGGTCTCCGGATCTTCGACGGCCGCGCCGAACACGACCCCGATGACCTCGCCGTCGGGGTTGATCATCGGTCCGCCCGAGTTCCCGCTGCGGACCTGCCCGCGCACGGTGAACACGTCGCGCTGCACGGTGTTGGACTCGTAGATGTCCGGTCCGCGCAGGTTGATCCGGCCGCGCACTCTGGCGGGCGTCGCGGTGTACGGGCCGTCGAGCGGATAGCCGAGCACGATCGCGTTGTCGCCGGCCCGCGCGACCCGCGGCGTGAACGGGAGCACCGGCGCCTGCAGCCTCGGCACCGCGAGCACGGCCACGTCGGCCTCGGGGTCGAAGTAGACGACCCTCGCCGGGAACTTGCCCGAGGTCGACTCGATGGCGACCTCGTCGGTGCCCGCGACCACGTGCGCGTTCGTCATCACGCGCTGCGGCGCGACGACGAACCCGCTGCCCTCCAAGGCCCGCGAGCATGAGGTCGCGTTGCCGCGGATCTTCACGACGCTGCGGTGCACCTGTTTGACGATCGCGCTCGCCTGCAACGCGGTGTCCGGCGGGCTGGTGTCCTCGACGTTCGGCTTCTGGAACGGGTCCACAATGGACGGGAAGCCCGAGGCGTCCAGCAGTTTGCGCAGTTCGCTCGGGAACCCTTGCGCCGCTTCCGGCATGACGTCGTTGACGCCGCCGAGCACGACCGAGCTGTTGATCGACTTCGCCAGCCCGGGCACTCCCGAGACGGCGGTGAGCGGTGTCGCGATCAGCCACGCGACCACGAACACCACGGCGGCCTGCACCACCGCGCCGAGCGTCTTGTCGACGCCGGAAAGCTTGTCCGGGTTGATCTTCTGCCGCAGCTTCCGGCCAGCCCAGACCCCGAGGGTCTCGCCGAGCGCGACCAGGAACACCACGGTCGCCACCGCGAAGGCGACCTTCGCCGCCGGATGCTGGAAGAGCTCGACGACCAGCGGCGCGATCTTGATCCCCGCGAGCGCGCCGAGCACCACCCCGACCAGCGAGGGGAGGGCGATGATCACCCCCTGGAACGCGCCGGACACGCCCGCCAGCAACGCGAGCAGGATCACCAGTACGTCGACCCAGTTCACCGGCGCCTACTCCTTCTCCGGCACTTGCCGCCCGTCGACCCGCGCCTGATGTTCGGCCAACGCTACGTCAAGGTCCCGGACGTCGCCGTGGTCCCAGTCCCGTTCCCAGCCGCCGAGCGACAACGTCATCGCCAGCAGCCCGCCCGTGAATCCCCAGACGAACATCCCGCCGACGTCGAACGCGGGACCCTTCCAGTCGTAGCCCTTGCGCATGACCTGGAACCGGTTGGCCGGGTCGGTGAGCTCGGCGACCGGCACCCTGGCCACCGCCGCCGTCTCGCCGGGGTCGACGGCGTGCACCGGCGACGGCGTCCGCCAGTAGGCGAGCACCGGCGTCACGGCGAAGCTCGACACCGGCACGAACAGCTCCGGGAAGATCGCCACCGGCAGCACGCCGGAGGGTTCGACGCCGGTCTCCTCCTCGGCCTCGCGCAACGCGGTACCGACCGGCCCGCCGTCGTCCGGCTCGGCGCCCCCGCCGGGGAAGCTGACCTGACCGGCGTGCGAGCCGAGCGTGTCGGCGCGGCGCTGGAGCAGGACGTCGGGCCCCTGCGGGCCCTCACCGAAGAGCATCAGGACGGACGCGGACCGGTAGCTCGCGTCCGGCGGCACGCTGAACCGGCTGAAGGTGGCCGCGTCGACGTCACCGCTGATCTTGACCAGCGGTTGCAACCAGGCGGGCACCGCCTCCGGGTCCACGAGGGGGCCGGTCATGGTGTCCCTTCCACAGCGGCGCGCACCTGGTCAGTGTTCAGGAAGACGCGTGGGTTCTCGATGAGCCGGACGTCACCGCCCGCCGTGACCAGGTACGTCGCGGGAAGGGAGGGAGGGACCTTCAGTGCCGTCCGCACTGGCCCGGACTGCCCGTCACCGTCGAACACGGACGGCAGCCGGACCCCCAGTTCGGCCAGCATGGCCAGCCCGTCGGCCCCGGAGCTCGCGACCTGGACGAGGAGCACTCGCGCGGCGCCCGGTTCCCCGGCGTACCGCTGCAGGAGCGGCAGCTCGGCACGGCACGGCTCGCACCACGACGCCCACAGGTTGACCAGCACGGGACCGCCCGAGACCACCTTGGCGAGGTCGACCCTGGAGCCGTCGCCGAGGCATTCGACGTCGACACCGCGCAGCTTCGCCACTTCGCCCGGCCCAGGCGGAGGGCAGGGAGCGAGCGAGGCCTTCGCGCGGGCGGCCGTGAGATCCCCCGACGTCTTGGCGGGCGCCTGGCCGTCACGCGTCGTGAGCAGCGCGACGATCAGGGCCACCACGAGCACGGCGGCACCGAGAGCCAGTTTGGTGACCCTGGTCACCGGCGGGCCGCCAGTTCCAGGATGTGTTCGCGCTCTTCGCCCTTGACCAGCTTCGCGGCCTCTTCGAACCCCGTCGGGCCGATTCCGTACGAGGGGCACATCTTGGCCAGCGGACAGGCGCCGCAGGCGGGTTTGCGGGCATGGCAGACGCGGCGGCCGTGGAAGATCGTCCGGTGCGAAAGGAGTGTCCACTCCTTGCGCGGGATCAGCTCGCCGACGGCGTGCTCGACCTTGACCGGGTCCTCCTCCTCGGTCCAGCCCCAGCGGCGGACCAGACGGCCGAAATGGGTGTCGACGGTGATCCCGGGGACTCCGAAGGCGTCGCCGAGCACGACGTTGGCCGTCTTGCGGCCGACCCCCGGCAGCGTGACGAGGTCCTTCAGCTTGCCGGGCACCTCGCCGTCGTAGCGCTCCACCAGCGCGGCGCCCAGCCCCATCACGGAGTTGGCCTTGGCGCGGAAGAACCCCGTCGGCCGGAGGTATTCCTCGAGTTCGGCGCGATCGGCGCCGGCGTAGTCGGCGGCGGTCCGGTAGCGCGCGAAGAGCGCGGGCGTGACCTGGTTCACGCGGACGTCGGTGGTCTGCGCCGAAAGCACGACCGCGACCAGCAGTTCGAGTGGAGTGGTGAAGTCAAGCTCACAGTGCGCGTCCGGGAACTCGTCGTCGAGGCAACGCTTCATCCGCCTGGCGCGTCTCACCAATGCGAGCCGGCTTTCACCCTTGCCCCCCGCACGGGGGGCATTGGCAGGGGCAGGAGGCACCCCGATAGCCTACGGGCGCCATCGGACGAGCCAGTGGGGAGCACCCGCCGGTCGACGGCCGACACGCCAGAGCACCACCTCGGCGCTTCGATCGAGGACGCCATGAGCGAGGATCTGGAGTAATGCACATTTTTTCGGAATTCCCTGGGCAGGGCTCATGACCGTCTGGTTCGTCATCCTCGTACCGCTGGTGATCATGTTCTTCGCGCTGTTCATGGAACGCGTGGAGACCAGGCTCAAGCACGTCGCGGTGCAAGAGAACGAGGTCGAAGAGTTCCTCGAGCAGGCTCAGCCCAACGAGGTCAGGGCCCTTTACGGGCACGGCATCGGGCGCGCGCTCGAGCTTTTCCGGCTGCGCAGGCTGGGCGGGAAGGCGGCCAGGCTTCGCGCGCGACGCGTGCGGAGTTAGGCTCCACGTTCGAGCGAGATCGTTCCCGGCCGCCCGCACGTTCGGCGTGCCGACGAGCGATCTCGCGCGCACGACCTAGACTGACGCGAAAAGTGATCGACGACACGGTCCTCGGCAGAATGAGGATCGACGTCGTATCTCGATGAGGAGGCACCCGAGGTGGACGAAACCCTGGCCCGAGCGGGCATTTTCCAGGGTGTTGAGCCGGCAGCCGCCGAGGCGCTGGCACAGACCTTGGAATCCGTGGAGTTCCCTCGCGGGCATGTCATCTTCAACGAGGGTGAACCCGGCGACAAGCTTTACATCATCCAGTCCGGCAAGGTGAAGATCGGCCGCAAGTCGCCTGACGGCCGCGAGAACCTGCTGGGCATCTTCGGCCCGTCCGACATGTTCGGCGAGCTGTCCATTTTCGACCCCGGCCCGCGGACGTCCAGCGCGACGACCGTGACCGAGGTCCGCGCGGTGACGATGGACCGCCCGGCGCTGCGGCAGTGGATCTCCACCCGCCCGGAGATCGCCGAGCAGTTACTGCGGGTGGTCGCCCGCAGGCTGCGCCGGACGAACAACATGGTCGCCGAGCTGATCTTCACCGACGTCCCCGGCCGGGTGGCGCGGGCGCTGCTGCAGCTGGCGCAGCGCTTCGGCAGCCAGGAGGCCGGTCTGCTGCGGGTCACCCACGACCTGACGCAGGAGGAGATCGCCCAGTACGTCGGCGCTTCGCGCGAGACCGTCAACAAGGCTCTCGCCGACTTCGCGCACCGCGGCTGGCTGCGGCTCGAAGGCAAGAGCGTCCTGATCCTGGACCCGGAGCGCCTGGCCCGCCGCGCCCGTTGATTTCAAGTACGTGAAGGCCCCCTTCACTGCGCTAGACGCGGTGAAGGGGGCCTTCACGTACTTCTGCTGTACACAACGAAGAGCCGGGCGCCACCCCCGACGTGGCGCACCGGCTCTTCGCTGTGCGCGGACCATCCCCCGACGATCCGCGCTCCCCGCCCTCCGGAACAAGGCCCCGACCCGTACGCCGGAGGGAGCTGGAGACTGTGTGTTTGTCGTACAACCATCCACGGCCATCGGCCGTGAACTCAAGTTCTTTCACTCTCAAGGACGCCATCCGCGTCGATTTGTTGCCCCGAATGACTCAGAATCGGCTGACTGTTACCTGATCGTGACGAACCTGACCGGTTCACCGTCCGAAGTACCCGAATCCGGTGGTGACCAAACTTACCGGCGCAGAACTGGTACTCGCGTACCAAAGTAGTTCATACTGGTACGCGTGTCCCAGTCTGTGTCCGCTTCCGCCGAGAGCCACCGCACCTCCCTCGCCGACTACCGAGCCGCGCTGACCGCGCCCGGATCCCGCGGGGCGGTGATCGCGTCCCTGCTCGCCCGCCTGCCGATCGCGATGATCGGCATCTCCGCGCTGCTCTACGTCCAGCGCGAGACGGGCTCGTTCGCCTCGGCCGGACTGGTGTCGGCCGGGTCGCTGGTGGGTGTCTCGGTCGGCGCGGTCGTGCAGGGACGGCTCATCGACCGCTTCGGACCGACTCGGCCGCTGCTGACCACCACGGTGCTCTTCGCGCTGGCGATGACGGGGCTGGTGTTCGCGATCGAGGCGCACGCCCCGACGCTCGTGCTGGTCCCGCTCGCCTTCGGCACCGGGATCACGGAACCGATGGTCGGTTCGGCCTCGCGGGCGCTGTGGACACGCCTGCTGCCCGCCGGTCCGACGCGGAACGCCGCGTTCTCCTACGAGGCGATCAGCATGGAGGTCTTCTTCATCCTCGGCCCCGGGTTCGCCGGGCTGCTGATCGCCGCGCCGTGGGCGGGCACCGGCATCGTGACCGGCTCGCTGACGATGATCGCGGGCGCGGTGCTGTTCGCGCTGAGCCCGACCGTGCGCGCGTGGGGACCGGCGCCGTCGTCCGGCGGCAAACTGCTCGGCGCGCTGGCCAGCCCCGGAATGCGCACGCTCGCGGTCGCCGCGCTGGGCTTCGGCGCCGTGATCGGGTTCGTCGAGGTCGCCGTCCCGGCGGCCGCGACCGAGGCCGGGAACACCTCCATCGGCGGGCTGCTGCTCTCGGCCTGGTCGGTCAGCTCGGTCGCGTTCGGCGTCGCGTACAGCCTGCGCCCGTGGCCGCGTCAGATGGGTCTGCGGCTGCCGGTGCTGCTGGCCGGTTTCGGCGCGCTGGTGGCGCTGCTCGCGCTGCCGGGCTCGCTCTGGGGCCTCGCGCTCGCCATGCTCGCCGCGGGCGCGCTCATCACGCCGCAGTCGACGACGCATTCGGCGGCCATCGAGATCGCCGCGCCGAAGGGTACGGCGGCCGAAGCGTTCGGCTGGGTGCTCACCGCGGTCACCCTCGGTCTGGCGTTCGGGCAGTCGATCAGCGGCTACCTCGTCGAGCACGCCGGTCACGAAGCGGCGTTCCTCGCCGCCGGCGCCGTCGGGTTCGCGCTCGCCGCGGTGGTGTGGCTGCTGCGCGGCACCTTCCGCCCCCAGCCCGCCGGAGCCGTCGCCGAAGCGCCCGAACTTGTCGGTGCCGCCCGCTAGCTTGCGGGCATGGACCTGACCGCCGCCACCCGTTCCCTCTCGTCCGCCGTTTCCGCCGCCGCCCGGCTGCTGTCGGCCCGCTCCGGCCTGCTCCTGCGAGCGGGCAAGGACGGGCTGACCGTCGGCGGCAACGACAGCGAACGAGCCGTTCGTCTGACGGCCGAGGCCATGGTCCACACCGATGGTGAGGTCCTCGTCCCCGCCGGGCCCCTCGCGGAGACCCTGCGCATGCTCGACGACGACTTGGTGCGCCTGGTCGTCGAGGGTTCACGGCTGGCCGTGAGGGTTGAGGGTGGCCGCTACGCGTTGCCGTTGCTGAGCCGCGAACTGCACCTCCCGGACATGCCGCCGAAGGTGTCCGAAGTGGACGGTCACGCGCTGGCGACCGCGCTGCGCACGGTCGCGGGCACGGCGGCGAAAGACGACGCGCTGCCGATGTTCACCGGCGTCCGCGTGCAGAGCTTCAGCCGTGAGCTGCGGCTGACGGCGTCCGACCGGTACCGGATGGCGGTGGCCACCCTGCCGCTGCGCTCAGAAGGCGAGCCGATCGACGCACTGGTCCCGGCGGGATTGCTGGCCGAGACGGCGAAGCAGGCGCGCGGCACCGTCGGCCTGCACGGCGACGGGACCCGGTTCGGGCTGAGCTGGGCCGGCGTCACCGTCACCACCGCCGTACTCGACGCGGGATTCCTCTCGGAGAAGCTGATCGAGTCGTCCACTGTGGACACCACGGTCGAGGTCGCCGCCGACGCGCTGGCCGCCGCCGTACGCCGCGTGGGCGTCTACGCGGACGCTCGCCGGGTGCTGACGCTGGAGGTCGGCGACTCGCATCTGCGGCTGGCCAGTGCGAAACAGGACACAGGGGAGGCCGAGGAGACCTTGAAGGCCGAGGTTTCCGGCGGCCGGACGTCGCCCTCGTTCCAGGCGCGCTACCTGCTCGACGCGCTGCAGGGTTTCGCCGGGGAACGGGTGCGGCTCGACATCCAGCCGGGCATGCGGGCCTGCGTCATCCGCGCGGTGGAGCCGGGCGATGTGGAGCTGACGTACTACGTGATGCCGATGCTGGCGCGCTGACACTGTCCACGTGAGTGGCCAGGTCGCATTTTCGCCTTGCGCCGAAGGGCCATGGTCGCACGGATACCCGGCACGCCCGCAAATACATGAAGGCCCCTTCCTTGCGCCTGGCGCAGGGTCCCGGCAAAGTCGCAAAGCTGCCGGACAGCTCGCCCAAGACGCTCAGCCCACACTTGACTATCCATAAAGGACACTTCACCGGGCGATGGCGCCCGTTTTGGGTTATGTGCACGGTCTCGCGAAGGGGTCGGGGGTGGGGCCTGGGGGTGGTAAAAAAAAAGAACAAAAAAAAACCCCCCCAAAAACACCCGATGTGAGAAAAAAAAGGAAAAAGGCCCCCCCCCAACACCCCAC
>NZ_JBIWKX010000111.1:0-11807 GCF_044765885.1 Amycolatopsis sp. NPDC102389
TAGTTGCCGTGCGGGCGGGGCGCGGGGGGGTTGTGGTGGTGGTTGTGTCTACACCCCCCCCCCCCCCCCCCCCCCACCCACCCGCACCGACCATGCCACGTTTGCCTTACCCCTCAATAGAACCCCACTTGCCACTCGCGACCCCCGCGTGGAACTGCTCATAGAAGCATCAAACGGACATCTGGCCATCAGGATCTGTCCTAAATGGACACGGGGCGCCGGACCCGTGGTCGGCCGGGAGCTGAAGGCTCCTTTCACTGCATCAGACGCGGTGAAGGGAGCCTTCAGCCCGCAACGCCCCCAGCTCACAACACCCCCCGCCCAGGTCTTATGCCTCAAGTCCCGGCAGCGCGGGCGCCACGCCGGTGCGCTCGTACTCGGTCAGCAGATCGATCCGGCGCTGGTGCCGTCCGCCCTCGAATTCGGTGCCGATAAAGGCATCCACGATCCGTTCCGCCTCTTCGACCGTGTGCATCCGGGCGCCGATGCCGGCCAGCAGCGCGTTGTTGTGCTGCCGGGCGAGTGCGGCGGTGTCCACGTTCCAGGTCAGCGCGGCACGCGCGCCGGGCACCTTGTTCGCGGCGATCTGTTCCCCGTTCCCGGAACCGCCGATGACGATCCCGAGGCTGCCTTCGTCGGCCACGACGCGCCGCGCCGCCTCGACGCAGAAGGGCGGATAGTCGTCGTTCGCGTCGTAGGCGGCGGGCCCGACATCGATCGTTTCGTGGCCGAGGGCGGCGAGCCTTTCGACGAAGTGGTTCTTGAGTTCGAGTCCGGCGTGATCGGAGCCAAGGTAGATTCGCACGTCGGCAGTTTAATCCCGGATTCGGGGATCGACGGATCGCGAATCGGCCGATCGCCATCGGAAAGCCTTATAGGCCACGGTGAGGTTCTTATGAGCCCCGGCCGGGGCCCCTCGGCGGGGCTGTCCCCCTGGTCGGAGCGGGTGCGGCGCCCCGGGCCGTCCGTCCATCCGCCCACCCCGTTCGTGGGCTCCAGGACGCCGTTCGGCACCGGTTGCCACCCAGTGGTTCAAGGTCGGTTGCCCCGGCTTCGTTAAATCGAGGATGCTCTTTCATAGCCGCGAAATTTCGTGAGTTGGTCCTCGAGTTTACGCGGAACACGAATGCCCGGTCCGCCCCGTCGCCGGGCGTAGTCGACAGCGAGGAGGAAATATGAAGTGGGAAACTCCGGAGTACACCGTCGTCGAGGTGTGCGCTGAGGCCACCGGCTACTTCTACCGTGGCTGACGGCCGGGCTCCCGGGCCCGTGCTGTTCGTTTTCCCGTAGTCGCGGCAGGTACCCGAAAGCCTGCGGTTCGGCTACGCCGGCGTTGACGCAAGGCCCCGGATCGAAAACCTCGATCCCGCGGGGCCTTGCGTCACGCCCTTTTTTCGGCCTGCTCTCCCTGGTCACCCTGTATGCGCTTTCGAGGTGGTTCAGATGTCTCTTGAATTCCTGCCGCTGCTCGCGCTCGCCTTCGGGCTCAGTCTCGACAACTTCCGCTCGTCGATAGCCATCGGCACGATTCCGTTCGGCTGGCGGCGCGCCTTGCAGGTCGCCCTCGTCTTCGGGTTGTGGGACGCGTTGGGCCCGCTCCTGGGCGGGATCCTCGGCAGCTACCTGGGTGACTTCCTCGGGGATTGGGCGGAGTACATCGGCGCGGCGGCGCTGGGACTGTACGGCGTGTACTTCATCGTCGGGGCGATCCGGCATCCGGAGCCCGAGGACATGGATCACCCGTGGGTGACCCTCTTCGGCATGCCGCTTTCGCTGACCGTCGACAATTTCGTCGCGGGCGCCGGGCTGGGGATCGCCGGTTTCTCCCTCGTGGTCCCGATGCTGACGTTCGGCGCCATGACGGTGGTCATGTCGTTCGCCGGGCTGTACGTCGGGAGGATGGCCGCCAAGGTCGTCCGGATTCGCGCCGATCTGTTCAGCGGGATCTCGTTGCTCGGCGCCGCGATCCTGCTGCCACTGGTCTTCGGCTGACAGGACACTTCCTAGGCGGCGCTGGCATTTGGGGAGGCGACGATGCCCGAGAATCCCGATACCCACGTCTACCGGACCTACGACAAGGTCCTTGGCGAGACCCGGCAGACCCGGCGGCGGAATCATCCGGCGGCGGGCGGCGACGCGGGAGATTGGTGGCCGGATCGGGTCGACTTGACGGCCTTGCGCCGTCGGCCCGCGGACGACCCGCTGTTCGCGGACTTCGACTACGCCGAGCAATTCGCGACACTGGATCTCGGCGAACTGGCGCGTGACATCGACGAAGTGCTGACGACGTCGCAGGACTGGTGGCCTGCCGACTTCGGGCACTACGGTCCGCTCGTGCTGCGCATGGCCTGGCACGCCGCGGGTAGCTACCGCGCCACTGACGGCCGAGGTGGCGCGAGCGCGGGAATGCAGCGCTTCGCCCCGTTGAACAGCTGGCCGGACAACCGCAACCTGGACAAGGCCCGCCGGTTGCTGTGGCCGGTGAAGAAGAAGTACGGACGCAAGATCTCCTGGGCCGACCTGATGATCTTCGCCGGCAACCGGGCCTTGGAATCCATGGGGTTCAAGACTTTCGGGTTCGGCGGCGGCCGGGCCGAGGTCTGCGAAGCCGACGAGCTGTACTGGGGTCCGGAACGCAAGTGGCTCGCCGACGAACGCCACAGCGGCCTGCGCGAGCTCGACGAGCCGCTGGCGGCCGCCGAGATGGGGCTCATCTACGTCGATCCGCAGGGCCCGGCCACCAATCCCGACCCGGTGCTCGCGGCCCGCGACATCCGGACGACCTTCAAACGGATGGGCCTGAACGACGAGGAAACGGTGGCGCTCATCGCGGGCGGGCACACCTTCGGCAAGACGCACGGCCCGGCCGACCCGAACGCGACCGGTGGCCCCGAGCCCGAGGCCGCGCCGCTCACCGATCAGGGGCTGGGCTGGATGGGCGGCTGCCGCAGCGGTGTCGGGGCGGACACGGTCACCAGTGGGCTGGAAGGGATGTGGACGCGCACGCCCGTCCAATGGGACCACACGTTCCTCGAGACGCTGTTCGAGTACAAGTGGGACGTCGAGCTGAGCCCCGCCGGTCTGTGGCAATGGATCCCAAGCGACGGCCAGGGCGAGGGCACCGTGCCGGACCCCTTCGACCCGGACACGAAACACCATCCGGTCATGCTCACCACGGATCTCTCGTTGCAGGAGGATCCGGTCTACGAGGCGATTTCCCGGCGTTTCCTGGAGCATCCGGATCAGTTCGAGGACGCCTTCGCGCGGGCGTGGTTCAAGCTGACCCATATCGACATGGGTCCGAGCCGGCGTTATCTGGGGCCGCTCGTCCCGGCCGAACGGCTGATCTGGCAGGACCCGGTCCCGGAAATGGACCACGAACCGGTCGACGCCGAAGACATCGCCGTCCTCAAACGCGAGATCCTCGCTTCCGGCCTGACGGTGGCGCAGCTGGTGAAGACGGCGTGGGCATCGGCTTCGACGTACCGCGACAGCGACAAACGCGGCGGCGCGAACGGGGCTCGGATCCGGCTCGACCCGCAGCGCGGCTGGCAGGTCAACGAGCCCGAGCGGCTGGCTGTCGTGCTGTCCGAGCTGGAAGCGATCCAGCGGCGGTTCAACGAATCCCAGCGGGGGGACAAGCGAATCTCGTTGGCCGACCTGATAGTGCTCGGCGGGTGCGCCGCGGTGGAACAGGCCGCCGCGGCCGGCGGTCACGAGATCGAAGTCCCGTTCCGGCCCTGGCGCACCGACACGACCCAGGAATGGACCGACGTCGAGTCGTTCGACGCGTTACGGCCCAAGGCGGACGGCTTCCGGAACTACCTGGGTGACGGTTTCTGGGCGGCGCCGGAACATCTGCTGATCGATCGGGCGAATCTGCTGACCCTGACCCCGCCCGAGATGACCGTGCTGATCGGTGGGCTCCGGGTGCTCGGCGCGAACTACCGGGATTCCTCGATGGGGGTGCTGACCTCGTCGCCGGGAGTGCTGACGAACGACTTCTTCGTCAATCTGCTGGACATGGGGACGGAGTGGTTTCCGAGGCGGCACAAGGAGGTCTGGACGGCGGTCTACGAAGGCCGTGACCGAACCGGCGGTGAACTGAAGTGGATCGCGAGCCGGGTCGACCTGATTTTCGGCTCGAACTCCGAATTGCGGGCGCTTTCGGAGGTCTATGCGAGTGAGGACGCGGGCGCGAAGTTCGTCCGTGACTTCGTGGCGGCCTGGGTGAAGGTCATGGAACTCGGCCGGTTCGAGCCGCGGCGAGGGAGTCGATGAAAGTGTTTCACGACAAGGGTTTCCCGTTGAGTCGGGGCACGAACGGTACCTACCGCCGGGCGAACGGCGGAGCCGGGCCGGTCGGTGGCAATGGATATCGGAATGGCATTCGGCGGGGTAGGGTTCGAACTCGTTACAGAGGTCAAGCGCCGGATACGAACGTCGATTTCGTGTAGGCGACATTTCAGCGAATCTGTCGAAATAAGCATTTCCTGCTGACGAGGAGGTGAAGTCCGATGACGATTGCCCAGGAACGAGAAGATCTCCTGGCCGAGCTCGGCGGACAGAACAGGGCCACCATCGGTGCCGTGCTCGGGTCCGGAAGCATCGCCAAGGCGACCGAGCGTGCCGACGGGACGATGGAAGCGACCATCCGGATCCGTGAGGACGCGATGACGTGGGAGCCGGGCGTGCTGATCATGCCGCACGCCGGGATTCTCGAGCTGACGATCATCAACGACGACAAGAACACCCACGCCTGTCTGCTGCCCAGCAACGGCGACAAGCAGTTCATCGGCCTGCTGAACCACTCCAAGGGCACCGCGACGCTCGAACTCGACGGCCCCGGCTGCTACTGGTACGGCTCGCCGGCGGGTAACGACGAGGGCCGTGGCCTGACCGCCGCCATCGTCGTGACCGGCGAGGTCCCGCCGGAAGCCAAGCTCGACCGACCCGCCCAGCCGCGGCCGTAGAAAGGCAGGAATCACCCATGACTCTCGAATACGTCGACGCCGGAAAGGCGTTCGATCACAGTCAGCTCTCCAACCTGCCGCACAGCGCGCCGGACGTGACGCGCGGCGTCAACTACGAGCGCATCCTCCAGGCGCGCAGTGAATCGCAGAACTGGATCACCTACTACGGCGACTACGACGGCAAGCGGCACAGCCTGCTCGACGAGATCAACGTCGACAACGTCAAGAACCTGAAGGTCGCCTGGATCTTCCAGGCGAGCGCGACCGGCATGATCGCCTCCACCTCGACCTACGCCTTCGAGGCGTGCCCGCTCGTGGTCGACGGCGTCATGTTCGTCACCGGCTGGGACGGCTGGCTCTGGGCGCTCGACGCGAAGACCGGCGAGCAGCTGTGGCGCTACAAGCACGCCATCCCCATCGACGTCACGCTGTGCTGTGCCAACGTCAACCGCGGCTGCGCGGTGGCCAACGGCAAGGTCTACATGGTGACCCAGAACGCCCAGCTGGTCGCGCTCGACGCCACCAACGGCCGGAAGGTCTGGCAGAAGACCATCGGTGACGTGCGGGCGGGCGAGAGTGCTTCGATCGCTCCGCTGGTCATCAAGGACACGCTCATCACCGGTTCCGCCGGCGGCGAGTACGGCGTCCGCGGGCATATCGACTGCTGGGACCTGGAGACCGGCGAGCAGCGCTGGCGCACCTACACCGTGCCGAAGCCGGGTGAGCCCGGCTCGGAGACCTGGCCCGCCGACGGCGAGGCCTGGCAGCGCGGCGGGGCGAACCACTGGGTCACCGGAACCTACGACCCGGAGCTGAACCTCTACTACGCGGGCACCGGCAACCCGGCTCCCGACTTCGACGGCGAGGTCCGTGAAGGGGACAACCTCTACACCGACAGCGTGGTCGCGCTCGACGTCGACACCGGCGAGATCAAGTGGCACTACCAGTTCACCCCGCACGACCTGTGGGACTACGACTCCACCATGGAGATGACCCTGTTCGAGCGGGACGGCAAGAAGCTGCTGGCCCACTTCGACAAGAACGGGTACATGTTCGTCCTCGACCGCACCAACGGCGAGCTGCAGCACGTCACGCCGTTCGTCGACCGGATCGACTGGGGCGTCATCACCCGCGACGGCAAGGTGACCCCGCGGAAGTACCCGGACAAGGAAGGCGAGCCCTGCCACTTCTTCCCCGGCCCCGCCGGTGCGAAGGAATGGACGCACGCGTCGTACAACCCGGACCTCGACCTGTTCTACGTCCCGGTCGCCGACGTGGGCGCCACCGCCACCCGGCGTCGCCGTGAGTTCAAGGAGGGCATGCCCTACTGGGGTGCCGCCGTCGAGGTCGACATCGACAACATGGCCGGGTCGGTCAGCGCGTTCGACTCCCACGGTGAGGAGAAGTGGCGCCACCGGCTCAACAACATGCCGATGGCCGCGTCGACCCTCAGCACCGCGGGGAAGGTGGTGTTCGCCGGCACGCCTTCGGGTGAGTTCCTGGCGCTGAACTCGGAAACGGGTGAGAAGCTCTGGAGCTTCCAGTGCGGTAGCGGTCACCACAGCAGCCCGAGCACCTTCACCGTCGACGGCAAGCAGCACGTCGCGGTGCCGGTCGGCTGGGGTGGCTGGCTCGAAGGCATCGTTCCCGGCCTGTCCGGTCAGGGCCACGGCGCCGCGTTGATCGTTTTCTCCCTGTGACAGGGGATCTTCACTGAGATACCGGCCGGTGGCCGGGTCGCTCCGGCGGCCCGGCCACCGTTTCGGCGTTTCGGCCGACGGAGGTGCAACGATGAACCAGCCGACGACGACAACCCGCCAGGAACGGTTGCCGTGCCTGTACTGCGGGGAGCGTTACGGACCGGACGACGTCGCGCGGCACACCGAGCCGGTGCACTGCGAGCGCTGTATCACGTGCGTCGACAAACCCGAGTGCTTCGAATGCCGTCTCATGTACTGCGTCTGCGACGTACACCGGTACCGGGGCTGACGCCGGTCAGATCTCCAAGGCTCGGCGCACCATCGGCGCGTTCCGCCGGGAAACCGGCACCATGGTCTGTTCCCGGTCGTCCATGACCAGGAACAGTTCGCCCTTGTAGCGCCGCTCGACCTCCCGGATCCGGCTGAGGTTCACCACGTACTGGCGGTGCACCCGGAGGAACCCGGAATCGCTCAGTTCGGTTTCGAGCCGGTCGAGGCCCGGCGAGGCGGAACGCAACAGCCCTTGGTCGGTGGAGAGCCACACGTCGTTGCCGTCCGACTGCGCGAAGGAGACCTCGGGGAGCCGTAGCAGGACCATGCGGTTCTCCCGCGTCGCGACCATCCGGTGCGGCTGTGCGCGAAGGGGGGAGTCCTCGACCGTCCGCTGCACCGGCTCCCCGTCGGACACGCCGAACGCGACGATGTTGCCGATCAGGTGCCCGGCCAGGAAGACCGGCCGGAAGCTGATCGACGTCGGTTCGTTGGCGAGCCGGGTGCGGATCTGCGTCGAACCGGACCAGCCGGGATTGCGCGACGCCTGCGCGGCGGCGTATTCGGCCGCCCGGATGAACTCCGGCAGTTCCGGCTTCCAGCGGACCGCGGGATCGGGTGCCGGCGTGGAGCCCGGGATGCCGAGGAGCACGCCCGCGGTGTCGTCGGCGAGCACGACCCGGCCCGCGGGATCCACGGCCGCGAGCGGTGCCCGCGAGCCCGACCTGCTGTGGTTGAAGGCGGCGATCAGTTCGGCGCCGTCGTCCTTGGCGTGCTGGCGCAGGATGCGCTGGGTCTTCGCGGCGGCGTTGCCGAGCCAGGTCCCCACGGCTCCGGGAAGGTCGCCGCGCCAGCAGGAGATGTTGAGCACCGCGACCGGCTTCCTGGTCACCACGTCCCGCACCGCCACGCCGGCGCAGGTCCAGCCGTGGAAGGCCTCGCACCAGTGCTCGGCGCCGCGGATCAGCACGGGGGCGTAGGACATCAGCGCGGTCCCCATGCCGTTCGTCCCGGCGGCGCCCTCGGCCCAGCAGGACCACGGTGCCAGGTTGGCGCCGGCGGCGACGGCGCGGGTGGCCTGGTCACCCCATTGGGCCAGTACCCGGCCGGAGGCGTCGGTGATGGTCACGATGCCGCCGAGGGTGTTGACCTCGTGCGCCAGCGAGGCGGCGCGGAAGCCGAGCTCGGCGATCACGACGTCGTGCTCCAGGGCGTGCCCGACCTCGGCGACGGCCGCCGGGGCCTCGGTGAGGAGCGGGTCGACCCCGTACTGGTCACGGCACCGGTGCCAGGAGATCGCGATCTCCGGCCGCACGCCACGGAGGTCGTCCTCACCGCGCGCGAACCGCTCCCACGCTTCACGCGGGGTGGAGTCGCCGCGACTGTGCGTGGCCTGGCCTGGCCGGGCTACCTGTGCCATCTGAGACCGCCTTTGGTCTGGTGCCCGCCCGGACGGCGGACACCCGTCCGGTGCGGACGACCTGCTCGCGTATCGGGCCGGGTCGCGTCCCTCGGCCGCCGCCGCAAGCTAAACGCCCGCCGGATTCGAGGGCAACCGGCCTGGGACGAGCGCGGGTGAACGACCTACGAACGGTCGTGAAGTGATGACCAACGGCGGCCGTCGGCTCATCAGCGGTCGATCCGTTTCCGCGCCGGGGAAATCGTGTATCTCTAGTTATCGTGAGGTAAGGCGGACCTGACCCGGTGGTGTTGCCTCGCGGTGAGATGAAGATCTTTCCGGTTTCCGCTTCGGGTAGGCGATTCGATCAAGACGACGGTGTATTCGGGAATTCCCGGACGGGTGATCGTAAATCGAGAGCCCGTCCCTTTTGGACGACAATTTGCCTGCGGTTAACCGTGGAAGGGGTTCATCGGCTCGACGGCTGGGTACCTCCAGTGCCGGTCGCAGCCCGCCGATCAGGTGGTTCTACAACAATGTTTCCAAACGTTGAGAATGTGTATTGAAATCTCGTGTCGCACCGGGTTACCTTGTTTCCTCTGCCACTGCCCGGAGGTCCCAGGAAACCCCGGTGCGCGGGCGACAAGGAGGTCGCGATGACCGGGAGAGTGCCGCCGCTCGTGATCGCATCGAGTCGGCCCGGCAGACGTGACCAGGTGTCCGATGGTTCGCTGGTGACCACCTCCTCGGCGAGAGAAGTGGCCCGCGCGTGGGAGAACTTCGCCTCGGGCGAGGACATCGAGACGGGCGTCCGGCCCGAAATCCTCGCGTCGTGGTACCGATGCCGGGATCGGTACGAAGTGGACCGGAGACTGGACGTCGCGCCGGGAGCGACAGGCGACGAGGCCCAGCGGGCGGACAACGGCGTGATCTTCACCGCGCTCGGCGGTCTCGGTGCGTTGGCGGGCCAGGAAGTCGAACAGGATGGCGCCGTCGTCACCGTCACGGACGGGGATGGGCGGGTCCTCGGCGCCTGGGGCGATCCCTCCGCCCGGCGGCGAGCCGAGCTGCACAATCTCGCGCCATGGTCCTCGTGGTCGGAGGAATGTACCGGTACGAACGGAATGGGGACTTCGCTCGAAGTGTCCGGCCCGGTGACGGTCACCGGTCCGGAGCATTGGTGCGAAGCCTTTCACCAGTGGGCGTGCGCGGGTGTTTCGATCCGCGACATCGTGACCGGCGCACCGGTCGCGTCGATCAACATCTCGCGCTGGAACGCGTCGCTGTCCAAGTTCGTGCCGCCGTGGCTGACGAAGGCCGTCGCGTGCGTCGAGCAGGAGATCTATCGGCGCGCGATCTACGAAGCGGACAAGGTGATCGCCGAGTTCGCCAAGGAAAGCCCGCAGGACGGCGGTTCCTTCCTGGCCATGGACCGCGGCGGGAACATCATCGCCGCGAACGAATCGGCCGTCGCGTTGCTCGGGCTGACCGGCGAAACGCCCATCGTCGCGGGTGCGACCGAACCGGCGGAGCGCTGGACCCCGGACATTCCCGGGCTGCCCGACGTGGTGCGGTGGGCCAAAAAACAGGCGCAGGGAAGTACACAGTGGAGCGGCTACGCGCGGTTGCCGGTGTGTCCCGGCGAGGAACCCACCTCGTTGACCCTGCGTTCCGTCGTCGACTCGAATCACGTGGTGGGCCTGCTGTGCGCGTTCGGTGTGCAGGAAGGCGAGGCCTACGACGGAAGTTCCGACGACGTGATCGGTTCACTGCCCCGCTGCGTCATCGGGATGCGGAAGGACCGGCTGGTTTTGCTGGCTCCGTCTGAGATCCGCTACGCCGAAGCCGACCGGAACATCGTCTGGCTGGCCACGGAACGGGGCCGGATCCAAGCCGCGACCCGCGGCCTGGACAACGTCGAGCGGATGCTGGCACCGCACGGGTTCCGCCGGGTGCACCGGCGGTATCTGGTCAACCTTCGCCGGGTGGCCGAGCTGGAACGCGGGATCAAGGGAGAACTCTTCCTGATCACGGATTCCCGTTCTCCCGAACTGGTTCCCGTTTCGCGGCGCCATGCCCCGGATCTCCGGCGGATGCTCGGAGTGTGAAGGCGGGGCTCGGAGTCCGGCGCCGTGGCCGGGCTCCGAGACCTCGCTTCACGTCGCCGGCTTTGCCCTGGTGCTCGTGTCGCGAAAGCCACTTTCGGGACATCACACGTCGCGAAAGTGGCTTTCGCGACACGTCACCTTCGCCTTAACCCCACCGGCACTCGAAACGCCACTTATTGAGGGGTAAGGCAAAGGTGGCGCGATGGCCTGAGTGGCAGCAGCGAGCTTGCCGAAGAGGGTCGGCACGCTCCCGGGTGTCCATAAAGGACACTTTCTCCGGTTAAAGTGACCGATGCTTGCCACTCGCGACCCGCGCTTGACCAGGGTCGAAGGCTTCTTTGACCGCATTAGACGCGGCGAAGGGAGCCTTCATCCCACCATCCGCCCGTCCGAGAACGCCACGTTTGACTTACCCCTCAATAGGACCGTCCGCGCAGCGCTTCCACCTGACCGCGCAGTCCCTCCACGGCCCGTGCGGGATCCTTGGCCGCGTAGACGGCGGAGCCGGCGACGAAGCAATCGACCCCGGCCTCGGCCGCCTGCTCGATCGTGTCGGTGTTGATGCCACCGTCGATCTCCACCACCAGGTTCAGGTGGCCGGTGTCCACCATCGTCCGCGCCTTGCGCACCTTGCCGAGGACTTCGGCGATGAACTTCTGCCCGCCGAAGCCGGGCTCCACGGACATCACCAGCAAAGTGTCGTAGTGCTTGAGCACGCCGATATAGGGTTCCAAAGGCGTGTTCGGTTTGATCGCCAATCCCGCCTTCGCGCCCGCGGCCCGCAGGTTCTTCGCGAGCATGATCGGGTCTTCGGCGGCCTCGACGTGCACCGTGACGTTGTAGGAGCCCGCTTCCGCGTAGCCGATCGCCCACCGGTCCGGCTTCTCGATCATCAGGTGGCAGTCCACCGGGATGTCGGTCGCGGCCAGAATCGACCGCACGACCGGTAGCCCCAGGGTCAGGTTCGGCACGAAGTGCGCGTCCATGACGTCCACGTGCAGCCAATCCGCGCCGCGGCCGGGTTTTCCTTTCACTGCGGCCATTTCGTCGGCGAGCCGGGCGAAGTCGGCGGAAAGGATGGACGGGGCGATCAAGGGATTCTTCGTCACGACATCGAGCGTAAGACTCCCCGGGATCGGGGTGGTTATCGGTTGTGTGTATCGGGGGATTGTGTTTTCGGATGTGGCGGGGTGTTGCTGCTGTGGGGGTGGGGTGGTGATGGTGGTGGGGTTCTGGTTTTCCGTTGTGTGGTGAGGAGATTTGTTGTGGAGTTGCAGGTGGCGTTGGATGTGCTGGATCTTCCGTCGGCGTTGACGTTGGCGAATCAGGTGGCCGAGCACGTGGACATTCTGGAGTT
>NZ_JBIWKX010000112.1:0-11640 GCF_044765885.1 Amycolatopsis sp. NPDC102389
CGGTTCCTGTCTATTTTTTTTTTGCCGGCGCCCTTCTTCTGTTTGTGTCCGTCGGGCGGTGGGGGGGGGGGGGGGGGGCTCGGCCCCCCCCCCCCCCCCCCCCCCCCCCCCCCCACCACCTGTACCGAGTCCCTTGTGGACGGTTGGACGTTCCGGACCGTGGACCACTCGTGGACATCGACACGATTCAGCACGATTGAGTTCGCCGACTTCGTGCGTGAGAGGGATGCCCAAATGGAAGTAATGTTGCGCTTCGGGGCGTCGCCCAAGAGCGATGACGACCCCGATCCCTGGTCGAACCGGGTCCGCCCGGGGACGGTGCGCAGAGTCCTCGCGTATTTCCGCCCCCACGTCGGCAAGGTGGCGCTCTTCGTCCTCATCGCCGCGATGGAGGCGTTCGTCGTCATCGCGACCCCGTTGCTGATGAAGGAGCTCATCGACGGCGGCATCCTCAAGAACGACTTCGGTGTCGTGATCCTGATGGCGGTCCTGACCGCCGGCCTGGCCGTGGCGGGCGCGCTGTTGTCGCTGATGTCGGCCTACGTCTCCGCGAAGATCGGGGAGGGGGTCACCTACGACCTCCGGGTGCAGGCACTGGACCACGTCCGGCGGCTGCCGATCGCGTTCTTCACCCGCACGCAGACCGGCGTGCTGGTCGGCAGGCTGCACACCGAGCTCATCATGGCTCAGCAGGCGTTCGGTCATCTGCTGATGGCGGCCACCAGCGTGGTCACGGTCCTGCTGGTGCTGGCCGAGCTGTTCTACCTGTCCTGGCTGGTCGCGCTCGTCACGCTGGTGCTGGTCCCGCTGTTCGTCGTGCCCTGGATCTGGGTGGGGCGGATCATCCAGCGGCGCACCGGAACCCTGATGGAGACGAACGCCGGTCTCGGCGGCCTGCTCCACGAGCGGTTCAACGTCCAGGGCGCGATGCTCTCCAAGCTCTTCGGCCGCCCGGACGAGGAGATGGCCGACTACCGCACGCGCGCCGGGAAGATCCGCAGGATCGGCGTGAGCATCTCCATCTGGGCCCGGATGTCGTTCGCCATGATGGCGCTGATGGCCTCGATCGCCACGGCGGTCGTCTACGGGGTCGGCGGCGGGCTCGTGATCGACGGGGCGTTCCAGCTCGGGACGCTCATCGCCATCGCCACCCTGCTGGGGCGCCTGTTCGGGCCGATCACGCAGCTGTCGGGGATGCAGGAGACCGCGCAGACCGTCGTGGTGAGCTTCTCCCGGATCTTCGAGCTGCTCGATCTGAAGCCGCTGATCCAGGAACGCCCGGACGCGAAAGAGCTCGAGAAGGACGTGGCGCCGGGCATCGAGTTCGACGACGTGGCGTTCCGGTATCCCACGGCGGACGAGGTTTCGCTGGCGTCGCTCGAGCATCTGCGGACCAAACGGGAACACGGTGACGTCACGGCGGACGTCCTGCGGGGCATCAGTTTCGAGGCACCCGCCGGAACCCTCACCGCGCTCGTCGGTCCGTCCGGCGCGGGCAAGAGCACCATCACCCACCTGGTGTCGCGGCTGTACGACCCGAATTCGGGAGCGGTCCGCTTCGACGGCCACGATCTGCGTGATCTCACCTTCGAGTCGATCCGCGGGACGGTCGGGGTGGTCAGCCAGGACGCCTACCTCTTCCACGACACGATCCGGGAGAACCTGCTCTACGCCCGCCCGACCGCCACCGAGGACGAGCTGATCGAAGCCTGCAAGGGGGCGCAGATCTGGGACCTGATCCAGTCGCTGCCCCGCGGGTTCGACACCGTCACGGGCGATCGCGGTTACCGCATGTCCGGTGGGGAGAAGCAGCGGCTGGCCATCGCCCGGTTGCTGCTGAAGGCGCCCACGGTCGTCGTGCTCGACGAGGCGACCGCGCATCTGGACTCCGAGTCGGAGGCCGCCGTCCAGCGGGCGCTCAAGACCGCGCTGCGCAGCCGGACGTCGCTGGTGATCGCGCACCGGTTGTCCACGATCCGCGAGGCCGATCAGATCCTCGTGATCGACGGCGGAACGGTCCGTGAACGCGGCACGCACGACGAGTTGCTGGCGCGCGGCGGGTTGTACTCGGAGCTCTATCACACGCAGTTCGCCAGGCCGGAGAACAACGCGGCCAAGCCGGAGCCCGAGGAAGACGAGTTCGACGAAGAGCCCGAACCGCTGGACACCGTGGTCTACGGAGGATGACGATGAGTTCCGCAGCGCAGGCCGCGTCGACGGTGCCGGCTCTCTTCGCCCGGCAGGTGGGCCGGGCACCGGACGCGGTGGCCGTGGCCGACGGGGACCGGATCCTCACCTATCGGGAGCTCGACGAGCTCGCGGGCGGGCTGGCCGGGCGGCTGATCGCCCGCGGCGTCGGTGCCGGCGGACGGGTCGCGGTGATGTTGGATCGTTCGGCAGATCTGCTGGTGGCGCTGCTCGCCGTCTGGAAGGCGGGCGCGGCCTACGTGCCGGTGGACGCCGCGTACCCCGCGCCGCGGGTGGCGTTCATGGTCGAGGATTCGGGCGCCTCCCTGATGCTGTGCTCCGCCGAGACCCTGGACCGGGTCCCGGACGGGATCGAGTCGTTGCTCGTGACGGACGCCGCGGGTGACGGGGCTTCCGTGACGGCGAACCCCGAAGACCTGGCGTACGTGATGTACACGTCCGGGTCGACGGGCAAGCCGAAGGGCGTGGCGATCCCGCACTCCAGCGTCGCGGAACTGGTGGGGGACCCCGGCTGGGCGATGGAACCGGACGACGCGGTCCTCATGCACGCGCCGCATTCGTTCGACGCGTCGTTGTGCGAGATCTGGGTGCCGCTGGTGTCGGGCGCCAGGGTCGTGATCGCCGAGCCCGGTCCGGTGGACGCCCGGCGGCTGCGGGAGGCGGTCGCGGGCGGAGTGACGCGGGCGCATCTCACCGCGGGCAGTTTCCGCGCGGTGGCGGAGGAAGCGCCGGAATCGTTCGCGGGCCTGCGCGAGATCCTGACCGGCGGGGACCTGGTGCCCGCGCACGCGGTGGACCGCGTCCGGCAGGCCGCGCCCGGTGCGCGGATCCGGCATCTGTACGGGCCGACCGAGACGACGCTGTGCGCCACCTGGTACGTGCTCGAACCGGAGGACGAGCCGGTGTCGGTCCTGCCGATCGGCCGTCCCCTTTCCGGCCGCCGGGCCTGGGTGCTGGACGACGCGTTGCGGCCGGTGGCGCCGGACGTGGCCGGCGAGCTGTACCTGTCCGGCGCCGGTCTGGCCGACGGCTACCTCGACCGGTTCGGATTGACGGCCGAGCGCTTCGTCGCGGATCCGTTCGCGCCGGGCAAAAGGATGTACCGGACCGGCGACCTCGCGAAATGGACACCGGACGGCGAGCTGCTCTTCGCGGGCCGCGTCGACGACCAGGTGAAGATCCGCGGGTTCCGCGTCGAACCCGGCGAGGTCGAAGCCGCGATGACCGCCCAGCCGGAGGTCCACGAGGCCGTCGTGGTGCCGATCGACGGACGGCTGATCGGTTACGTGGTGGCGGACGTCGATCCCGCTCTCGTGCGCGAGCGGCTCGGCGCGGTATTACCGGACCACCTGGTCCCGGCCGTGGTGATGACGGTGGCCGCGTTGCCGCTCACCGGCAACGGGAAGGTGGACCGGGCGGCGTTGCCCGTCCCGGACTTCACGGCGAAGGCCGAGGGACGCGAACCCGTCACCGAGGCGGAGCGTGTCCTTTGTGGACTCTTCGCCGAAGTGCTCGGCATCGAGCGGGCTGGTGTCGACGACGGCTTCTTCGCACTGGGCGGGGATTCGATCCTCGCGGTGCGCGTGGCGGCCAGGGCGGCGAAGGCCGGCCTGCTGGTGACGCCTTCACAGATCTTCGGGGAGCAGACCCCCGCGCGGCTGGCCGCGGTGGCGGGCGCCGTGGAGGCCGATCAGCAGGTCACCGGCGCCCTGATCGAGCTGACCGCGGAGGACGAAGCGGAACTCGCGGCCGCGGTCCCGGATGCCGTGGAGGTCTGGCCATTGGCGCCGCTCCAGGCGGGTTTGCTCTTCCAGACGACCCTCGACGACCAGGGTCCCGACATCTACCAGACCCAGTGGATCGTGGAGCTGACCGGCGAGCTGGACGTGGCGAGGCTGCGTTCGGTGTGGGAGGCGGTCTTCGCCCGGCACCCCGAACTCCGGCTGACCTTCCACCGGCTCGCTTCGGGAAAGGCGGTGCAGGCCGTCGCCGGGCACGTCGACCTGCCGTGGCGCGAGGTCGATCTGTCCGGCGCGGACGTCGAGGAGGCCGTCAAGGCGCTGTCCGCGGCGGAGCAGCGGGACCGGTTCGATCTCGCCAAGGCGCCCCTGTTCCGGCTCGTCCTGATCAAGGTCGCCGAGGACCGGCATCGGCTGCTGGTGGTCAATCACCACATCCTGACCGACGGCTGGTCGGTGGCGGTGATCCTCAACGAGGTGTCGGCGGCCTATACCTCCGGGGATTTCCCGGACCGGACGGCCGCTTCGTACCGCGACTACCTGGCGTGGTTGGACAGGCAGGACAAGGAAGCGGCGCGCACGGCCTGGCAGGCGGAGCTGTCCGACATCGACGTGCCCGCGCTGGTCGCCAAGTCGGACACGGCGACCGGCTACGACTACCGCGTCACCCATCTCGCGCCGGAGCTCTGCACGCGGCTCACCGGCTTCGCCCGTGACCACGGGCTCACGCTGGCGACGGTGGTACAGGGCGCGTGGGCGCTGGTGCTGGCGCGGCTCGCGCGGCGGACCGACGTGGTGTTCGGCACCACGGTCGCCTGCCGTCCCGCCGAACTTCCCGGCGTGGAAGCGATGCCGGGGCTCATGATGAACACGATCCCGGTGCGGGTCTCCCTCGACGGCAAGCAGTCCGTGGCGGACATGCTCACCGGCCTGCAGCGCCGCCAGGTCGCCCTGATGCCGCATCAGCACCTGGGGCTGACGGAGATCCAGAAGACGGCCGGACCCGGCGCGATGTTCGACACGCTGCTGGTGTTCGAGAACTACCCGCGGGATTTCGCCGACCAGTTCTCGTATCTGGGCACAGTCGAGGGGACCCACTACCCGGTGACCGTCGGTGTCATCCCGGGGGACGAGTTCCGGATCCAGCTCGCCTACTGGCGCGGGCAGATCGACCGGGCCGTCGCCGATTCCCTGCTGGACTGGTTCGCCGGTGCGCTCGGTGCGCTCGTCGAGGATCCGTCCGCTCTCGTCGGGCGGACCGATATGGGCGAGATCCCGTTGCCCCGCTGGGAACCCGCGTTGCTGGACGGCGAGCCGCTGCCGGAGCTGATCGGGCGGATGGCGGCCGAGCGGCCGGACGCGGTGGCCGTCACGGACGGCGAAGGCGACCTGACCTACGCGGAACTGTGGGACCGCGCGACGAGGTTCGCCGCAGTCCTGCGGGCGGGCGGTGTCGAACGCGAACGCCGGGTCGGGCTCGTGGCCGGACGGTCCGCTTGGTGGCTCATCGGGATGCTCGGGGTTTCGCTGGCGGGCGGCGTCTTCGTCCCGGTGGACCCCGCGTATCCGGCCGAGCGGGTGAAGCTGATCTTCGGCAGCGCGGATCCGATGCTGGTGGTGTGTCAGGGAAAGACCCGCGACGCGGTACCGGAGGAGTTCGCGGACCGGATCGTGGTGCTCGACGAGCTCGACCTGACGGCGGCCCCGAGCGCGGTTCTGCCGAAGGTCGGGATGCGCGACGCGGCGTACGTGATCTACACGTCGGGATCGACGGGGACCCCGAAGGGCGTCATCGTCACCTACTCGGGCCTGGGCAACCTGGCGATGGCGCATATCGACCGGCTCGCCGTGACGCCGTCGTCCCGCGTCCTGCAGTTCGCGGCGCTCGGCTTCGACACCATCGTGTCCGAGGTGATGATGGCGTTGCTTTCGGGGGCGACGCTGGTGATGCCGCCGGACGAGGATCTGCCGCCGCAAGCGTCGCTGAGCGACACGCTGGAACGCTGGGACGTCACGCATGTGAAGGCGCCGCCGTCGGTGCTGGCCACCGTCGACGTGTTCCCGGCCGGGGTCGAGACGGTGACCGCGGCGGGCGAGCTCTGCCCGCCGGGGCTGGTGGACCGGCTCGCGGCCGACCGCCGGATGCTCAACGCCTACGGGCCCACCGAGACCACGATCTGCGCGACGGTGAGCATGCCGCTGGCGCCGCACGGCGGGATCATCCCGTTCGGCGGGCCGATCGCCGGAGTCCGCGGCTACCTGCTGGACGCGTTCCTGCGCCCGTTGCCGAAGGGGGTCGTCGGTGAGCTGTACCTGGCCGGAATCGGGGTCGCGCGGGGATATCTGGGCCGCGCGGCGCTGACGTCCGAGCGGTTCGTCGCCGATCCGTTCGTCCCCGGTGAGCGCATGTACCGCACGGGCGACCTGGCCTATTGGACCGGCGAGGGCGAGCTGGTGTCGGCCGGCCGGGCCGACGATCAGGTGAAGATCCGCGGGTTCCGGGTCGAACCGCGCGAGATCGAGTTCGCGCTGTCCAACAATCCCCGGGTCACCCAAGCGACGGTGACGGTTCGCGAAGGACGCCTGGTGGCTTACGTGTCGCCGGGTGACGTCGATCCGGACGCGCTGCGGAGCGAACTCGCCGAGCGGATGCCGGCGTACATGGTGCCCGCGGCGGTGATGGCGCTGGACGTCCTGCCGCTGACCCCGCACGGGAAGATCGACCGGAAAGCCTTGCCCGAGCCGGATTTCTCGTCGAAGACGGCCGGCCGCGAACCGGCGAACGAGGCCGAGCGGATCCTGTGCGAGGTCTTCGCCGAGGTGCTCGGGCTCGCGCGGGTCGGGGTCGAGGACAGTTTCTTCGAGCTGGGCGGGGATTCGATCTCGTCCATGCAGGTCGCGTCCCGTGCGCGTCGCGACGGCCTCTCGCTGACGCCGAAGCAGGTGTTCGAGTACCGGACTCCCGAACGGCTCGCGCAACTGGTGGCGCTGGTTCCTCAGCGGGAATCGGCCGGCTCCGCCGATGGTGTCGGTGAAGTCGCGTTGACGCCGGTGATGCGGTTGTTCGGCGACGGCGTCGCGGCGCCGGGTTTCGCGCAGTGGATCGTCCTGGGCGCTCCCGCGAACCTGACGGAAGAGACGCTGACCGCGGGGCTGACGGCCGTGCTGGACACGCACGACATGCTGCGGGCACGGATCGTCGACGGACGGCTGGTGGTCGGTGAACGCGGCTCGGCGGGGACCTTCACGCGGGTGAAGGTCGAGGGCTCCCTGGACGAGGCCGCCGCGGCCCGGGAGGCCGTCGGACGGCTGGATCCCGCCGCGGGCGTGGTCGTCCAAATCGTGTGGTTGGACGCCGGACCGGACCGGCTGGGCCGGATCATCGTGGTGGCGCACCACCTCGTGGTCGACGGGGTTTCGTGGCGGGTCCTCGCCGCGGATCTGCAAGCGGCGTGCGAGGCCGTCGCCGCGGGCCGGAAACCGGAACTGGAGCCGGTGGCGGTGTCGTTCCGCCGGTGGGCGGGTCTGCTGGAGGAATGGGCGGTCTCCGCCGAACGGGTCGCGGAATTGCCCGCGTGGCAAGCGATTCTCGGGCAAGGCCGGCCGGAACGGGTTTCGGCGGGCGAGGTGCGCTCGCGGTCGTGGGTGGTGCCTTCGGCGGAGACGTCGGTGCTGGTCGGGCGAGCACCGGTGGTGTTCCACTGCGGAGTGCACGAAGTCCTGCTGGCCGGGCTCGCGGGAGCGGTGGCCCGGTGGAGCGAGTCGGACTCGGTTCTGGTGGACGTCGAAGGCCATGGTCGTCATCCGGCCGAGGGAATGGATCTGTCCAGAACGGTGGGCTGGTTCACCAGCACGCATCCGGTGCGCCTCGACGTCTCCGGGATCGACCTGGACGGCGTGCTCGCCGGCGACGCGGCGGCGGGGACGTTGCTCAAGGTCGTCAAGGAACAGTCGCGCGCGGTGCCCGGCGACGGGCTCGGGTACGGCTTGTTACGCCATCTCAACGCCGAGACCGAGCCGGTGCTGGCGGCGCTGCCGTCGGCGCGGATCGGGTTCAACTACCTCGGGCGATTCGCCGCCGGTGACGGCGGTGACGTGCGGGCGTGGCGGCAGGCGGGCGAGATCGGTGGCTCGATCGACGCGGACATGCGGCTGCCGCACGGGCTGGACGTCAACGCGATCGTCCAGGACCTTCCGGACGGGCCGGAACTGATCCTCATGCTCGAATGGTCGGACGGCGAGTTCGACGAGGCCGGGATCGAGCGACTCGTCCAGGAATTGCTGGCCGTGTTGTCCGGGCTGGCCTCCCAAGCGGAAGACCCCGCCGCGGGCGGGCACACCGCATCCGATTTCGGTCTCCTCGAATTGGACCAGGACGAGATCGAGAGCTTCGAAGCATTGGCAGCGGAACTCAGCGAAGGCCGGGCATCGTGAACACTTCGACGACAACCACTGGATCGGCACTGGCCGAGGTCTGGCCGCTTTCCCCGATGCAGGCGGGCATGCTCTATCACGCCTCCTTGGACGACGAGGCGCCCGACATCCATCTCATCCAGCAATCGCAGATCATCGACGGACCCCTGGACACGGAACGGTTCCGGAGGTCTTGGGAGCTCGTCCTCGGCAGACATGCCGCGCTCCGCGCGAGCTTCCAGCGGAGGAAGAACGGCGAGACGATCCAGCTCATCCCCCGGGACGTCAAACTCCCGTGGGCCGAACGCGATCTGTCCGACCTGTCCGAAGAGGACGCGCTGGCCGAAGCGAGCGTGATCGCGGAGAAGGAACGCTCCACGCGGTTCGACCTCACGAGGCCGCCGTTGCTGCGGCTGATGCTGATCCGGCTCGGGCCGGACAAACACTGCCTGGTGACCACGAGCCATCACCTGCTCATCGACGGCTGGTCGCGGGCGCTCATCGAGGCGGATCTCCTGGAGATCTACGCGACGGGTGGCGTCGCGCGGGCCCCTGGTTCCTACGGGAACTACTTGGCCTGGCTGGGAAAGCAGGACAAGGAGGCCGCCAAGGCGGCGTGGCGCGCGGAGCTGGACGGTGCCGACGGCTCGGCGCTCGGGCTCCCCGATAATCCCGGGAGGGCACCCGGGCTGCCCGCGAGCGAGGTGGTCCGCCACTCGCCGGAGTTCACCACCGCACTGGCCGAGTTCGCCCGCGGCAACGGGCT
This sequence comes from Amycolatopsis sp. NPDC102389, assembly GCF_044765885.1. NCBI lineage: Bacteria > Bacillati > Actinomycetota > Actinomycetes > Pseudonocardiales > Pseudonocardiaceae > Amycolatopsis > Amycolatopsis sp. NPDC102389. The sequence continues at coordinate 9,127 of NZ_JBIWKX010000112.1, forward strand.
GACGTTCAACACGCTCGTGCAGGGCGCGTGGTCGCTGGTGCTGGCGAGGCTTTCCCGCCGCCAGGACGTGGTGTTCGGCGCGGTGGTCTCCGGGCGGCCCGCCGAATTGCCCGGCGCGGAGCAGACCGTGGGGCTGTTCATCAACACCGTGCCGGTGCGGGTGCGGTTGGACGCCTCCCAGCCGGTCTTGCGCATGCTGACGGAGTTGCAGGGGCGGCAGTCGGAGATGATGGCGCACCACCATCTCGGCCTCCCGGAGATCCAAAAGCTGGGCGAGGCGGGTTTCGACACGATCGTCGTGTTCGAGAACTACGCCGACCCGTCGACCGGCTCGTCCTCCGAGCTCAGCCTGACCTTGCGGGACTTCAACCAGGCGACGCCGTACGCGATCACGCTGGGCGTCATGCCGGGCGAAAGCCTCGAAATCGAACTGCAGTACCACGCCGACGTCGTCGAAGCCTCCGTCGCCAAGGCGGCGCTGGACGGGCTCACCCTGCTGCTGGAGCGGATCATCGCGGAGCCGGGGACGCCGGTCGGCAGGCTGGACGTGCTCGACGACGCCGGGCGTGCGCTGGTGGTCGAGCGCTGGAACGAAACCGACGACATCGTGGACGCGGCGTCGGCGGTGGAGATGTTCGGCCGTCAGGTGGACCGGACCCCGCACGCGACGGCGATCGTGGCCGCGGACCGGGAGTATTCGTTCACGGAACTCGACGAGTGGTCCGGCAAGCTCGCTTCGGTCCTGACGGCCCGTGGTGTGCGTCGAGGCGACTGTGTCGGTGTCGTGGTCGAACGGTCGGCGGAGCTGCTGGCGGCCTGGCTCGCGGTGTGGAAGGCCGGAGCGGTCTATGTGCCGATCGATCCGGACTATCCGGCCGACCGGGTCGCGTTCATGCTGGAGGATTCCTCGGCGGCCGCGGTGGTGTGCCGATCCGGGACCGCGACGCCGCCTGGGTATCAGCGGATCCACGTGGACGATCCGGTTCCCGATGACGCTTCGCTGGTGCCTGTCGGAGCGAACGACCTGGCGTACGTGATGTACACATCCGGGTCGACCGGGACGCCGAAGGGCGTGGCCGTCTCGCACGGCGGCGTCGCGGCGTTGCTGGGCTACAAGGTGTGGGATCTGCACCCCGGTGACGCGGTGCTGATGCACGCGCCGCACACGTTCGACCCGGCGCTGTACGAGGTCTTGGTGCCGCTCGTGGCCGGGGCGCGGGTGATCCTCGCCGGGCCGGGCGTGATCGACGCGGACACCCTCGCCGCGCACGCGGCGGCGGGCCTCACGTCGGTGAACTTCACCGCCGGGCAGTTCCGCGCCCTGGTGCAGGAGAAACCGGACTGCTTCGCGGGTCTGCGCTACTTCCAGACCGGCGGGGACGTGGTGCCGCTCGGCGCCGTGGAGCGGGTGCGGCAGGCGTGCCCGGATCTGCGGGTGCTGCACACCTACGGTCCGACGGAAACGACGTTCTGCGCGTCGTGGAAGGTGATCCGGCCCGGCGACGAGCTCGGTTCGACGCTGCCGATCGGCAAACCGCATCCGGGGCGGCGGCTGTACGTGTTGGACGTCTTCCTGCGGCCGCTGCCGCCGGGCGTCGCGGGCGACCTGTACATCGCGGGAGCCGGGGTGGCGCACGGCTACCTCGGCCGGACCGCGTTGACGGCCGAACGGTTCGTCGCCGATCCCTTCGCGGCCGGTGAGCGCATGTATCGCACCGGGGATCTGGCTTACTGGAACGACGAAGGCGAGCTGGTCTTCGCCGGGCGGGCGGACACGCAGGTCAAGATCCGCGGCTATCGCGTGGAACCGGGCGAGGTCGAGGCGGTGCTGGCGGACCAGCCGGGCGTCGACCAGGCGGTGGTGGCGGTCAGCGACGGACGGCTGATCGGCTACGTCGTGTCCGGTGCCGGGGTGGATCCGGTGCGGCTGCGTGAGCGGATCGCCGGGCTGCTGCCGGAGTACATGGTGCCGTCGGTGGTGATGGCGCTGGCCGCGCTGCCGGTGAACGCGAACGGGAAGGTCGACCGGAAGGCGTTGCCGGAGCCCGATTTCAGCGGGCACGTCGCCGGCCGGGAACCGGTGACGGAGATCGAACGGCTGCTGTGCGAGCTCTTCGCCGAGATGCTCGGCTTGGCACGGGTCGGCGCGGACGACAGCTTCTTCGAGCTGGGCGGCGATTCGATCGTCTCGATGCAGCTGGCGGCACGGGCCCGGCGCGAGGGCATGACCTTCGGCGCGCGGGAGGTGTTCGAGTACCGGACCCCGGCGGGGCTCGCGTCGTTCGTCGAGCTGGGGGAGGAGCCGGACGAGGTGCCCGCGGCGCGGCAGCCCGCCGCCGACTTCGCACTGGTCGACATGGGGAAGGACGAGATCGAGGAACTCGAGTCCGAGTTCGACACCGTTTAGGGGCTCGCTTTTCGCTTTGGGGTGGGGGGGGGGGGGGGGGGGGGGGGGGGGGGGGCCCCCCCCCCCCCCCCCCCCGGGGCGGGGGCGGGGGGGGGGGGGGCGGCGGG
>NZ_JBIWKX010000113.1:0-11590 GCF_044765885.1 Amycolatopsis sp. NPDC102389
TCCTCCTGCGAACGCTGAGAAAGCCGCCGCGCGTCCGTCACCCGCACCTTCGAAGCCACACCACGATCATGACATATTTGCCTTACGTGTCAATAGAACGCTCATTGCCACTCACGACCCTCCCGCGAAACTACACATAGGTGCATCAATCGGGCATTCAGCCGCCAAGGGGTGTCCCTTATGGACATTCAGGGCCCGCCCACCCCCTCCGGACAGTCAGCGGTGCCCGGCTCGAAGCACCAAGAGCCATATCGACCAGCGGCAACCGACTTTGCCGGGGCCCTGCGCCTAGGTACAGGAAGGGGGCCTTCATGTACTTCACGACCGGCCGCCCCACGCCACGCCACGTTCGACTTACCCCGCGTCAGAACGACCCCAATCACTCACGAGCCCCTACTTCAGATGTACCAACACCTTCCCGTCATTCCCGGGTGCGACCTCCACTCGCCGGTACAGCTTCTTCAGGTGCGCTTGCCGCAGCATCGCGAGCACCCGGTTCTTGAGCTTCCCCGACCCCTTGCCGGGAATGATCTCCACCACCGCCACCTTCGCCGCGGCGCCCCGGAACAGAGCGCGGCGTACCGCGTTGTCGATGTCCCTGTCGCTGCGGAAGACCGGGTGGAGGTCCACGGTCAGCTTCTCCGGCATCGCGCCCTTCTTCCTTGGTGAGTGGTTCTCCCCGTTTTCGGTGAGAACGGTCCGGCGAGCGCCGTCCGCCGGGTGACCCGGCGCTAGCGTCATGGGCTGGACACGGGTCTATACCTGGACGGAAGGGCCTGGTGCCTGATGGAAGAGCAGACACAGCATCGCACTACGAGCTCTGCGAGGCTACGGTTCGTCCTGGGTGGACACGCGAGGGATCTGGCGCTGCCTGCCGAGGTGCCTCTCGTCGACCTGCTGCCCGCGATCCTCGCCCAGTTCGGTGCCGAAACGATCGAGCAGGGAGCCGAGCACGAGGGCTGGGTGGTCCAGCGGATCGGTGAGGCCGCGCTGGACGAAGACCGCACCTTGCTCCAGCTCAGCGTGGTCGACGGGGAAAGTCTTCATCTGCTTCCCCGCGCCGAGCAGCTCGCCGCGATCGACTACGACGACCTGGTCGACGGCGTGGCGGAGCAGGTGCGTGAGCATCCCGGCGCGCTGACCCCGGCGCGGGTCGGCTGGATGTTCCGGCTGGGCGCCGTCGTGGTCCTGCTGCTCGTTTGTCGGTTGCTGCTGGCCGACGCGGCCGTGGGGGCGCAGGTGCTGCTCTCGGCCGGACTCTCGGTGGTGTTCCTGGCGGCGGCGGCCCTGGTGGCGCGTGGCGCGGCCAAGCCCGTCCCGGCCGTGATCCTGGCCGGTGCCGGCGTCGGTTTCGCCACGCTGGCGGGCTGGTATCTGGTGCTCCTGCTCGATCCGGCGGCGATCTCGATGATGAGCATCACCGGCGCGGCTGCGGCCGCCCTGCTCGCCCTCCTGGCCGGGGTCATGGTGGTGGCCGACGGCGCGGCCCTGTTCGCCGGGGGGATCCTGTTCACCATCGTCCTGCTGATCACCGGCCTGATCGGCGCGGTCACCCCCGCCGACCCCGCCCAGGCCGCCGCCATCGGCCTGGTGGTCTCCCTGATCCTGGCGTTGTTCATCCCGACGACCGCGTTCCGCCTGTCCGGGCTGACCCTGCCGATGCTCCCCACGGGCGCCGAGGAACTGCACGAAGACATCGACGCGGTATCGCACAAGGTGGTGGTGGATCGCGGCGCGGCGACCTTCGGCTACTCGACGGCACTGCACGCCGGTGTCGGAGCGGCGCAGGCCGTGCTCGTGCCTGTGCTCAATATCGGCACCGACGGTTGGCACCTCACCTTCGCGCTGGTCGTCGCCCTGCTTCTGGTGCTGCGTTCGCGCCATCCGAGCGGCATGATCCAGCGGTGGGCCGTCCTTGCCCCCGCCGCGGTCGTCGTGCTGCTGGTCGCGGCCGGTCTCGGCCTGGCGCGGCCGATGGAGACCCGCTTCGTGGTCGTCGTCCCGCTGGTCCTCGTCGCCGGCCTTTTCCTGCTCGGCGGCGAACGTCTGCCCGGTAAGCGGTTCCGGCCCTACTGGGGGCGCGCGGTGGAGATCTTCGAACTGATCACCGCCATCGCGGTGCTGCCGATCCTCTTGCAGGTCCTGCATGTCTACAGCTTCATGCGACACCTGGCCGGCTGATGAAATCACGCAAAGACCAGGTTCAGGCCTACTTCTTCGTGGTCGGGCGGTTGGCAGCCGCGGTGACACACGGCAAGCCGGACGCGCTGGAATCACCCAGCAAACGGATGACCACCGGGACGGTGCTCGGCTTCGTGCTCGCCGCGGTGACCATGGGTGTGTTCGGGGTCTTCGGCATGTTCGTGCCCTCCACCGGCAACACCTCCTGGAAACAGGACGGTGCGATCGTGATGGACGAGACCAGCGGGGCGCGTTACGTCTACCTCGCCGGTCAGCTCCGCCCCGTGCTCAACTACTCCTCCGCGCGGCTGGTGGCGGGCCAGTCCGGTGGCCAGCTCACCTCCGTTTCGCCGGGCTCCCTGGCGGGCACTCCGGTCGGCCAGCCGATCGGGATCGCCGGTGCGCCGGATTCGCTTCCCGCGGCCGACAAGGTCACCGGCGGCCCGTGGACGGTGTGCACGCAACTTCCCGGTTCCGCCGCCACTGCGCCGAGTGCGGTGATCAGCGTCCTTTTGGGACATTCGCCCGGCACTGTGCTCAACGAAAGCCAGGCGTACTACGTGTCGGCTCCGAGCGGTGAACTTTACCTGGTGACGCGCGGGAAGCGGTTCAAACTACCGAGTAGTTCGGCCGCCGTCGCGCTGGGCTATGGCACGTCGCGTCCCATCGAGGCGCCTTCGTTGTGGCTGAACACGATCGCGCAAGGCCCCGACTTCGTCGCGCAGGAGGTGCCCGATCTCGGTCAGCCAGGGCCGGTGATCGACGGGAAGCAGACCCTGGTCGGCCAGATCTACCAGGCGCGGAACCCAGCGATCGGCACCGAACAGAACTACCTCGTGCGCCGGGACGGGTTGGCGGCACTCAGCCGGACCGGAGCAGCCCTTCTACTGAGTGCTCCGAGCACCCGGCAGGCCTATCCGGACGGTCCGATCGAAGCCGTCCGGGTCGCACCGGACGCCTTGAGCGGCGTGGCGATCTCGGCAACTGCCGGGATCGCGAACGACCTGCCCCCGACTCCTCCAGAGGTCGTCACCCCGCCGCAGGGTTCGCAGCCGTGTGTCCGCCAGGATCCCTCGGCGGGCCCCGAGCAGGCGATGGTGGCCGAGTTCCTGCCCGACAATCAGGTCGCGCAGGCCTCGGTTCCGCTGGGTACGCACCAGGCGGGTATGACGGCCGACCGGGTGGCCATACCGGCGGGCCGGGGCCTTCTCGCCCGGGTTCTGCCCGCACCGGGTGCCACCGCCGGCGTGACGTATCTGGTCACGGAGGTCGGAGAGAAGTATCCCTTGGCCGACACCGAAACCATCACCGCGCTCGGCTATGCCGAATCCGCGGCGGTCCCGATTCCCATGCGGCTGCTCGACCTGTTGCCGACCGGGCCGGTGCTCAGCACGAACGCCGCACGTCAGGCCCAGGCTGTGCGGCCGTGATCGCACACGTCCCGCTCGTAAGGGGAATCCCTACCCTCGGCTCCCCGGCCGGTGAAAAGGCATTTCCCGCGGCGCGCGGAATTTAACCTTGAATAGTGGTCGTGCTACTACGAAAACGTAGAGCTCGCCAAAGTCGTAGCACTCATCGCAGGAGGAAGCACAGTGGCACATTCCACAAAGCTCAATGATCAGCAAATCATCGCGCAGGCCGCCAGGCACGAGGAAACAGCGAACAGCGTCGACAACCAGCTCGACAACCTGAAGAGGGAGGTCGAATCCACCCTCGCGGCCAGCACCAGCGCGGCCACCCGGGCACTCAGCTCGGTCACCGGCGACTGGGTGGAGGCGGTTCGCAAGACGGTACTCAGCAACCTGAACGGTATGGCCGGCGACATGCGACGTGAGGCCGGTGCTCAGGTGGACACGGACTCCGACAACACGCAGTCGATCCTGAACGTGCCCATGGACACCACCAACTTCCTCAGCAAGTGACCCGGACCACCGCGTAATCTTTTTCCAAGGAGTTTTGATGACTGACGGATCGATTGTATACGACTACCCGGTTATCGAGCAGTGCGTCTCGATGATGATGAAAAAGGCCGACGAGATCGACGACCAGGCGACCACGCTCGGTTCGCAGGTCAAGGCCATCATGACGGACTGGGTCGGAGAGACGGCGAGCGCCTACGAACAGCGCTCTCTGAACCTGCAGAATGGCCTGGATGTTCACCGGTCCAACTTGCTGGCCCTTCGCACGAGGTTGGAGGAGTCGGCAGAGCGGATGAAGCAGGCCGACAGGGGTGGCGCCAAGGGCATCTCCTGAACCGCACGGTGTGCCGGGTGGATTCGCTCGGCACACCGTGTTTCCATGGGCAACAGAACGGCCAGGGTCGTTCGAGAGCAAGGAGTCGACGTGTCGACGAAGTTCGATGCCGAAGCAATCGCCGCGGCCGGTCAGAATATCGGTCGGCTGATGGATGACATGAGTGCCTTCGAGGCGCTCAAGCCGCCCGGCCCGAACGGGGGGAATTTCCAGGCCGCGGTCTGGCTGGAGCGGGTCGTGGACGATCGGCGTGGCGCCGTCCTCGGGCACGCCGAGCACCTCAAGGTCGCCTTCGGTGAGATGGAGGCGAAGCTCAAGGAAATTTCCGACCGGTTCAAGAGCGCCGATGGACAGAACGCCGATGAGATCGGAAAGGTGATCACGGGTCTCGAAGGCGCCGTCGCGCATGCGATCGGCACGTGCGACACCAAGACCGAAACCGATGTAATCGCCACCTGAATCAAACGCCGGGAAAGGAACCGGGCGGTCCGCGCGAGTCCGCGTCTGTCGACCTCGGTGCTGGCTGTCTAGATAGGGATCTGTCGTATGTCCGCTTCTCAAGGTAAGCCTCCGGTGGTCGGCCAGTACGCGGCACCGCCGCCCGGTCTCGACCCTTCCTCTTACTCCACGCTGACGTCACTCGAGTCCGCTGTCAGCGACCTGGTCAACGCCGCGGACGGTTCGGCCACCACCGCTTGGTACAACCTCGAGAAGGACACCAAAGCCGCTGTAGTGGCGCTCGCCGCCGTCAATGAGAAGTTCGTCAAGCAGATCAAGGCGGCAGGCGACGCGTTGGAAGGTGAAACGGGTGCGGCGTTCACGAAGTACGCCACCGCGATCCTGAACACCAGTGACGAGGTCTATGACACCTTGACGGGTAAGCAGTTCGACACGAACATCGGCAATATCGGGCGCGCTGTCCAGACGTTCGTGACCACCTGGTGGCAACTTCAGAAAATCGGGAAACAGGTTTATGACCAGCGGGTCGCCGCGCTTCAGGCCGACGCCCAGCGAAAGGTCCAGGCCGCCACTAGCGAATCAGCCGCTCAGGATATCGTGGCGCAGCTGCCGCTCGCGTTGATGGAGATCAAAACGTCGTCGGACGCGGCGCTGCTGAAAGACCTGCAGAATGCCCTGGGTACGCTCGGCACCGCCTACAACGCCCGTGGCGCGGACCTGGTCCCGCTCTACATCTCCGATGGTGACACGTCCACCGCGGCGCCCGACGGAAGCTATCAAGCGCAGACGAGGAATGTTCCGCAGAAGCCGGATGAGCATCAGCAGACGGGCTATGCGGTCGAGAATGCCGACAAGAAGCCTCGTGAGGATCAGCAGTCGGGCTACGCGGTCGAGAATGCCGACAAGAAGCCTGGTGAGGATCAGCAGTCGGGCTACGCGATGGAAAACGCCCAGGAGAAGCGCGCGGATGAGGTGACGCCTACCGGAGCCCTGACTCCCGAAACCGGTAAAAACGGGGGACTCGACGGGGCGGGTGGCGCGACCACCCCATCGACCGGTGGCGGTATGTCACCTGATACGAAGGCTGCTCTGGGTGACGCGAAAAGGGCGGCCGGTGACGCGATCGACGGCCTGACGGCGAAGACGGACGACCCCGCTCGCCAAGAGGCGTTGCAGGACGGGAAGAACGCCGCGCAGGGAGCCATCGACGGTCTGATGGGCGGGGCAGGAGGGGAGTCGGCCGGCAGTCCCGGAGGCGCGGGAGGTGCACTGGATCCGAGCACGAGTCCGGGTGCGGGCACGGGCGGTGGACTCGCTTCACCGATGGCGGGCTTGGCGGATGCGAAGAAGGCAGCGGGCAAGGCGATCGACGACCTTGGCAAGAAGACCGACGACCCGACGCGCCAGCAGGCGCTGAACGACGCGAAGAACGCCGCGGAAGACGCGATCGACGGGCTCACCAGCCCGACCGCCCCCGACGGTCTCACCGGCGGCCCGGGCGGTGGCAGCTCAGGCGGCGGCGACCCCACCGCAGGCGGCCAGGTGGACACACCAGGACTGGACGACGCCAAACAGGCCGCCGAAGACGCCATCGGAGATCTGACCAAACCGGGAGATTCCGAAGCCAGGCAGCAGGCCCTCGACGACGCCAAGTCGGCCGCGTCGGACGCGGTGGACGGCCTCCTCGGCCAGGACGGGGCCGACTCCGCCGCTTCGGCCGATCGTGCGCAGCTGCTCGACGCGAAGGACGCCGCGAGCAAGGCGATCGACGACCTGATCTGCGAGACCGACGATCCCGAGCGCAAGGCGGCCCTTGAAGACGCCAAGGAGGCGATGAGTTCCGCGATCGACAAGGTGGCCGCGCCAGAGCATTTCCAACAGGTGGAAGACGCGAAGTCCGCCGCCCAACAGGCGATCGACGGCCTTGGCACGTCGAGTGACGATGCGCAGCGGCAAGAAGCGCTGAACGCGGCGAAGTCGGCTGCGAACGACGCGATCGACCGGATCAACGACTCGCCCGAACTCACCGGCCCCGAGCACGAGCAGGCGCTGGCACAAGCGAGGGAAGACGCGAACAAGGCGATCGACGCGCTGGCCCAGCCCGACGACACACCTGCCGAACGGCAGGAGCTCGCCGACGCGAAGGCGGCCGCCAACAAGGCCATCGACGCCATCGGCGGGAGTGGCGGGAGTGGCGGCGGGAGCGCGATGCAAGACTTCCTCGAGCCGTCAACCAAGGGAGACATCGTCGGGGGTGCCGGTGGAGCCGGTACCGGCGGCGGAGCGGGACTGGCACCCGCGACCGCGGGTGGACCGGCGGGCAAGTTCGACACCCAGCCTCTCTCCGCCGGTGGGCCGGTGACCACGCAAGGTGGTCCGTCCCCGGCCGGCGCACCCGGTGGCCTCGGCGCGGCGCAGCAAGCCGGTATGCCGATGGGGCCGATGGGCCCCATGGGCGGTGGCGGCGGCATGGGTGGCGGCGGCGGACAGGGCGAGAAGGAGCGCGAACCGCAGATCTGGATCCAGGCGGAGAAGGACGCCTGGGGCGAGAACGACGACACACAGAGTCACGTCCTGGGCAAGAACTGATCCCCTTCCGCCAGTACATGATGGCCCCCTTCCTTGCGTCAGGCGCAAGGAAGGGGGCCATCATGTACTTCACGCGAGCGTCCGCTACGACCTGTATCGAATGGTGACCGGAAGCAAGGGACGCCAATCCGGCGACGGTGTCCGTTATGGGTACCGCGCATGCAGGCATCAACCTGACATTTTCAGCACCCGGACGTGATGCGGCGGGCGGGCTGCGACAGGGCGCTCGCCGGACACGAATCCTCAACGATTCCGCGACTGACCAGATTGCCTGAAGAGGCACATTTGGGAACTCTACGTCTAAAACTTTCGAAGAGACCTCCATTCTGGCGTGTAACGTTCAAGGCCGGAGGGCCCGCTTCGCGCCGATCTAAGACCGATGGTGTCTTTACGCAGTTTCCACCGGATGGTGCCGGATTAGGTTCGTCCGGCGGTCGCCCTGCGCGCTGTGATCAATGGTCGCAGCTGTTCGCACTTCACCGCATATTGGAGGTCAAGGGTATGACACGTGTGATCATGGCGGCGATTCCCTTTCCCGGGCATGTGAACCCACTGCGTCCTATCGCCGCACATCTGGTCACCGAAGGCCATGACGTCACCTTTGTCACCGGCACCAACTTACGTGACGCCGTACTCGCCACGGGCGCGGCCTTCCATCCGCTCAACGGGCAAGCCGACTATGACGGCCCGAAGGTGTACGAGACCTTCCCGCAGATCGCCGAGGCGACACCGGGAGTCGAACAGATCGCCGTTTACCTCACCGAAGTCCTGGCCAAGCCCATGCGGGAGCAGCACGAGACCATCCAACAAGTTCTGGCGCTTGCGCCGGACACGCCGACGGTCGTGTTGCATGACATCTACTTCAACGGGTTGTGGCCGATCCAGCTGGGAGCGCCAGGCATTCGGCCCGCGCAGGTCATGGGTCTCGGCGTCACAGTGCTCCCGCTGTACAGCGCCGACACCGCGCCGTTCGGCCTGGGTCTGCCCCCGGATGCCTCGACGAGTGGACGGGAGCGCAACGCGCGGCTCAACGCGGAGGTGCTCGCGGCGTTCGCTCCAGCGCAGCGTCTCGCCGAGCAGCTCATCCGCGACTGCGGCGGCACTGGCACGCTGCCATCCTACTTCGACGCGCAGGTGGTGGTTCCCGACCGCTGTCTGCAACTGTCCATCCGGGCCATGGAGTATCCGCGCGGCGATCTGCCCGACTCGGTCTCCTTCATAGGCGTGCCATGGGAGGCTGAGCCCCAGGGCGTGCCGCTGCCTGCTTGGTGGGATGACGTGAAGAACGCGAAGCGGGTGGTCCTCGTCTCGCAAGGCACGGTCAGCAACACCGACTACTCCGAGCTGATACTGCCTACGATCGAGGCACTGGCCGATCAGAGCTGCCTCGTGGTCGCCACAACCGGCGGGCGGCCGGTGAGTGCGCTCGGCGCCCTTCCTGCCAACGTCCGCGCCGCCGAGTACATTCCGTATTCTCAGCTGCTTCCGCATGTCGACGTGTTCGTCAGCAACGGTGGTTTCGGTGGTATGCAGATGGCACTCAGTCGTGGCGTGCCGCTCGTGCTGGCAGGCGAGACCGAGGAGAAGAAGGATTCCACCGCGCACGCCGCGTGGACCGGTGCGGCCATCAACCTCGCGACGGGCAGGCCACGTGCCGCCGACATCGGCCGAGCGGTGCGAATGGTGCTGGAAGACGACTCCTACCGGGTCGCCGCACGGCGGCTGGAAGCCGAGTACGCGGAGCACGACGCGCTGCGCAGCCTCAACGAGATCGTCGAAGCCGCAGGGAAGACCGTGGCGGCATCGGGCGCCGGCGCCAGGCGGGCGTGATGGTCGGTGAAACGCAGATCGGCATGCTTCCTCGGAATGGCGCGGAGATGCATATTTCGCGCTCCTGCAAGCAGCAGCGAAGCAAATTGGTCGCAGCGTTGCTTTCTGGCGACGAAAAAATGATCGCCGCGCTGGATACGGCGCTGACCGAAGGCGACGTGGCAGGTAATATCGAGAATTTTGTCGGTGCAGTTCCCGTACCGCTCGGACTTTGCGGTCCCGTTCCGGTGCATGGGCAACACGCCGTGGGTGATTTCGTGGTCCCCATGGCAACGCTGGAGGGCACTCTGGTGGCCTCCTATAGTCGCGGCGCGAAGATGTTGAAGGCGTCGAACGGCTGCGAGGTGCTCGTGACGGACGACCGTTTCCTGCGAAGCGTGCATTATCGGGTGAGGACTCTTCATGATGCGCAGGCCCTGGTGGCCTGGTGTCGCACTCGGGAGCCCGTGCTGGCTGGCGTGGCGGAGGATACAAGTGGTCATCTGCTTGTCCAACGCTTCGGCTACGAGCAGGTCGGTTCCACGGTGCTGATTTCAGTCGAGTTCACCACCGGTGACGCGATGGGCAGCAATATGGCCAGCAAGGGAATAGCCGCGGTATCGGAGTACATTGTCCGGAACTTCGGTATGAAGCTGGAAGAATTTCTGCCTTACCCGGAGGACAAGAAGCCCATTCCGGCGCGCCTGAAAGGCAAAGCGGTGACCGCCCGAGCGGTGCTTTCCGCGAACACTGTGGTTTCGCAAGGCCGGACAAACGTGGCGCGAGTGGACCGATATATCCAGACCTACCGGAGTACTCTCGCGTTGCATGGGAGTTCCTCGCTGAATATTCACGTCGCCAACGGTATGGCGAGTCTGTTTCAGGCCTTCGGTCAGGATATGGCTTACCTGGGCGAATGCTCAAAAGGCATCGTGGACTCGCGTGTGACGAGCGGTGGCGATCTGGAAATTTCTTTGACGCTGCCTACGCTGATCGTGGGTACGGTTGGGGGCGGAACCGGCCTTCCGGCCTTCCGGGCCACCCTCGGAATGGTAGATTGCGTCGGTGCGGGCAAGGTGCGCAAACTCGCCGAAATCATGGCCGCCGTGTTGCTCGCAGGCGAAGTCGGCTGTGCGATCGCCCAGTGCGCGAACGAATTCATCGCCGCGCACGAAGCTCTCGGGCGCAACGCTCCGGATTCAGCGGCAGTCAGGTGAGTGCGTAGCCGCGTCGTTCGCGGTGACCAGGGCGGGCTTGGTGCTGTCGCCGACGCCGGAAGCATGACCAGAAGCAGATGTGGTCGGCGGCGTCGGCGACACGCGGGGCGAGTTGGGTGAGCAGGCGTCGGGTGGCGGTCGGTGCGGCCGCTGCTGGCGGGGACGGGTGCGGTGCCGCAGAGGTGCGCGAAGCGTGCTTCTGTGTCGATGCGGTGGGGGTTGTCCCCGGCGGTGGCCAGTAGCTGGGCGGCGGTGTCGGGGCCGACGCCGAAGACGGCGGTGGTGGCGGGCAGGATCTGGCGGGTCAGGGTGGCCAGTTCGGTTTTGGCGTCGGTGATCTCGTCGGTGAGGTGCTGGATGCGGCGGGCCAGGCGACGCAGCGCGGTTTTGACGGAGTTGGCGGGGTCGGTCAGGTCGGCGCTGGGGCGCAGCCGTGCGCAGGCGGTGATCAGGGTTTTGCCGGTCAGCCCGGTCAGGGATTCGCGCAGCGCGGCGGGTGCGGTGACGATGAGGGCGTCGAGCTGGTTGCGGGCGGCGGTGCGGGATTCGACCGCGCTGTTGAGCACGGCGCGCAGCGCGGTGATCGAGGCGGCGGGGCCGGTCCCGGCTTTGGGGACGGTCGTGGCGCGGCCGGACTGGACCGCGCGGGCGGCGTTGATCGCGTCCTGGGTGTCGGTTTTTCCTTTGCGGCGGCGGGTATGCCGGTCGGGCTGGTTGACCTCCACCACCCGGATGTCCTCGGCGGTCAGGTAGCGGGCGAGGCCGGCGCCGTAGGAGCCGGTGCCCTCGACACCCACCTCGGTGACCGTGCCGAGATTCCCCAGCCAGGCCAGCAGCGCGGCATAGCCGGCGGTGGTGGCGGGAAACGTGCGAGTGCCCAGCGTCCGGCCGAGACCATCGAGAGCGGCCGCGGTGTGGGTGTCCTTGTGCGTGTCGACCCCACCGGTCACCCTGGCCGTGTCGACGGTGGTCTGCTGATCAGTCATCTGAGGTTGCCCCTGTGGACCGGACACCCTGATCCCAGACAGTGGTCTGGGGAAGGATGTCCCCGTGTCACGTTCGTCGAAGTATCCGGAGCAGTT
>NZ_JBIWKX010000114.1:0-10718 GCF_044765885.1 Amycolatopsis sp. NPDC102389
GCATTAGACGCGGCGAAGGGAGCCTTCATCCCACCATCGGCCCGCCCAAGAACACGCCACGTTTGACCTTCGGCTCAAAATAGAACGGACCGGTACTTGTCTCCCCATGTCTGAGCGGGGCGAATGTGAAGTGTCGGCGGGTCGTCGAAGGGGTGCAGGTCTCGGAGTTCGGCGACGTCGCAAGCTCGTACGACCCGCCTCGCAGCCGAGTGGGGAGGATTCCGGACACTCAACGTCCGAAATCCTCCCCACTCGCCGACATCGGCCCCACCACGGCAGGACGACGAGCTCAGCTTGCCGGCTTGACCTCGGTCTTCGGGTCACCGTCGACCGCCGCGGACAGCTGCGGCACGATCCGGTCGATCACGTACGGCAGGCTCAACACGGTCACGAAGGAGACCGCGCTGCCGTAGTTGCCCTCGTTCTCGATGAAGACTTCGCGCTTTTCCTTCGCCACCTTGAGACCGGTGTAGAGCGCGTCCTTCCCGAGGATCTCCTGCGCCTTGACCGGCGTGTCGATGAGCCACACGAGCGCGTCGCGGTCGAGCAGGTCGGTGCGTTCGGCGCTGAGGCTCTTGCCGAACTTGTCACCGATGACGGCGTCGAGGTCGGCGGGCAGCTTGAAGCCGAGCGATTCGAGGATGTGCGAGCGTCCGTCCTGGCTGCCGTAGACGAAGTAGCCCTCGTAGGTCGACGCCATCAGAGCCGACTTGCCCGCGAACTCCGGGTGGTCCTTGCGAGCCTGGGCGAACTTGTCCTCGACCGCCTTGACCAGTTCGTTCGCCTTGGTGGCGCGCCCGACGGCCTGGCCGACCTTCTTGGTCGCCTCGTTCCACGGGATGCCGTAGTCGTTGTACTCCTTGGGCTGCGCGACGACCGGGACACCGATCTGGCTCAGCTTGTCGTACTGCTCCTTGGTGAGCCCGGAGTACAGCGCGATGATCAGATCCGGCTTCAGCGCGGCGATCTTCTCGTACTGCGGC
This sequence comes from Amycolatopsis sp. NPDC102389, assembly GCF_044765885.1. NCBI lineage: Bacteria > Bacillati > Actinomycetota > Actinomycetes > Pseudonocardiales > Pseudonocardiaceae > Amycolatopsis > Amycolatopsis sp. NPDC102389. The sequence goes on from NZ_JBIWKX010000114.1 coordinate 984, forward strand.
CCGTCCACGTCCTTGAGGACCTCGGGCAGCGCGGCGCCGCCGAGTTTGTCCGTCGCCCACGGGCCGATCGTGCCGGGGAACTTGCCGAGCCACTCGGTGACGCCCACCGGGACCACGCCGAGGGCGAGCAGCGCGTCCTGTTCGGTCAGGCCGACCGTGACCACGCGCTTGGGCTCCTGCGTGATGGTGGTGCTGCCGTACTTGTGCTCGATCGTGGTCGGGAACGCGTTCGCGTCGACCGCGGAGCCGGCGGAGTTCTGCGCGGCCGGGGTGGCGGGCTCGCCACCTCCTCCGCACGCGGTGAGCGAGGCGGCCAGCACCAGGGTGGACGCCAGCAGGCCGGCGGTCTTCAGGCGCCCGCGCACAGCGGAGAGGGTGGGGATCCGGGCCATCATCCGTCCTTCGTGATCGGAGGTCCGGCGCGCGGCCGGATTAATCGTGAATCAGGTTTGGCTAACCTAAGACGCCGACGGGTCGATTGCAACCGGTGACGCTGCGTCCCGGGTCACGTCGGTGAACGGTTGTCGGACCAGGCCGCCCAAAGCGTTGCGTATTGACCGCCGGAGGCCACGAGCTCGTCGTGCGTTCCGCTTTCGACGATCACGCCCGCGTCGAGCACGACGACGCGGTCCGAGGCCGCCGCCTGCGTCAGCCGGTGCGCGACGACGAGACCGGTCCGGCCCGCCAAAGCGGCGGCCGCGGCGGCTTCGAGGGTCTTCGCGCCCGCGCTCCCGGCTTCCGCGGTGGCTTCGTCGAGGATCGCGATCGGCGGATCGGCGAGCACCAGCCGCGCCAGCGCCAGCTGCTGGGATTGGGTGACCGTCAGCTGATGGCCGCCCTCGCCGACAACGGTCGCGAGACCGTCGCCCAGGGCTTCCGCCCAGCCGCGGGCGCCGACCTTTTCCAGTGCTGCCAGCAAATCCGCGTCGGATGCGTCCGGTCGGGCGAGGCGGAGGTCGTCCGCCAGCGAACCGGCGAAGACGTGTACCTCCTGGCTGATCAGCGCGACCGCCCGCCGCGTGGCGGACGGCCCGAGTTCGTCGAGCGGAACCCCGCCGACGGAGATCGTTCCCGCTGCCGGGGTGTGGATCCCGGCGATCAGCTTGGCCAGTGTCGTCTTCCCGGCCCCGCTCGCCCCGACCAGCGCGACCCGCTCGCCGGGGGAGAGGCTGAGATCGACGTCCCGCAGCACCGGATGACCGTCCACATAGGAATGGGAGATCCCGGACGCCTTCACCGACGCGTCGACGGGCCTCGCGGGCCGCTCGGGTTCGCGCGGCGCGGGCAGATCGGCGACACCGATCAGCCGGGCGAGGCTCGCGATGGCCGCCTGCGCATCGTCCACCAGCGCGAGCGCGGTGTTGATCGGACCGAACAGGCTGTGGAAGTACAACGCCGCCGCCGTCGCCGCGCCGACGGTCACCGCGTCGGCGCCCACCAGCAGGAAACCGGCGGCGAGCACGGCCGAGAGGCCGATGAACTCGGCGAGGTTGAGCCGGGCGAAGAACTTCGTCATCAGCCGGACACCGCGCAGCATCAAGTCCATCGCGCCCTCGGACCGCTGTCGTACGCGCTCCACGTGGGCGTCGGCGAGGCGGAACGCGCGGACGGTCTTCGCGCCGCCGATCGTGTCGAGCAGTTGCTGCTGCTGCGATCCCGTCGCGATCCGCTGCTTCGCGTACAGCGGGACGGCGTTGCGGACGTACCAGCGCACGGTGTGCAGCTGGATCGGCGCCGCCAGCAGCGCGGCGAGCAGGAACCGCCAGTCCAGGACGGCGAGTGCGCCGAGCGTCAGCACGATGGTGAGCACGGAGCGGCCCAGTTCGGGCAGGGCTTCGCGGACCGCCCTCGCGACCACCGTGACGTCGTTGGTGACGCGGGCGGTCAGGTCGCCGGAGCCCGCGCGTTCGACCTGTTCCAGCGGGAGACCCAGTGCCCGGTCGACGAACCGTTCGCGCAGTTCCGCCAGCAGCGTTTCGCCGAGCTTCGCGGTGAGCGAGACACCCAGCGCCGTCGCGATGGCCTGTGCGACGGCGACCAGCACCAAGGCCACCACCGGAGTCGTCAGTTCGGTCGCGGGCCGTTTTTCGATGACCAGGTCGACGATGTGGCCGAGCAGCCTGGCGGTGAGCAGCCCGATCGCGGTGGCACCGACGAGCATCACGAGCGCGCCCGCGGCGCGGGCCTTCGAGGTGCGGAGCAGTTCGCCGAGGACCGCCCGGATCCGTTCGCCGTCGGCGGTGGGGAGGAGTTCGCGGGTCATGACAGCACCGCCGCGCGGTAGTCGGCGCGATCGCGGACGAGTTCGGCGTGGCCGCCCTCGCCGGTGATCCGGCCGCCGTCGAGCACGACGACGCGGTCCGCCACGGCGAGCAGGGCGGGGCTCGTGGTCACCAGGATCGTGGTCCGTCCTCGTCGTAGCCGGGCGAGCCCGGTGGCGATCTTCGCCTCCGTCACGGTGTCGACCGCCGTCGTCGGGTCGTGGACGACGAGCACCGGCGCGTCCGCGGCGAGCGCGCGGGCGAGCGCGACCCGTTGCCGCTGGCCGCCGGAGAGGGAACGTCCGCGTTCGGTGACCGCGGTCCGGGTGCCGTCCGGCAGCGCCGCCGCGACCTCGTCCGCCGCCGACGCGGCCAAGGCCTCGTCGGGTGAGCCGCCGCCGACGTTCTCCGCGAGCGTCCCTTCGAACAGATCCGCGTCGTGCGCCGCGACCAGGACGACCTCCCGTACCCGCTCGGGGTCCACAGTGGACAGATCCACGCCGTCGACGTGGACACTGCCCTCGGCGGGATCGCCCGCGCGGCCGAGGCAGTCGAGCAGATCGGTCGCCGCGGCCGGATCCGCGGCGACGACGCCGATCAGCTGTCCCGCCGGGATGTCGAGGTTGACACCGCGGAGGCTGCCGTACGAGACCTCGGTGAGCCGGACGTTCCCGGTGGCGGGCGAAGGGAGTTCGCCGCCGCCCGGTTCCACCGCGGCCGGCGTGGTCAGCAGGTCGGCGACGCGGGACGCGGACGCGCGGCCCTGCGCCAGTTCGCCGTTGACCCACGAGAAGATCAGGAACGGGGTGAGCAGGAACTGGGCGAGCCCGACGGCCGCGACGAGGTCGCCGACGCTGATCGACCCCGAAGCCGCGAGATGGCCGCCGACGAGGGCGACGATCGCGATGAAGACGCCGGTCAGCGCGAGCACGGCGCCGTCGTGCCAGGCCTTGGCCCGTGCGGCGCGCAACGTCGCCTTGAGCGAGTTCTGGCTCGTGTCGCGGTAGCGGGCGACGGCGGCCGGTTCGGCGCCGATGCCCTTGAGCACCCGCAGCCCGGAGACCAGATCCGTGGCGACCCCCGAGGCGTGCGCGGATCGCTCCTGTTCCGCCTCGCTGCGGCGTTCCAGCGGCTTCCCGATGAGATGCGCGAGGTACAGCAGCGGTGGCGTGCCCAGCAGCACGAGAAGTCCCAGCGGAAGCGAGATGCGCAGGAGAGCGATGGCGCTGACCAGGACCCCGGCGAGCGCGGCGATCCCGAACGGCAGTGCCGCGTTCACCACCCCGACCCGTTGCGCGTCGCTGGTGCCGATGTTGACCAGTTCGCCGGCGAGTTTGCCGTTTTCGGCGCCACCGCCGGGATGCAGGACCCGGCGGCTGATCGCGATGCGGAGGTCGTGCGCGGCCCGCAGTGACGCGCCTTCGGCCGCGCGCGCGGCGAATCGGTAGCTATAGGACAGTCCCGCGAAGACGAGCGCGAGCACGGCGAGCCAGAACACCAGCGTGCCCGCCGAACCGCCGTCGACCGCCTGGTCGATCACCACGCCGATGATCACCGGGACGAGTGCTTCGCCTCCCTGGTGCCCGGCGGCGAGCACGGAGGCGAGCGTGACCTGCCGTCGTTGTCCGGAGATCGCCTGGCGCAGGACGCTCCGGCTGGTGGTGGCCGTTGCGGGCACCGGCGCCTCCGTTCGTGAGGGGAAGGTAAGGCTAGTCTAAGTAGGTGGCTCGTTGAGGTGAACTCCGGCGTTCGGTTAGCCTCGCCTCACTTTAAGGAGGTCCCGTGGTCGTCACCGAACGCCCGCCCGAAGCGGCGTCCCCGCCCAGCGCGGCGGCACGGACGTTCCGCGCCGGCGGTTTGGTGGTCGGGTTCGCCCTGCTGGCACTCGTCTTCCTGCTCAGCATCTGGGTGGGGTCGAAGAGCATCCCGTTCACCTCGACCTGGTCGGTGCTGTGGCACAACGACGGCTCGACCGACGCGGTGATCATCCACGACCTCCGCATCCCGCGGACCCTGCTGGGCGTGGTCGTCGGGGCGGCACTCGGCCTCGCGGGCGCGGTGATGCAGGCGCTCACCCGGAATCCGCTCGCCGACCCCGGCCTGCTCGGCGTCAACACCGGTGCCTCGGCCGCCGTCGTGTCGGGTATCGCGTTCGTCGGGGTCACCAGCGTGCTCGGGTACATCTGGTTCGCCTTCGCCGGCGCCGCAATCGCGTCGGTCGTGGTGTACGTCCTCGGCTCGGCGGGCCGCAGCGCCACCCCGGACCGGCTCGTGCTCGCCGGTTCGGCCGTGATGGCGGTGCTCCAGGCTTACATCGTCGGGATCCTGCTGCTGATGCCCGAGACGTTCAACCAGTTCCGCTTCTGGAACGTCGGTTCGCTCAGCGGCCGCAAATGGGACGTGTTCTGGCAGATCTCGCCGTTCGTGGCGGTCGGCGCGGTCATCGCGCTGCTGCTCGCCAGGCCGCTCAACGTCCTCGCGCTCGGCGACCAGACCGGCAAGGCGCTCGGCGCCCACGTCGGCCGCACCCGGGTGCTGGGCGCGATCGTGGTGATGCTGCTCTGCGGCGCGGGTACCGCGGCCGTCGGGCCGGTGCTGTTCCTCGGGCTGGCCGTACCGCACGCCGCGCGCATGCTGGCCGGCCCGGATCAGCGGTGGGTCCTGCCGTACTCGATGCTGCTCGCGCCGATCGCGCTGATCGGCGCCGACGTCGTCGGCCGCGTGCTGAACCCACCGGAGGAACTGCAGGCCGGCATCGTCGTCGCGTTCCTCGGCGCGCCGGTGTTCATCGCGCTCTGCCGCCGCAGGAAGCTGGCCCGCCTGTGACCATCAAGGAGCATCCACCGATGAGCACCCGCGTCCTGCGCACCCCGGGCGGCGGACTTTCCCTGCGCGTCACGCCGCGGGCCGCGATCGTCGTCGTACTGCTGGCCGTCGCCGTGTTCTTCGTCGGCGCGGTCAGCATGACCACCGGCGACTACCCGCTGTCCGTCGGCGAGGTCATCCAGACGCTGTTCGGTTTCGGCGACCGGAGCACCGAGTTCATCGTGACCACCCTCCGGCTGCCCCGGCTGCTGACCGCCCTGCTGGTCGGCGGCGCGCTCGCGGTCAGTGGCGCGATCCTGCAGAGCCTGTCCGGGAATCCCCTGGGCAGCCCCGATTTCATCGGCTTCACCGAAGGCGCGGCGGCCGGGGCGCTGCTGACGATCATCGTGGTGCACGGCGGGATGCTCCAGGTGTCGCTGGGTGCGCTCGTCGGCGGTGTCGTGACGGCGGCGTTGATCGCGTTGCTCGCGCTGAAAGGCGGCGTGCACACCTTCCGGCTGATCCTCGTCGGCATCGGGGTGAACGCGATGCTCATCGCGTTCAACTCCTACCTGATCACCAGGGCCGCCTGGCAGGACGGCCTCGCGGCGCAGGCCTGGCTGGTCGGCGGGCTCAACGGACGCGGCTGGGAGCACGTCGTCCCGGTCGCGATCGCCATCGCCGTCCTGCTGCCGCCCGCGTTCATCTACGGCAGAAGGCTTTCCCTGCTGGAGATGGGCGACGATTCGGCCATGGGGCTCGGCGTGCCGGTCCAGCGGAGCCGGCTCGTGCTGCTCGGAGTCAGTGTCGGGCTGTGTTCGATCGCGACGGCGGCCGCCGGCCCGATCGCGTTCCTGGCCCTCGCCGCGCCTCAGCTGGCGAAGCGGCTCACCCGCTCTTCTGGACCCGGGCTCGCCGCCGCCGCGCTGATGGGCATGCTTCTGCTGGTGACGAGTGATCTGGTCACCCAGCAGTTCTTGGCCGGTCTGCCCGTCGGTCTGGTGACCGGGGCGATCGGCGGGCTGTACCTGGCTTGGCTGCTGGTGTCCCGGCGCGGAGTCAGCCGAGCGGCGCGCTGACCGGCTCGATCGGTGCGGGCTCGCCGAACCGGGCCAGCGCGAGCGCGGCGGAAACCGCGAGCGCGAACCCGACCACCGCCACGACCGCGAAGCCCGGCCGCGTGGTGTCGCCCAGCACGAGAACCCCGATCAGGGAAGGGAAGACGGTCTCGCCGATCACCATCATCGCGGTCGAGGTGGTGACACTGCCGCGTTGCAACGCGGTGGCGTAGAACAACATCGCCAGCGCGCCGGCCACGCCCAGGGTGTACGTGGCCGGGTCGGTCAGCAGAACCAGCGGGGCGAGGCTCGTGAGCGCGCGGCCGGAAAGGGCGACCACGCCGAAGCACAGACCGGCGATCAGGCCCAGCGCCGGTGTCCGGATCCGTCGTGCCGCGCGGCCGGCGAACATCCCGGCCGTGCCGAGCACGACGACCGCGCCGATCAGCACGAGCCGGAACCCCAGGCCGGTCGGCTCCGAGCCCTCGCTCTCGGCCGAAATCCCGAGCAACGCGAGCCCGGCGCACACGACGGCCACCGCCGTCCATTCGCGACGGCCCAGCCGGACGCCGAGCGTGCGTGCGGCGACCGCGGTCACCGCGAGACTTCCCGCCAGCGCCGCCTGGACCACGAACAGCGGCAGCACCCGCAGGGCGGCGACCTGGGCGACGAACCCGACGACGTCCAGCGCCAGGCCCGCGACGAACTTCCACTGCCGCAGCACCCGCACGAGCAGCCGGGGATCGACGCGGTCTTCGGCGCCCGAGGTCGCTTTCGCGGCGATCGCCTGCATCACCGAAGCGACACCGTACGCACAGGCCGCGAAGAACGCGCAAATCAATCCCCACCACATGAACCGGAGCCTAGTCCTGCCCGCTGTGTAGAGTGTCCGCATGTCGAACACGGGTTCGAGCGCCGCCGAGCCGGTGGAGCGGGCTTGGCCGGACGGGATCGCCGAGGACGAAAGCGGGATCCAGTGGGATTTCCTGCGTTTCCTCCGCGCGACGGCGGTCAACAAGGTCGTCGGGCTGACCAGGGAACAGGCGGCCGCGACACCGCTGCCGTCGTCCCCGCGGACGAGCGCGCTGGGGCTGCTCAAGCATCTGACCGCGGTGGAACGCTGGTGGCTCTCGATCGAGGCGGGCGGCGCCGATCTGCCTTCGCTGTGGGAAGGCTCACCGGATCCGAGCTGGGAGCTGTCCGAGGACGACGACCCGCGCTCGGTCGTCGAGGCGTACCGCGCCGAGTGGGCGTTGTCGGAGTCTTCGCTGGCCGGCGTCTCGCCGGACGACCGGGCGCGCAAGTCGGGGAAGTTCACCGTGCGCTGGGTGCTCGCCCACGTCCTTCAAGAGACCGCGCGCCACGTCGGGCATCTGGACGTCTTGAGGGAGCTGGCCGACGGAACCACGGGGGAGTAGCGCCGTAAGGTGTCCGCATGGCTGACAGGCTGTACTTCCGGCAATTGCTCGCGGGCCGTGACTTCGCGGTGGGGGACCCCGTCGCGACGCAGATGGTCAACTTCGCCTATCTGATCGGCGACCGCGAGACGAACGAGGCCGTCGTCGTCGACCCGGCGTACGCCGTCGGCGATCTGCTGGACCTGCTGGAAGCCGACGGCATGCGGCTGACCGGTGTCCTCGCCACGCATCACCACCCCGACCACGTCGGCGGCGAGATGATGGGGTTCTCGCTGCCGGGGATCGCGGAGCTGCTGGAGCGCGTCCAGGTGCCGATCCACGTCAACGGCGCGGAGGCCGAGTGGGTCCGCCGCATCACCGGCGTCTCCGGAACCGACCTGCGTTCGCACGAGCACGACGACGTCATCGAGGTCGGGGCGGTGCCGATCCGGCTGCTGCACACGCCGGGGCACACTCCGGGCAGCCAGTGCTTCCTCGTCGACGGGAAGCTCGTCTCGGGGGACACGCTGTTCCTCGAAGGCTGCGGCCGGACCGATTTCCCCGGCGGTGACGCGGACGCGATCTACCGGAGCCTGCAGTGGCTGGCCGGGCTGGACGGCGATCCGGTCGTTTACCCGGGACATCAGTACTCCGCCGAGCCGTCGGCGAACCTGTCGCGAGTGAAGGACACGAACTTCGTGTTCCGGCCGAAGTCGCTGGAGGAATGGCGGCTGATGTTCGGCGGCTGACCGCATTCAGAGGACTAAACGCGCGGAAGGCGTCCAGATCGCGGGACGCTGAGCCCGCCGATTGACCCGGCCCGCCCCGGAAGCCGAAGCTCGGAACCGTGACGCTCAAGCTGCATTGGTTTCTGCCCACCACCGGCGATGGCCGGACGATCGTCGAGCACTTCCACGCCAGCCGCGCCGCCGGAGCGTCCGCCGCTCGTGAGCCGAGCCTCGACCACCTCGCGCAGGTCGCCCGCGCCGCCGAGGCCAACGGTTTCGAGGGTGTGCTGACGCCGACCGGCACCTGGTGCGAGGACGCCTGGCTGACGACGGCCGCGTTGATCCGCGAGACGAGGAACCTCAAGTTCCTGGTCGCGTTCCGGCCGGGGACGGTCTCGCCGACGCTGGCCGCGCAGATGGCCGGGACGTTCCAGCGGATCTCGCGGGGACGCGTGCTGCTCAACGTCGTCACCGGCGGCGACGCGGTCGAGCAGCGCCGTTTCGGCGACTGGCACGATCACGACCAGCGTTACGCGCGCACCGGCGAGTTCCTCGAGATCGTGCGCGGGGTGTGGAGCGGCAAGCCGTTCGACTTCGACGGCGAGCATCTCAAGGTCGAGGGCGCGACCACACGCGCGGCCCCGGATCCGGTGCCGCCGATCTATTTCGGTGGTTCGTCGCCGGCGGCGCTGCCGGTCGCGGCGAGGCACGCCGACGTCTACCTGACCTGGGGCGAGCCTCCCGCGCAGGTCGCCGAGAAGATCGCCAAGGTCCGCGAACTCGCCGAGGAGCAGGGCCGGAAGCTCCGCTTCGGCATCCGGCTGCACACCCTTTCCCGTGACACGTCGGCGGAAGCCTGGGCCGAGGCGGGAAAACTGCTCGACGCGATCGACCCGGCGCGGATCGCCCACACCCAGGAACAGTTGTCCGCCAGCGAATCCGTCGGCCAGCAACGGATGGCCGCGTTGCACGGCGGGAAGACCGATGGCGGCGTCCGCGGCTTGGAGGTGTACCCCAATCTGTGGGCCGGGATCGGCCTGGTCCGCGGCGGAGCGGGCACCGCGCTCGTCGGTAGTCACCGCGAGGTGGCCGACCTCATCGAGGAGTACCACGCGCACGGCATCGAGGAGTTCGTCCTGTCCGGATACCCACATCTGGAAGAGGCGTACTGGTTCGGCGAGGGAGTGCGGCCGGAGCTGGTCCGGCGCGGGCTCGTCGCGTAAACGGGGTAAGTCGAATATGGCGTGCCGCGCACCCTTTGCGGCCTGGATCCGCGCTGACCGACGAGGGGCGATTGCGTGGTGAATGTCCACAAGGGACACTGTTCGAGCCGCAAGTGTTCGGTTTGGGTAGTATGCACGGTTTCACACGGGGGTCGTGAGTGGCACAGAGGGTTCTATTGAGGGGTAAGGCAAACGTGGCATGGTCGGTGCGGGTGGGGGGGGGGGGGGGGGTGGGGGGGGGGGGGGTTGGGAGAACCAAAAAA
>NZ_JBIWKX010000115.1:0-10538 GCF_044765885.1 Amycolatopsis sp. NPDC102389
ACCCCCCCCCCCGCGCGCCCCGGGCCGCCCCGGGGCGGGGGGGGGGGGGGGGGGGGGGGCGCGCCCCCCCCCCCCCCCCCCCCCCCCCCCCCCCGAGGCCCGTGCCCATTCCGGCAGGGTGCGGGCGACCTCGTCGGGTGACGGCATCCGGGCGATCTCCTCGGCGATCGCCCGGGCCGCGTCGCGATGGGCGTTGTGCCCCAGCAGAGTCCGCGTGTGTGCGGCGACGGCTTCCACGCTCAACTCGCCGGGCTGAAGGCTCAGTGCGGCCCCCGCGGCGCACAGCGCGTCGGCGTTGGCGAATTGGTCGGCTCCCTGGGGGAGAAGCAGTTGCGGGACGCCGGTGGCGAGCGCGCCGAGTGTCGTGCCGCTGCCGCCGTGGTGCACGACCACGTTGGCGTGCGGCATCAGATCCGGTTGCGGTATCCAGGCCCGCACCGTGACGTTGTCCGGTAAGGCGCCGAGGTCCTCCGGGCGGATCCGCCCCGAGGCGACCACCACGTGCGCGCCGAGCGAGGCCGATCCCCGGATGGCCGTGGTGAGGACTTCCGGCGTACCGAACGCGGTGCCGAGCGTCAGGTAGATCAGCGGTCGCGTGGTCTTTTCGAACCGCCACGGGGGCACCGCCGGTTCGGAGAACGGAACGGGACGCAGTTCGACGCGCTCGGTCGTCGCGAGGAAGTTCTTGTCCTGCAAGGACGGCGGGCAGATGTCGAGATGCGGCCGGTCGGGGTGCGTCGGCGGCTCGAGCCCGATCCCGTCGGGGAACATGCGGCCGAAACCGTGCCAGAGCCCCGGGATTCCCGCGCGTTCCGCGGCGACGGCCACCCCCGGTTGTCCCCATTCGTGCACGACGAGGTCGGGCCGTAACCGCGCCAGTTCGGGCTCGAGGTCTTCGGCGTAGATCTCGTAGAACGCGTCCGACGGCCGGAACGGCCGGAGTCCGTTCCGGAGCAGTGGCGGGTGGACGTTCTCGCCGGCGGCGAACCACACCTCGTGCCCGGCGTCCCTGGCGGCGATCGCGAGCGGGATCAGCGGATAGGTGTGGCCGGCCGACGCAAGGCTGGCGAAGAGGACTCGCATGTTCCGAGATGTTAGCACCAGATGGTCGGAACATCTGAGATCCGGCGCGAAAGCAGGCGGCCGGACGCGCCGGCCGCCTGCCTGCTTTCCCCTGGTCAGGGGCGGTAGATCTCCTTGACCGTGCTGATCTGGTCGGCGCCGTTCACGCTGATCTGCGCGAGCACCGGGTTGCCCTCCCGCAGCTGCTGGATCAGCTGGTCCTGGCCGCACGGCAGGCTGCCGTAGCCCTCGTCGTCGATGGTGACCGACTCGCCGGGGCACAGGGTGGCCGCGCTGAACACCTCGCCGCCCTTCTGCAGCGGAAGCCGGTAGGTCTTTCCGTCGACCGGGCCGGCCTGACCGGTGATCAGCTGGAAGCGGACCATCCGCAGATTCGCGTCGTAGCCGGTGAACTGCACCCGCTGGGTGGAGTTCGGGAACTTGCGGTTCTGCTCGACGGGCGCCTTGCCCGCGGCCCTGGTCTCCAGCTGCAGGGAGCTGTTCGGCACGCCGCAGGTCACCTCGGTCCCGGATTCCGTCAGGCGGGCGCAGGTCCACTTGCCCTGGACGTCGAGCACCCGCTCACCGGGGCCTTCGGCCTGCGGAAGTTTCTCGTAGTACTCGGTGATCACGTTGTACGCCTCGGTGCAACCGGGCGTGGTGCCGTCGGTGGCGGCCACCGCGATCAGGTCCATCTTCGGCCGTCCGGGCGCACCGACCTGGCCACCGTGCTTGCTGCAGTTGACGTCGCCGGTGGAGGTCTCGCTCTCGGAACCGCCGGCGGCCGCCCCCTGGCCGCCGCCCGTCTGTGCCTGTTCGACGGCCGCGTTCTTCACCGGAGAACCATTTCCCGCGACATTGTTCCCGCTGCACGCGGAAAGAAGTGCGGTGGCGGCGAGTGCCCCGCCGACAATGGCGGTTTTGATCGTCTTCTTCGCGTTGAGTTTCATTTCAGCGCCCCTCTCGCATCCATTGTTCGAAGCTTTGTCTCGGAAGACGCCGGGAGCGGAATGGGGTTGCTTCGAAACGCGGGTGCGGCGCAGGGTTGCCCGAAGGTCCGGACCGCCGTGTCCGCGAGGGCACGACCTCGACCGGCCGCGCAACCTCCCCGGCGTGGCCCGCCGGGGAGGCGGCGAAGCGGGTTACGGGATGACGCGGTTGCGCAGGTTGTTCGGGTACGGGCCTTCGCCGTGGATGTTCAGCTCGTTGCCCACTTCGAAGCTGTAATACGGGTGCGAGCTGAAGTAGCTGTCCAGATTGGTGCCGCCGAAACAGATCAGATCCGCGCCACCGGCCGCGTTGGGGCCGTTGCACAGACTGAGCGTCGGATACCGGAACGAATCCACCGGCCGGAATCCGGCGCCGCCGGGGCCGGGAACGGGCAGATGCCCGATCAGCCCGCCTGGGTCACCCGGCCAGTTCGACTCGACCGGCTGGCGCCGCCCGTCGGCGAACAGCACACCCTGGATGTTCCGCCCGGGCGGCTCGGTTTCCAGCACCGTGCCCGCGACGAGGGCACCGAGGCTGAAGCCGACGATGTACACCTTCGTTTCGAGGTCGCAGCCGTAGGTGACATAGAGGTTGTAGAGCGCGGTCCGGAGATTGGCGACACCGGCGTCGACGTCGGCGTACAGATTGACGTCCCCGGCGCCGTTCGGATACGGAATGCGCACCGGGTCGGCGCCGCCCGGCGCGAGTCCCCGGTCCAGAAGTTTCTGCGCGCCGCCGTCCTGATATCCCGGCACGACGAACATGACGGGCCCGCACGGACCGTCCGGTCGGGCGGATGCCGCCTGCGCCGCTCCCGCACCGGCGATCGCGCCGGCCAGGGTGGCGACGGACAGGACGGCGGTCGCGAGCAAACGCGCTCCGGTTCTTTTCATCGGTTTCTCCCCACTGTCGTATTGCCGAGCCGAACGCTAATGAGCGCGGATGAAATACCGATGAAATGCGGTACGTTGCCCACTTTCGGGTGAAGTTGTCGCCTTGGTCTCAAGTTCTGCGCCGTGAGGTGTCGGATCGGCGGCGCGGTGACCGTGCGAGGTAGTTTTCCGCCATGACGAAAAAGCGTGGGATTTCGATGCCGGTGCTGGCCGCACTGTTCGCGTGCTTGGCGATCGCCGGTTGTGGTGGTGATCCGCAGCCGCCCGCTCCGGCGGCAGGCGCGGGATCGAGCCAAGCGCCGGCCGGAACACCGTCGGCCACGGGTTCGGGGTACCCGATGCCCGCGGGCTGGCCGTTGACGGAGTTCCCGCTGCCGCCGGGCGGTACGGCGCCCAATCCCACCGCGAGCGACACCGTCGTGTCGTTCCGGATCGACGGAGTGGACACCGAGAGCGCGAAGAGTTTCTACGCGGAGACGTTGCCGGGCCTCGGCTATGCCGACACCCACAACGCGAACCTCGCCATCGTCCGCTACGAGGGCAACGGGGTGAAGATCCTGGTGCAGGACGAACAGACCGGCTCGGCGCGCATCACCATCACGAAGACGGCTGGCTGACGGGCGGAGCACCCGCGGCGCCACGGGTGTCCTGCCGGATCCGGGGCTCAGGCCCTGGTGTTGACGCTGACCGGCCCGGAACCGGTCGGCGGGGTCCAGCCCTGGAGGGAAGAGGGGAGACCGACGCGGGTGGAGCAGTCGGTCACCTGGTAGTGCAGGTGATAGTCGGTGGCCGCCCCGGTCTTGCCCGACCAGCCGATGACCCGGCCCTGCGGGACCCAGGTGCCCGCGTTGTAGAGGGCCCGGTTCAGATGCGCGTAATGCGTGCAAGCGCCGTTGGAATGCCGGATGATCACCTCGATACCGTTCTGCCAGTACGGCGACCAGTTCGAGACGAGGATTTGGCCGCCCTGTGCGGCGGACACCTCGTAGTTGGCCGGGAGTGCGAAATCCCAGGCGTACTCGTTGTAGGGGCCGGTGTGGGAGAAGGTTCCCTCCGGTCCCTGGGTGACCGTGTACGCCTCACCGGCCGGGTACGGCAGTTCGTAGTAGTAGTCCGCGGCCGAAGCCGTGGCCGAGCCGGTGATCGTGATACCGGCCGCCGTCAGTACCGCTGTCGCCATCGTGACCAGCTTGCGCGGTAACGCTTTTCCGCTCATCGTGTCCCTCGCTTTCCTGCGATCAACACCCTGCTGCCGGCAGGGCGTCCCTGACTAAACAGGCAGGCCACGGCTCGGACAATGGTTTGTTCAGGGCTTGCGCGAAGGCGGCGAGATGTCCTATGAGGACAGAAGCGCTCAGCGGCGGCCGGCGGCGAGGATGACGAGGAATTGGCCGCCGCCCGGCTCGACGGCGGCGGTCACCGGCAATCCCGGCACCAGCCGGGAGAAGCGGTCCACGAGCCAATCCGCCGCCTCTTGAGCGTCCTGCTTCGTCGGGCAACGGGCCACCATTTCGCGGCCTCCCTTGCGCTCCAGCCGTCCGGCGACGGTGATCAGCGGCGCGGGCTCGACCACGTGAAGCCGGTCCGGCCAGGCGATGACCACCTTGACCGCGCCCTTGCGGGTGTTGCACCCGCGGTGCGCGAGCCGCTCGGCGATCTTGGCCTTCCGGTCCGCGGTCCGGCTGTCGACGCTGGGCCCTCGCGGGTCGTTCACGGACATGTCCGGGTCGACCGGTTCGTCGCACACCCAGCAGCGCCAGCCGTCGCGTTCGGCCACATCATCGAGGAGACTCACCCGGTCAACCTAGCCTGCGGCACGGACCTGCCGCCCTACCCATCGGCCGCGGCCACGAAGATCCGCACGAGTTTCCCGGCTCCCCACACCAAACCGAGCCGGTGCCCGGCGAGGTCGTAGCCGACCGTGGTCTCACCGCCGGCGCGGTTCATCCAGCTGTCCCGCGCGAGCACGCCGTTCGCCCGCAGATGGTCGTCGGCCTGGTGGCGGTACCCGGCGAGGTCGAGCCCGGAGATCACCCGGCCGGCGCTCGGGCAGCGCCCGACATCGACGGTGACCCGCTTCACCCGCCCGTCGAGGGCCACGATGTTGACTCCGTCGGCACTCGGCATGTCGGGGGCCAGCTCGGTGCGCCGGACGGTCATGCCGGGGAAGAGCCCGCGCAGTTCCGTGAACGCCGCGGACTGCTCGGACGCGTCCAGCGCGTCGTACATCGTCGTGATGGTGCCGGCCAGCGACGTGCCGGGGACCGAAGGCTGATCGGACGGAAGCTCTTTCGTCTTCGCGGGTGCCGGACGCGGGTCGCGCCCGCCGAAACCGGCCACCCGGTCCCAGATCCAGTCGGCCATCGAGCCGGCGACGGGCTCGTCAGGCTGTCCGGGCCGGCGTTTGACCAGCGCTCCGAACGCGACGGCGACCAGGTACGCCCCGGCGTCGTCGGTCATCACCTGTTCCCAGATCTCGTTCTCGGGCCAGTCCGGGTGCCCCTCCTGGTCGGCGTCGATCTCGGCGTCCATGGCGATGATCTCGGCCGCCGACATCAGGCGGAACGGCTCCGCCAGGCCCCAGGCGGCGCCGGAGCCGGGCTGCTGGCCGTCATGCCAGGCCACCAGGTCCTCCGCGACCATGGAGCCGATCCGGTCGCGGTCCGGCTCTTTCGAGATCGAGGCGCCCGGCCGCAAGGTGGCACGCAGGCCGGCGGGCAGTACCTCCTCCAGCGCCGCCAGCGCGGAGGCCAGGTCGATGCCGAGCTTCTGGTCGCGGAGCTGCCGCCACGCCATCTCGATCGCACCGGAGCGGCGGATGTCCGCCAGGCTGATGTCCTTGTCCTGCGCGTTCTCGACGATCCGCAGCATCGTCCTGGCCGTCTCCACCAGGCTCTGCGCCAGCTCTTCGGTCGGATCCTCGCGCAGCAGCCGCAAACCGAGTCGCTCGGCGTCGTCGAACCGGTATTGCACCAGGTAGGACCAGCCGAGCATCAGCGCGATCCAAGCGTCCGCCGCGTCCGCCCGGATGGCCTCCTCGGCCGCGGCGATGAACCGGTCGGTCGGCGCGAGGCTCTCGAGCAGGTACTCCGCGCGTTTCCCCAGCGCCTTGGGGAGCTTGTCCGGGGTCTTCCGCGCGCACAGTGCAACCGCTTCGTCGAGTTGGCGCCACCCGTCCTCGTACTCCCCGGAGAGCGCCCGGGCGGAGCCCAGCTCCATCCAGTCGTCCCAGCCCTCCTGCTCCTCGGCCAGCACGATGTCCGCCCACCGCAGCGCCTCGGCGTGATCATGCTCGGCCGCCGCCATCCGCCGAAGCGCCCGCGCGGCCCAAAGGAACTGGCTGTCGCGGCGACCGGCTATCCGGAGGTAGAGACGCCGCGCCTCCTCCGCGTCGCCGCAGGACTCACGGTGATAGGCGAGCACCATCGACGCGCTGCTCCGCTCCGGCTGGGCCGCGAGCACCTGCAGTGCCAGCTCGGCGACCTTGGGATGCGTCGGCTGCGCTTCGAGGAGTTCCCAGGCCAGGTCCAGGGTCCGCTCCACGGCGTCGGTGTCGCTCATCGCATTCCTCGCTTGACCCGGTACGCCCGGAGCTGGTCGAAGGTGCCGTCGTCGACGCCGTACTCCAGCACCGGCGCCACCTGGTCGAACCAGGACGTCGTGGACGGGACGATGCCGCGGGCCGCGGCCAGCAGCGCCTCGGTGGTGACCGGTACCAGCTCACCCTTGCTCATCGACTCGACCATCGCCTCCTGCAGCACGGTGGTCGTCAGGTGGCTGAGATCGGCACCGGAGAATCCTTCGGTCGCCGCCGCGACGGCCACGACGTCGACATCGGCGGCGGGTTTGCCGTCCAGCGCGCCCTGGACGATCGCCGCCCTGGCGACCGCGTCCGGCGGCAGCACCAGCACCGTCTTGTCGATCCGGCCCGGACGGCGCAGCGCGGAGTCGATGTCCCACGGCCGGTTCGTCGCGGCGAGGAAGTAGACCCCCTCGTTCGCGCCCGCCACGCCGTCGAGCTCCTCCAGCAGCTGGGTGACGAGCATCCGCATCGACCGCGACCCGCCGCCACCGGAAGTGCGCCGTCCGCCGAGCGCGTCGAACTCGTCGAAGAAGATCACGCACGGTGCCGCCGCGCGTGCGTGACGGAACACGCTCTGGATCGCCTTCTCGCTCTCGCCGATCCACTTGCTGAGCAGGTCCGCGAGGGTCATGTGGAGGAAGGACGCGCCGAGATCGCCGGCGATCGCCCTGGCGATGTACGTCTTGCCGCAGCCGGGTGGGCCGTACATCAGCAGCGACCCGCCCGGTTTCTGCCCGAACGCCGCCGCCAGCTCGGGATTGCGCAGCGGGGCGAGGAACGCGGTGTCCAGGTGTCGTTTGACTTCGGCGAGCCCCGCGACGTCGGCCAGCGTCACCGCCGGGCGCTCGGCGTCCCACAGCGACGTCGAAGCCGCGGCGCTCTCGTCCTGCCGGTCCTCGTCGGCCGGGGTCGCCACAGGCTCGGCAGGGGGCGGGTTCGAGGTCCGCAACCGCGCCGCCATCAGCCGGGCGCGCAGCAGGCGGACCCGCGCCGGATCACCGCCGTGTGCCTCGAACGCCGTCACTTCGGCGGCGGCGCGGTCCGGGTCCTGTTCGAGCAGCAGCGTGATGAAGTCCTCGCGCAGCGCCAGATTGCCCGGGTCGGCCTCCACTTCGCGGGCGATCACCTCGATGAAGCCGTCACCGTTCACCGCGCGTCTCCTTCCCCGAATGGTCCAGTGTCAGCCCAGAGACAACCATCCCGGCGATCGCTGCGGGCAAAGTGGTCCAAGATCCCTGTCAGGGGTGAATCGGGGACGGTCCCGGATGTGCGCCGTCCTCACTGGATGGACCGTGGTGTGGTGACAGCAAGGACAACGGAGTTACCCCAGCCCGCATCGGCCGAAACCCTTGACCGCGCGATGTTCTTCGCCGGGAACGCGCCCATGGAGGGCGTGCTGAATTCGCTGGGCATGGAACAGTTCATCACCGGGTTGAAACCGCATTCACGGGCCGCCGAAATCACCGAGGTCTCACCGGATGCGACGCTGCTGCCCCCGGGAGTGAGCGCGGATCTGACCTATGAGCTGGACGGGCGGCGCTCGCACCTCGCGCACGGTCCCGGATGGACACTCGTGGCGCTGCGCAGGCGCGCCGGCGCCGCGACCGTGTCCGTCTGCGCCACCTCCGGCGAGCTGGCGGACGAGGTGCTCGCGGCCGCGCTCGGAACGGCGCGGACCGGAACGCCGGCGGAGTCGGCCGTACCGGTCGGCTTCTGGCACGTGCAAGGGTGCGGTGGCGCGGGGGTGCGTGCGCCCAGGACCATGGATCTGCCGCCGTGGCAGGGGATCCGCGACAATTACCCGCGGTCGGCGGTGGCCGCGCTCGACTCGCTCATGAAGGTGCGCCCGCAGGACGTCACCGGCAGGCTGGTCCTCCTCCACGGCCCCGCGGGCACCGGCAAGACGACCGCCGTGCGCGCGCTCGCGCAGGAATGGCGGGACTGGTGCCAGGTCGACAACGTCCTCGACCCCGAGGTCCTGTTCACCGATCCTGGCTATCTGACCTCGGTGGTGCTCGGAGAGGAACGAGCGGACAACCGGAAATGGCGGCTGTTGATCCTCGAGGACTGCGACGAACTGGTCGGCGCGGACGCTAAACGCGACTCCGGGCAGGCCCTGTCCCGGCTGCTCAACCTGACCGACGGACTGCTCGGTCAGGGCCTGGACATCCTGGTCTGCCTGACCACCAACGAGAACGTCGCCCGGTTGCACCCCGCGGTGGTCCGGCCGGGGCGGTGCCTCGCGGAGATCGAGATCGGCCGCCTGCCGCGGGACGAGGCGGCGACTTGGCTGGGCACGGAGACCGGTGCGGAGATCGGCGCGGAGGGCGCCACGCTGGCCGAGCTGTATCGGCTGCGAGCCGCGGCGTAGTACGGCCTCGGCGCACTGGACGAAGTGGACCGTGTTCGCCGTTCGCCCGGTTCCGCGGGGCGCGGGCTGTTAGGGTCCGCGCCATGCGGATGTGGTGGTTCGGCCTGGTCATGGGCGCGGGTGCGCTGCTCGGCGCGTGCGCCGGGGGTGGGTCGGGGAGCGGGCAGGTGGTGCCCCCGACAACGACCCAGCCGACCCTGACGACCACGCCGGCGACTCCGACGACCGGCCTGGTGGAGACGACGACCTCGCCGCCGGAGACCCCGGCGACCACCACCACGACCCGGATCACGCCGGAGACGACGCGGACCACGACGCGGCGCACCACGACGACCGCGCAGCGTCCGACGACCCCTCGACGCAGCACTCCCACCCGCAGACGCTGACGGCCCGGGACTTCCGCGTTCCTCCCCGGCGCCGTACGGCCGGCGCCGGGGAGGACGACTCGGGGTCAGGTCAGGACCGGACGGCCCAGCGGCAGCGGTTTGCCGCCCGTCGCGGCGGATACCGCGCCGGCGAACAGATACACCCCGACGGCGGTGAACGCGAACACGGCGTACCCGCCCGCGGTGGTGGCCGCCGTGGAGCCGGCCACCGTGCCGTACAGCACCAGCGCGAGCGCGACGTCGACCAGCACGAACAGCACCGTGAACGCGGCGGGCAGCCGCAGGGTGGTCAGGGTCAGCAGGACGATCGTGACCAGCCAGGCGATCAGGAACAGGCCCTGTGTCGCGACCGCGGCATCCGGGGTGATGCCGAACCAGCCGTGGATCAGGCCGAGTACCAGCGCGGCGTAACTGATCCAGAACCCGGCGAACACACCGAACACCGCGGCGACGGCGCTTTCGCCGAGCGCGGCGGCCCAGACGGCGGCGACCAGCTGGCCGACGCCCGTCGCGGGCAGGATGATCGCGATCGAGGCGCCGACGGCGGCGGTGGGTACGTAGCCGGTCAGCACCAGGCCGAGCGCGGTCGCGCCGACGATGAAGGTGGGGACGCCGATCAGGGACGGGTCGCCCGTGGGTAAGGATCGGGCGGGGGCTTCGGTGGCAACGGCAGTGGTCATCGTGTACTCCTCGTTGAGCTGCGAATGATCCTCGAGGTCGCCGCCGTCCACCGGCCCGCGCGTGGCCGGTGGACGGCGCCCTCTCTTACCTGGTCCTGGGCCACATCCTCGACAGCTCAGGGTGGTCGTCGTCGAGCAGGCGATGCGCGAGCGCGATCGCCTCCTTCGGATCGATCTGGTCGTAATCCGGGTCCCCGTGCGCGACACTCTCGAAGACGTCCGCGAGCCGGTTCGCCGCGGCGGGGGACAAAGTGGTGTCCTGGCTGCATTCCGCGTAGCGCAACCGAAGCACGCCGGCGGCCTGCAGCATCAAGGAGCAATAAGTGTCGGGTACGGCCGGTGCCCGGCGGGACCGGGCGTCCGCTCTCTGGCTTTCCACGCCGACTCCCTTCCTTTCACACGCCGGGGTTATCGGGTGGCGCGTTGTTTGAGTTCCTTGGCGGCGGCGCCGGGGTCGGAGGCGTTGTAGATCGCGCCACCCGCGACGGCGACTTTGGCGCCTGCTTCGCGGACGGAGGCGATGGTGTCGGCTTTCACGCCGCCGGCGATGGAGAACGGCACCCCTGCCTCACG
>NZ_JBIWKX010000116.1:0-10029 GCF_044765885.1 Amycolatopsis sp. NPDC102389
CAAAACCGCACCCGCACATCCCGCACCAACGGCACACGACCCACCATCACAACCTCCGACCACAATCGGTGTTGCAACGACCCCGTGAACCCAAGGAGCCTTCATCCCACCATCCGCCCGTCCATCACGTCACCGTGGCCAAGTTTGCCTTAGGGCAGCTCCGTGAGGTAGGCGACGAGGCGGCCGAAGCAGGACTGCCAGCCTTCGGTGTGGTTGTCGCGCTCCGTCACGGTCTCGAAGACCGCTTGATGGAACGACATCTCCGTCTTGCCGTCGAGATCGGAGAGGGTGACCGTGACGAGGGTGTCGTGCCCGCGGAAGCCTTCCGGCTCCTCCCAGGCGAAGCTGAAGACGAGCCGCTCCGGCGGGACGATCTCGTGGTAGACGCCTGACGCCCACAGCTCGGTCTCGCCGTCGCTGATGCAGGTGCGCCACTTGCCGCCCTCGGTGAGGTTGACGGTGCAGGACTTGCCGGTGAAGCCGGCCGGACCCCACCATCGGGCGAGATGGTCCGGGTCGGTCCATACGCGGAAGACGAGCTCGCGTGGCGCGTCGAGGAGACGGGTGATCGTCAGATCGGCCATGGGTTCTCTTCCAGGGTATTCAACTGGATGGTTAATCAATGTATTGGTTGAACTCTAGCGGTGGTGTCAAGCGGTGAGGCGTGACTCGCGTGATCGGAGGGCGAACAGGCCGTAATTGTCGGTGCCGGTCCGTACGGTCGTGGCCATGACCCTTCGCTCAGCACTCTGGCTGCCGATCTTCGACGAGTTGGCCGACCCGGTGATCATCGCGCGCCTCGCCGCCGAGGCCGAAGAAGCGGGCTGGCACGGCTTGTTCGTCTGGGACCACGTCCGCTGGCGCGAGCCGGTGCGCGCGATCGCGGATCCGTGGATCACGCTCGCCGCCGTCGCGTCCGCCACCGAGAAGCTCGCCTTCGGGCCGATGGTCACGCCGCTGGCCCGTCGCCGTCCGGTCAAGCTCGCCCGCGAGACGGCCACCTTGGACCGGTTGAGCGGCGGAAGGCTGATCCTCGGCGCGGGGCTCGGCAGTGACCGCTTCGGCGAGGAGTTCTCGAGGACCGGCGACGAACTGGACGATCGCAAGCGCGGCGCGATGCTCGACGAGTCGCTCGAGATCCTCACCGCCGCTTGGTCCGGTGAGCCCGTGCGGCATCGCGGCGTGCACTACACGGTCGACGACATCACCTTCCTGCCTCGTCCCGCGCGCCCGGTCCCGGTGTGGCTGGCCGGATTCCCGGGGAAGACGAAGCCGATGCGCAGGGCCGCGCGATACGACGGATTCTTCCCCGTGAACCTGCCTCATGCGGACGAGTTCGCCGAGGCGGTCGAGACGATCACCGCGCTGCGCGAAGGCGACAAGGGGCGGTACGACTTCGCAATCGGTGTGCCCGCGGGCACGGATCTCGCGCCCTATGAGCGGGCGGGGGCGACCTGGTGGATGGCCGAGTTCCCGTGGGATGACCTGTCCGTCGACGCGGTACGCGGCGTACTGAGGGAGGGCCCTGCTTGACCCCGGCTTTAATATCTCTTTACCAAGTGCGATACTGGACCGACGAGGGGAGTACTTCCCAAGAGCCTGCCCGGTCAGTACGGACATCCCGCCGGTGTCCCCGGGAGGCCGCCCCACCGGGGTGAAGGAGACCTCGAACTTCGAGTTCGAGGAGGCTCCATGTCCGAGTCCGTGGCAACCGTGGGATCACCCTGGTTGTGGGCGATCAGTATCGCCGTCCTGCTGGCACTGCTCGTCGCCGATTTCGCCGTGACCCGGCGTCCCCACGAGGTGTCGATGCGGGAGGCCGCCGGCTGGTCGGCCTTCTATCTCGCGCTTCCGGTGGTGTTCGGGCTCTGGCTGTGGCTCGAGTTCGGCGGAGGCCAGGCGCTCGAGTTCATGACGGGTTTCGTCGTCGAGAAATCGCTGTCGGTCGACAACCTGTTCGTCTTCATGCTGTTGCTCGCCGCCTTCGCGGTCCCGCCCGCCGTGCAGCAACGCGTGCTGCTGTACGGCATCGTGGGCGCGCTGGTGCTCCGCGGCGTGTTCATCGCGGCCGGCGCCGCGATGCTGTCGGCGGGCACCTGGGCGTTCCTCGTCTTCGGCGTGATCCTGCTGGTCTCGGCGATCAAGATCCTGCGCGAAGCCATGTCCGACGGCCCGAGCGAGATGGACCTTTCGCAGCTGAGGTCGGTCCGGTTGCTGCGCAAGCTGATGCCGGTCACGGACGACTATCGCGGCACCCGGCTGACCGTGCGTGAAGGCGGACGCCGGGCGCTCACCCCGCTGGCGGTCGTGGTCGTCGCGGTCTTCGCGACCGACGTGGTGTTCGCGGTCGATTCCGTGCCCGCGGTGTACGGCATCACCGAAGACCCGTACCTCGTGTTCGCCACCAACGCCTTCGCCCTGATGGGCCTGCGCGCCTTGTACTTCGTGCTCCATTCGGCGCTCGCGAAGCTGGTCCACCTGAACCACGGCCTCGCGATCATCCTCGCCTTCATCGGGGTGAAGCTGGTCCTGCACTGGGCACACGGGATCTGGCCGTCGGTGCCGCAGGTGCCGACCCCGGCCTCGCTGGGCGTGATCGTCGCCGTCCTCGTCACGGTCTCGTTCACCAGCCTGTACGCGCGCCGTCGTGAAGCCGCCCGGACGGCAGAGGAGTGAGCGATGATCACCGCACTCGTCGCCGGCTTCCTGATCGATCTGGCGGTCGCCGTCCTCTTCCTGGGCGCGCTGCTCCTGGTCTTCGGGGCGATGCGGCCACCGCGTTGAGGGTCACGGGAAACGGATCACGGTGATCCCGGTCAGCACGAAGAACACCAGCACCACCAGGGTGCCGGAGTGCCCGCCGGACGAACTGGTCACGACCTGCTCGACGGCGCCGGTCAGCCGCACGCCGCAGTCCGCGACGACGGTGTGCCTGCCCGCCTCGATCCGGGTGAACTCGACGGCCGCGGCGAAGGCGCCGGTGCCGTCGGCGTAGGCGCCGCCGACGCGTTCGCCGTCCGACGTCAGCGTGACGCGCTCGCCGGGTGTGCAGCCCTTGCCGGTCGCGGAGAGCGCGTCACCGGGCTGCACACTCGGCCGGTCGAGGACCAGGTCGTTCGGGCCCGGCGGGGTGCTGCTCGTCGACGGGACGTCCGTTGGCGGCGGGGGAGTGTCCGTTGTGGACGGTGGGGTCGTGGTGGGCGGCGTCGTCGTGGTGACCGGGGTGGTCGGAGTCGTGGTCGTTCCCGGTCTGGTCGGGGTGGTCACCGGGACGGTCGGCTTCGTCGTCGGAGGCACCTTCGTCGTAGGTGGCGTCGTGGTCACGGTCCCGGTCACGCGGAAGGTCGCGCTCCCGGTCAGCGGCCCGCCCGTCCGCGCGTTCGTACAGGTGCCCGTAACGGTGTGGCTGCCGGGCGTCGCGTTGCCCGGCACGGTCGCCCCGACCTGTCCGCTGGGGGCGCTGACCGACGTGATGGCCGCTCCTTCCCACGTGAAAGAAATCGGTCCTTTGCACGGGGAGAAATTCCAGGAAATGGTGAAAGAACTCCCCGCGGAGCCGCTCGAAGGTTTCAAACCAACTGTGGACTCATAGGGGGACTGCTGCGCGTTTCCCGCTCCCACCTGGGAAAGCAGGAACAACAAACCGGTCACGGTGCCGAATATCAGGCGAACCACGATACGCATTGGGACGTCCCTCTCCGGTAAGTACTCGCTGTAGCATTCCGGACCAGTCGGATAAGGAAAACAGGGGATGCGCAAAATGGGACGTGTCATCGCGGCAGGGGTTGCGTTGGGTCTGTGCGCGATCCTCTTGGGCTCTCCACCGGCCAATGCGGACGATGTCGCCGACGCCAGGCTCGGCCTGGCGGTCACCCTCGACGACCGGCCGATCGCCAACGCCACGGTCATGATCGACCCGGCGAAACAGATCGAGCTCACCGTCACGGCCGCCAACAGCGGAGGGACCACGGTCAAGGTCCGCAGCGTACGGGTGGCCGGCGTGGCGCTCGCCCTGACCTTCTTCGCCTACGACACCACGGCTCCGTTCGAGGTCCCCGCGCACAGCCGCGTCACCAGGACCTTCGTGCTGGACATGGCCGACCTCTCCGGCCAGGCGATCGGGCTGCTCCCGTCGACGGTCGAACTGCTGGACGCCCAGCGCGGCACGCTCGGCGAGGCGGCCACGGTCGCCGACATCCGCGGGTCCTTCTGGTCCGTCTACGGCGCTTTCGGGCTCGCGATGCTCGTGCTCACCGTGCTGGCGTGGCTGACCGCCCTGCTGGCGTTGGCCCGTCACCGCCTTCCCACCAACCGGTGGCGCCGTGGTCTGCGTTTTCTGCCCGCCGGATTCGGCACCGGGCTCGTCGCCGTCGTCTCGCTGTCGGTGCTGCGGCTCGTCCCACCGGAACCGGCGATCGAGATCCCGGTGGTCCTCGGCGCCGCCGCGATCGCGTTCCTGCTCGGCTATCTGACCCCGCATCCCGCCCCGGGGCCCAGCGGCGACGAGACGGTCCGCTTTCCCGACGCCACCAAGGAATTCAACTGATGAGCGCACCCGCCGAGGTCGTCGCCGCACTGCCGCAGTACGAGATCGGGGCCGCGATCGGGCAGGGCGGGATGGGGGTCGTCTTCGCCGGCGTCCACCGTTCGCTGCGCCGCGACGTCGCCATCAAACAGCTGCCGTGGGACGTGCTGAACCACGCCGTCAGCAGTGAGCTGTTCGACCGCGAAGCTCGCGTGCTGGCCAGCCTCGACCATCCGCACATCGTGCCGGTGTACGACTACGTGCGCACCGGCCGTGAGCACCTGATGGTGATGGAACGCCTCGACGGCGGCACGGTGCACAGCCGCTTCCGCAGTGGTGAGATCGGCGGCGAGCAGGCCTGCGCGATCGGGCTGGCGATGCTCGCCGGGCTCCACGCGGCGCACGAAGCGGGCGTGCTGCATCTCGACGTCAAACCGAAGAACCTGCTCTTCACCACGCAAGGCGTGATGAAGGTGGCCGACTTCGGCATCGCGAAGGTGATCAGCGAGGGCGCCACCCTCGTCACGCACGGCGGAGAAGTCCTCGGCACGCCCGCCTACATCGCGCCGGAGCAGGCGATGGGCAACGCGCTGAGCCCCGCGGCCGACGTCTACTCGGCGGGCACGGTGCTCTACGAACTGCTGTCCGGGAAGCTGCCGTTCGACAACACCCGCGGCGCGATCAGCATGATGCGCCAGCACATGTTCACCGATCCGCGCCCGATCGACGGCGTGCCGTCGCCGCTCGCCGGGGTCGTCATGCGCAGCCTCTCGCGTGAACTCGACTCCCGGTACCGCGACGCGGAGACCTTCGCGGCCGACCTCGCCTCCGCCGCCACCGCCGTGTACGGGCCGGGCTGGCTCGAACGCTCCCGCGTGCCGGTCCGGCACCTCACCCCGAGGGTGATCTCCGCGATCGGCACACCGGTGCCCGCCGGCGACGGCCCGACCAGGCCGGTCCGCCGCCCCGCCCCGGACGCGACGCTGTCGGCGACCCGCGCGGATTTCGAGCCGCGCGAACGGTCCGGCACGGTGCTCTGGTTCCGGCTGGCCGCCGCGGCCGCCGCGATCGCGCTCGTGGTGCTGACCCTGCTCACGCCGGAACGGCTGCCGCACGAGGCGACGACGCTGAAGGTCGACGGCGTCGCGGCGTCGTCGGCACCCATCGACCTCAGCAAGACGTCCGCGGTGACGGGGGAGGGAAGCCCGAGCCGGGTGACTCTCGACCTGTCGGCCGCCGGGATTCCGCTCGGTTCCGCGTCGGCGGTCCCGAAACCCGAGGGCGAGGGCTTCCGCGCCGACCTCGCTTTTCCCGGGCTCACCAGGTGGATCGCCGGCGGCGCTGTCACCGCGACCTTGACGGTGGACGGCGTCCCGCGGACCTTCACCGTCGTCACCGAACAGCATCCGCTCGCGAGCGCGCTCGGCGCGGGCAGCCTGATCCTCGCCCTGTTCGCGTTGGCGTACCTGGAATCCGGGCTGCGGACCATCCGCAATGGACACCGCTGGCGGGGCGCGCTCGTCGGCGGCCCGGTCCTCGGGTTGCTGTTCGGCGCGACGGCGTGGCTGTGCGTCTCGGTGCTGAGAGTGCACGAGCCCGCGATCCTGTTCGGCGTCGGTTGCTCGATCGCGGGTGCCGTGGCGACCGGTTTCGTGGTCGCGGCCGCCCGCGTCCGAAGCAGGCGCTGAAATCCCGGTCACGACTTGCGGTGCTTGCCCTCGTCGTCGGTGACCTCGAACTTCTCCTTGCGGACCTTGCCGGAGATCGTCTGGTCCTCGGTGACCGTCTCGGTCTTGAGCCTCGCCCGCTCGACCGCGACGGTTTCCTTGTCCACCACCGGTTTCTCGGCGTGCAGCACGACTTCCTGTTCGTCCTCGGCGATCTCGGCCCGCTCGCCACCCTGCTTCGTGATCGGCTCCCGCTCGACGCGCACCTCCTCGTGGCTGACCGGAACGGTGACCTGCTGCTCCTCGGTGACGACGTACTTGCGCAGCCGGACATGGCCGGTCTCGACCTGCTCGGTGCCGACGTTCAGCCGTTCCTCGGACCGCGTCATGGCGGGCTCGGTGTCCCGGCCTTTCCTGGCGGTGTCCGGCCTCGCGTCCATCCGGCCGTCGGGCGACGTCCGCGGCATCGGCAGCCCGTAATGCTGGTAGAGCTGCGCGCTCTCCTCCGCTGACAGGTGGCCGTCGGCCTCGATACGGGGCGCGTCGGAGACCGCGTCCTTGTCGACGCGGACGTGCACACCGTCCTGGTCCGCATGCGCCCCCGAAAGCGGTACGAAACTCTCCTTGGTGCCGAACATGCCCGTCTTGACGGTGATCCATTCCGGCTGGCGCGTCGCGTCGGCCAGGTAGACGTTGCCCACCTTCCCGAGTTTGTTGCCGGTCGGGTCGACCACCGCGCTGTCGATGAGTTCCTGCGGCTGCATGGTCTTCGCCATCGGTCCTGCTCCTCTCGGAAGATGCTGCTGAGAAGCCCACCGTCGGCCGGGCCGGTGATCAAGGCAACCGTCGTGGTGTCCCTGTGGGTGACCCCGGAAAGTGGTGGTTTGAAGTGACCTTCGCGGGCTAGGAGCGACGTCTCGTCGCAGGTGGAGGCAGGTGCCCGCGCGGTGAGGAGCAGGCCGGGGGATGGCGCGAACGTGTGGATCGGAAAATCGGATGCGGGAGCTCCCGGATGTGTCCTAACCTCGTCAGCGTGATGCAGCAACTGCTGTTCCTCTGAGGAACGACGCCTCCACCGGTACCGCGAGCCGCGGTACCGGAATTCGTTCTTCCTGCTCATCACTTCACCGGAGGCAGTTCCTTCATGTCATCCCCTCTTTCGCCCGCGCCTGTGCGCGCGGCGCACGTCCGCCTGTCCGGCGTCCACCTCTCCTTCGGGGGACGGCCCGTGCTCGTCGGGGTCGATCTCGTCGCCGCGGCCGGGGACCGGGTCGCCATCGTCGGGGAGAACGGTCGCGGTAAGACCACTCTTCTCCGGGTGCTCGCCGGCGATCTGGCCGCCGATCGCGGCGAGGTGCACCGATCGGGTTCCGCCGGCGTGGCCGACCAGCAGATCCCGCTCGGCGCGGCCGACACCGTCGGCGCGCTGATCGACCTCGAACTGGCCGCCGTCCGCGGCGCGCTGGCTCGTCTCGAAGCCGCCACCGAGGCGCTCAGCGATGGCCGCCCTGGTGCGGACGATGCGTTCGCCGCCGCGCTGGAACAGGCCGAAGCCCTCGACGCGTGGGACGCTGACAGGCGGGTCGAAATGTCCTTGGCGGCCTTGAACGCCGTGGACGACCGTGACCGTCCACTCGGGACACTCTCGGTCGGGCAGCGCCACCGGGTCCGGCTGGCCTGCCTGCTCGGCGCCGGGCATCCGGTCCTGCTGCTCGACGAGCCGACGAACCATCTCGACGCGGCCGGGCTCGAACACCTCACCGAACGGTTGCGCGCCCACCCGGGCGTGGTCGTCCTGGTCAGCCATGACCGGGCGTTGCTCGCGGACGTCGCCACCACGGTGATCGACCTCGATCCGTCGAGCGACGGCAGGCCACGCGTCTACGGCGACGGGTACGCGGGCTACGTCGAGGCGCGTCGAGCCGAACGTGCCCGCTGGGAAGCCGACCACGCCGAGCAGATCGCCGAGCGGCAACGGCTGGCCGACGACCTGTCCGCGGCGCGGAACCGGTTGCGGGACAACTGGCGGCCGCCCAAGGGCACCGGCAGGCATGTCCGCGCCACCCGCGCGCCCGGACTGGTCCGCGCGGTCCACCGGCGGCAGGAGGAGCTCGCCGGGCACGTGGTGGCCGTCCCGCAGCCGCCCGCCCGGTTTTCCATGCCCGACCTCCCGTCGCACGGAGGCGCGGTTCTGCTCCGTGCAGCCGGGGTGACGGTGGCCGGGCGGCTCGCGCGGCCGGTCGACGTGGCGCTGGAAAGCGGCGACCGGCTGGTGATCACCGGCCCGAACGGAGCGGGCAAGTCGACGCTTCTGAGCGTGCTGGCCGGGGAACTGGAGCCGTATACGGGCACGGTCACACGCTCGCGTTCGGCGCGGATCGAGCGGCTGGGACAGGAATCCGACCTGCCGGGCAGGAGGACGGCGATGGAGCTGTACGACGAAAAGCTCGCCAGGACGGGGATTTCCGGCCCGGGGCTGGGCGAACTGGGCCTGCTCGCCGGCTACGACCGGCACCGGCCGGTGGCCGAACTGTCGGTCGGCGCCCGGCGGCGGCTGGACCTGGCGCTCGTACTGGCCGGCCGCCCGCACGTCTTACTGCTGGACGAACCGACCAACCACCTGTCCGCCGCGCTCGTCGACGAGCTGACCGCCGCGCTCGAGACGACACCGGCCGCGGTGGTGATCGCCACGCACGACCGGCAGCTGTCACGGGACACGGAGTCCTGGCCGAGGCTCGCGTTGTGAGCCGTCAACCGCGGTGGGCGAGGGTGTAGCGCACGGTCTGCGCCAGCACCACGCTCCCGTCGGGCTCGCGGAGCGGTTCGAGCTCCGCGAGCACGGCCTGGCGCACAGCGTCGAGGCGGTCTTGCGGGATCAGTTCCCAGAACATCCGCTGGCCGTGCGACCAGGACCAGGTGATCCAGTGCCCGGGGTCGGCGAACTTCACCGGATAGACGCGTTCCACGGACGTGACACCGGTGAAGCCCGCCGACTCCACGGCCTGGCCGAAGCTTTCGACGGTGGCGAACAGGCCCGCCCTGATGGCCAACGTCCAGGCCAGCTCCGGCGGTACGAACGGTTTGAACACCTCGCGCACGGCGGCCCACCGCGGATCGTCGGCGCCGAACGTGGTCACGCCCAGCCTCCCGCCGGGCGCGAGCAGACGATGCCAAGACCGCAGCCCGGCGAGCGGATCGGGCAGGAAGAAGACCACGAACGACGCGAGGACCACGTCGAAGGCGGCGTCGGTCAGGGTCGGTTCTTGAGCGTCCATAAGGGAAACCAAGGCTTTGACGCCGCGATCCTCGATGTCTTTCGCGGTGCGCTCGATCATTTCCGCGGAAAGGTCGATCCCCAGCACCGATCCGGCCGCGCCGACCCGCTCGGCCGCTGGGAACAGCACCGCGCCCCGCCCGCAGCCGACGTCGAGTACCCGCTCCCCGGGGACGAGCGCCACCCGGTCGAGCAGCTCTTCGGCGAACGTGCCGAAGAAGTCGACGCCGAGAGCGTCGTAGGTCTCGGCTGTCCGGTCGAACAGTCGCGCCATCGCCTGCCGGGTGTAAGCGCTCATGGGCTGGACGATGGCCCGGTGAAAACGGTGTTGTCAAACGGATGGCTGGGGTTTGTCATGCGGACTTGAGCGGGGATGCCTCGAATTCGCTCCGGGGTGCCAGTTTCTTCTGGCGTGCGGTGGGCCTCGGTTCGGTCCGTGAAGGCCTCCTTGAGGGACTCTGGGTCCCTCAAGGAGGCCTTCACGGACTCGATGATCGCCACATGCGCCAAGCCGCGGGCTCAGCCTCGTCCGGGACCGTCCTGGCCGGGGCGACGCCGCCGCA
>NZ_JBIWKX010000117.1:0-9459 GCF_044765885.1 Amycolatopsis sp. NPDC102389
GGGTTGGGCGGGCCCCCGGGCCCCCCCCCGCCGCGGCCCGCCCGCCGCCCGCGGGGGGGGCGGGCGGGGGGGTGTTGTTTTTTTTTTTTGTTTTCAACCCCCCCCCCCCCCCCCCCCCCCACCACCGGGACCGACGCCGAACCGCTTCACGAGCAGCCACCGCACCGATAAGCCCCAGCACCCCCAACGCCAGCCCCGACGTCGCCATCTCGACAGGCGAAGCCGCCAGCGGCGAAACCCCGGTCACCGACTCCAGCCCCACCACCGCGGTCAGCACCGAGTAGGCACCGATCGCCGACCACACCAGCCGCACGCGCCGCCGTTCCGTCCAGTCCGCGAACCGCAGCAGCCAGGCGAGTCCCGGCACGATGAGGATCGCGTGCATCGCCACCGCGTGCAGCGGCTTCAGCGCGCCGGCGGTGGTGTACGCGAGCTGCGGGTTCCCGCCCCGCGCCTCGACGACGCCGCTCGCGATCATCGCCGCGCCCGCGCCCAGCGCCACCAGCAGCGCGACGAACCCGAACCGCACCGCGAGCCGCATGCTCGCGGTCGTCTCCCCTTCGCCGCGCATCGCCGCGGCCGTGAACGAGACCGCCGTCAGGATGATGACGCCGCCGCCCGCCGCGAGCGTCGTCGACACGGCGTTGTCGAAGGCGGTCTCGAAGTTGAAATGCGACGGCACCCCGCGCCAGGCCTGCATGCTCACCAGCGTGGTCTCGACGACGCTCGCCCCCGTGAAGACGCCGAGCAGCGCGTTCCGCACCCGCGGCCGCACCGCGACGTACGACGTCGCCCAGGCGACGGTGGCCAGCGTCAGCCCGAACGACAGGCCGAACGTGACCGCCTTCCGCATCGACAGCGGCCCGTTCCACGAACCGCCGGACGCGATCAGCACGACCGCGTGCACGAGACCGCTGAGGAACAGGAGCGCCCCGGTCGCGTAGGCGACGCGTTCGATCGTCCGTATCTCCTTCATGCCGAAGAGTGTCTTCCGCGGCACAACGAAAAGCGTCGGCCGTGAAGCGGCATCTCGCGTACGCCCGTCTACGTACCTGAGACGCCCCTCAGCGAAGACGGCGGTAGAGACCGATGGTCTGTTAGTCTGGCCGTCATCATGCCCCGCATCCTTGTCCGCGTCGCCGCGCTGATCGCCGTTCTCGCCCTCCTGTTCGGCTTGCCGTGGTGGACGATCGTCGGCGCCCCCGAGCTCCCGGCCGCGCTCGAAGTCCTCGGCACGATCGTGTTCGCCGTCGCGGCACTCGCCGTGCCCGCGTGCATGATCCTCGGCCACGGCCCGTGGCAGCGCGACGTCGCGGCGAAGATCGGCGACCTCTCCCTCGGGCTGATCTGGCTGCTGTTCTCGTTGTCCGTACTCGGAAACGTGCTGAGGCTCGTCCTCGCCGTGTCCGGAGTGGACAGTGCGGCGGGAATCGTGTCCGGCGTCGTCCTGGTGGCCTTCGCGGCGCTGGCGGTGTACGGGATGGCCGAGGCCCGGCGCGTGCCGAGGCTCAAGGAACTCGACGTCGTGATCCCCCGCCTCGGCGCCGGGCTCGACGGTCTCCGCTTCGCGATCATCACCGACACCCATTTCGGCCCGCTGAATCGGACGAAGTGGTCGGAGAAGGTCGTCGAAGTGGTGAACGAACTCGACGCCGACGTCGTGGCCCACGCGGGCGACCTCGCCGACGGTTCCGTCACCAAGCGGCAGGAGCAGGTCGCGCCGCTCGCGAAGGTGCGGGCGAAGCTCGGCAAGTTCTACATCACCGGCAACCACGAGTACTTCGGCGAGGCGCAGGCCTGGCTCGACCACATGCGCGACCTCGGCTGGGACACGCTGCACAACCGGCACGCCCAGGTCCACCGGGGCGGGGACACGCTCGTCTTCGCCGGGATCGACGACCCGACCGGCGCCGCGTCCGGCCTGCCCGGCCACGGCCCCGATCTCCCCGCCGCGCTCGACGGCGTCGCCGCGAGCACCCCGGTCGTCCTGCTCGCCCACCAGCCGAAGCAGGTCAAGCAGGCCGCCGAGGCGGGCATCGACCTCCAGATCTCCGGGCACACCCACGGCGGCCAGATCTGGCCGTTCCATCTCCTGGTCCGGCTCGACCAGCCCGTCCTGGCCGGGCTTTCGCGCCACGGCGAGCGCACGCAGCTCTACACGAGCCGCGGCACCGGCTTCTGGGGACCGCCGCTGCGTGTCTTCGCGCCGAGCGAGATCACCCTCCTGACCTTGCGAAACGGCAAGTAGTCACCTCCCGCGACACCCTCCGGCGTCGCACCGGGTGCCACCGACAATTTTTTTTGTCTTGACAATCGAGACTTTCGGAGCGAGAGTTGTCCCCGACGCACCCCGCCCCGAAAGGCTGAAACCGATGACCCTCACCGCCACCCGGACCCACGTCGCGCTGCCGGCCCGCGCCCTGCTCGCCTGCGGCGCCGTCTCGGGCCCGCTGTACTTCCTGACCTCGCTCACCCAGGCCGCCGTCCGCGACGGCTTCGACCTGACGAAGCACCCCGCGAGCATGCTGAGCAACGGCGACGCCGGCTGGATCCAGGTGACGAACTTCCTGGTCACCGGCATCCTGATGATCGCGGGAGCGATCGGCCTGAGCCGGACGCTCGAACCGGGCAGAGGCAGCACATGGGGACCACGGCTGCTGGGCGTCTTCGGCGTCAGCCTGCTCTTCGCCGCGGTCTTCAAGGCCGACCCGGGCAACGGTTTCCCTATCGACACCAGCCCGGCCGGATCCGGTCCGGCCACCGTCAGCACCGCGGGCATCCTGCACATGGCCGCCGGCTCGGTCGGCTTCCTCTCGCTGATCGTCGCGACCTTCGTGTTCGCGAGCCGCTTTTCCCGTGAAGGCCACCGCGGCTGGGCCGTCTACTCCCGCGCCACCGGCGTCGCGTTCTTCGCCTCCTTCGCCGGGATCAGCTCCGGCAACGCGAACGCCATCGTGATGCTCGCCTTCTGGGCCACGGTGATGCTGGCCTGGGGCTGGGTCACCGCCGTCCTCGTCCGCACAAGCCGCTAGACAACCCTAGGAGAATTCCCGCCATGAGCACCGTGACCTCGCAAGACGGCACCACCATCGCCTACACCCGCACCGGCTCCGGCCCCGCCGTCATCCTGGTCGACGGCGCGATGTGCCACCGCGAGTTCGGCCCGGCCACGCCGCTGGCCGCCGAACTGGCCGCGCACTTCACCGTCTACACCTACGACCGTCGCGGCCGCGGCGAAAGCGGCGACACCGAGCCGTTCTCCGTCGCCCGCGAAGTCGAGGACATCGCCGCGCTGATCAAGGAAGCGGGCGGGACGGCCCACGTCTACGGGATCTCCTCCGGCGCCGCGCTGGCGCTCGAAGCCGCGAAAGCCGGGCTGCCGATCACGAAACTGGCGGTCTACGAATTCCCGCTGGTCGTCGACGACACCCGCCCGCCGGTCCCGGCCGACTACGACGAACGGCTGGAGAAGGCCATCGCGGAAGGACGTCCCGGCACCGCGATCAAGACGTTCATGCGGGAAGGCGTCCGCGTCCCGGCTCCGGTCGTGTTCATGATGCAGTTCATGCCCGCCTGGCCGAAGCTGAAGAAGGTCGCGCCGACCCTGCGCTACGACGCCGCGTTGTTCGACGGCCTGCACGACGGCACCCCGCTGCCCGAAGCCCGCTGGGCGAGCGTTTCCGTGCCGACGCTGGTCATGGACGGCGGCAAGAGCCCGGCGTGGATCCGCAACGGCGTCGCCGCGCTGGCGAAGGCGGTGCCCGGCGCCGAGCACCGCACGATCGAGGGCCAGACGCATATGCTCAAGCCCAAGGCCGTGGCCCCGGTACTGATCGAGTACTTCACCGACTGACGGAGCGATCACGATGATCGAACTGGTCGAAGGCGACATCACCGAACAAGAGGTCGACGTCGTGGTCAACGCCGCGAACTCGTCGCTCCTCGGCGGCGGCGGGGTGGACGGCGCGATCCACCGCCGCGGCGGACCGGAGATCCTCGCCGAATGCCGGGCGCTGCGCGCGGGGCACTACGGCAAGGGGCTGAAGACCGGAGAGGCGGTCGCCACCACGGCGGGCCGCCTCCCGGCGCGCTGGGTGGTGCACACGGTCGGGCCGGTGTGGTCCGATTCCGAAGACCGCTCGGCCCTGCTGGCGGCGTGCCACCGCAATTCCCTGCACGTGGCCGCCGACCTCGGCGCGCACACCGTGGCGTTCCCCGCGATCTCGACCGGGATCTACCGGTGGCCCGTCGAGTCCGCCGCCGAGATCGCCCTCGAGACCGTGGTGAGCACGCTCTCGGCCGGGTCGTGCTCGGTGGAACTGGTGCGGTTCGTGCTGTTCGGGACCGAGGCCTACAACGTCTTCCGGGAGCAGGCGGACAGTCTTGGGCTGGGTGGGTCGTGGGGGGGGGGGGGGGGGGGGTTCGGCCCCCCCCCCCCCCCCCCCCCCCCCCCCGACCCGCTGGACCCACTACACACCCGCCGGCGAACTACCCTGCTCGACCACCATCCGGGCAGCCCCGCTCCCGTCCGCCGGAACCGCCCAGATCGCCGAGTCCACGCCGTACGCCACGGTCCGGTCGTCGAGCCAGGCCGCCTGGTCGTCCACGCTCCGCTTCTCGGCCAGCAGGGTCTCTTGCCCGGAGGCCAGGTCGAGGACGGCCAGCCGCCACGGCGCCGCGAGATCGGCGGAAACCCGTTTCTTGAAGGCGATCCGCTTCCCGTCCGGTGACAGCGACGGGCATTCGACGTTCTCCCGGATCATCCTCGCGACGAGCTTCTCGTAGTCCGCCTCGACCAGATACGTCTTCCCCTTGGTCCCCACGGTCGCGTAGAACTTCTTGCCGTCAGGGGCGAAGGTGATCCCCCAGTAGTTCACGTCGGACGAGTAGTACGGCTTGCCGTCGAGCAGGAGCCCCATCTCCTCGATGCTCTTCGTCAGCTTCCCCGTCGACAGGTTGAAGATCCCGGCCCTGGTCGAAAACCCGGTCTCCGCATAGGAATCCCCGTTGACGAACAGCGTCCAGTAGGCGAGCTTCCCGTCCGGCGAGACCCGGCCGCGGCTGGGAGTGCCGGGCAGTTCGATCCGGCGGATCTCCTTGAGGTCCTTGTCCAGCACGATGACGTCGGTCATCGGCGGCAGCACCCCGGGCTGCGCGGCCAGGCACAGCGCCGTCCCCGCCGAAGCGGCGAACCGGTCGCAGCTGAGGCCGGACACCTTCCGCGGTTCGCCGGGACGGTCGGCCGGGACGGTGGCGAGATGGCCGAAGTCGGGGCCTTCGGCGGTGTTGCGGAACAGCAGTTGTCCCTTGGCCTGCACCGAAACCGGCTGCCCGGTCACGACGGCGACCGCGTTGACGGCCGGTCCGCGATCCCGGGAGAGGACGCCGTAGCCGACGGCCGCCGCGATCAGGACGACGACCGCCGCCGCCACTCCCAGGATCCGCGCCCTCATGCGTAGGTCCGCAAGGGACGGAGGAAGGCGGCCGCGACGACCACCACGGCCAGCGCGCCCGCGGCGACCAGGACCGCGGCGTGCAGATCCCACGTGGTCCAGGCGAGTCCGAAAAGGACGGACGCGAGCATTCGCGTCGTCGCCTGCCCGGTCTGCACCAGCGCCAGCCCGCTCGCCCGCTGGTGTTCGGGCAGCAGCGGTCCGGCGGCGGCCATCAGCACACCGTCGGTGGCGGCGTAGAAGACACCGTGCAGCACCAGCGCCAGCACCGCGAGGATGCCGCCGTCCACCGGTCCGAGCAGCGCCAGCAGCGCGACGACCAGCGCGACGTGCCCGCCGAGGAACACCTTCCAGCGGCCGATCCGGTCCGAAAGCCTGCCGAACGGAACGGCGAGCAGCAGGTACACGCCGGCGGTTCCCAGTGGCAGCAAGGGAAAGAAGACCGCGCCGAGTTCCCAGCGGCGCTGCAGCACGAGGTAGAGGAACGAGTCGCTGAGGGTGACCAGGCCCAGCAGCGCCGCCCACACGCAGATCCGGCGGAACGACGCCTGCCGGATCAGGCCCGCGGTCTCCCGCAAGGAGACCTTCGGCCGTTCGGCTCGCGGCTTCGGCTGATGGTCCTTGACCAGCACCACCAGGATGATCACGCCGATCGCGGCGACGCAGAAGCTCGTGAAGAAAACCGAGTCGTAGCTGCCGAGGCTGAGCCACAGCACGGCCATCGCGACCAGCGGGCCGAGAAACGCGCCGAAGGTGTCCATCGCGCGATGCACGCCGAACGCGCGGCCGAGATGTTCGGGATCGCTGCTCAAGGTGATCAGCGCGTCGCGCGGTGCGGTCCGGACGCCTTTGCCCGTGCGGTCGGCGGCCAGCACGGCGCCGATCGCGACGGTGGACGAACCCGCCAGCATCAGGCCGATCTTGCCCAGCGCTGAAAGCCCGTAACCGAAGCAGGCGACCGCCTTGAGCCGCTGCCACCGGTCCGCGAGATGCCCGCCGAGGAGCCGGA
Source organism: Amycolatopsis sp. NPDC102389 (assembly GCF_044765885.1). Lineage (NCBI taxonomy): Bacteria > Bacillati > Actinomycetota > Actinomycetes > Pseudonocardiales > Pseudonocardiaceae > Amycolatopsis > Amycolatopsis sp. NPDC102389. Next base: position 6,463 of record NZ_JBIWKX010000117.1, read on the forward strand.
CGACGGCGGTGACACCGGAGTAGAGGCCGTCGAGCACACCGAACTGCAGCGGACTCAGGCCGAGACCGAGGACGAGGTAGAGCGGGAGGACCGCGGTCACCATCTCCGACGAGATGTCGGTGACGAGGCTGACCAGGCCGAGCGCGACGACGTTCCCCGTGACGGCCCGTTTCACGCCGCTCTTCGGGACCTCCGCCGCGGCGTCCGCTCCCCTACTGGTGGCGATGTACATAGGAGACCTCCAACGCCGTGAGGAGGTGCCGGGTCGCGGCCCGGCACCTCCTCACGGGGATCAGTGGCAGGTGTAGGTGGGAGAGGAGTCGATGGTCTTGCCGTCGAGCCCGATCAGCTGGGTCGAGAAGGCGTTGTCCGACATGTTCAGCTTGAGCACGCCGTAGGTCGAGACCGCCTTCGCGGTGGCCGGGTGTTCGGTCTTGACCGGGTACAGGGTCGCCCCGCCGCCACCGCCGATGATCTGCACCGGACCGGCCGCGTCCTTGTCGCCGTCGGCGTTCTGCGGGTAGAACCGCTCGTAGTGGTGGTCGTGCCCGTTGAGCACCAAGTCGACCTTGTTCTGGACCATGGTCTCCCAGAGCGTGGCCATCTTGTCGTTGTCGCCGTGGTCACCCGAGGTGTAGCGCGGGTGGTGGTAGTACGCGGCGACGCAGGGTTTGGTGTTGCTCTTCAGGTCCTGCTTGATCCAGTTCAGCTGCTCGTCGCTGATCGCGTTCGCGGCGAGACCGGGCGAGAACTCCGTGCTGTCGATGGCGACGAAGTGCCAGTTGCCCATTTCCCAGCTGTAGTAGGTCTTCCCGTTCGGTGTCGCGATCTTGCCGAAGTACTGCTTGTAGGCGCCCAGCGGGGTGTGGTCGTAGGTCTCGTGGTTGCCGGGGACCGGGTGCATGATGCTCTTGTACTTGCCCCAGGTCTTGTCGAAGTAGCTCGTGAAGTCCTCGATGTGGGCGTCGTCGTACTGGTTGTCGCCCATGGTGATCACCGCGGCCGGGTTCATCTGGCCGACCAGCGCGGCGGTCTTCGGGTGGACGCACGAGGACGACGAGGCGGTGCACTGTTCGGCGATGTCACCGGAAGCGGCGAGGACGAACGACGAACCGCCCGCCTGTGTGGTCGCCTGGACCTGGTTGCTGGCCGCCGAGGCGTTGCCGGCGGCGTCCTTCGCACGGACGGTGTAGGTGTACGCGGTCGACGCGCTCAGCCCGCTGTCGGTGTAGGAAGCGCTTTCAGTCGTGCCGACGACCTGGCCGTTCCGCAGCACCTCGTAGCCGCTGACGCCGACGTTGTCCGTCGAGCCGGTCCACGTCAGGTCCACAGTGGACGAAGTGATCGAGCCGGCCTTGAGGTTCGTCGGCGCGGTGGGCGCCTGGGTGTCGCCGGACGAGTCCGACGTCCCGTAAACCTGCATCTCCCAAAGGGAGTAGCCATAGCTGGTGGCGCGTTTGGTGCCGACGAGGCGCAGGTACCGGCCGCGGCCGGACAGCCCGGTGAGATCGTCGGTCCCGCCGTTGCCGTTGGTGACGGACTTGATCGACGTCCACGCCGAGCCGTCGTTGGAGACCTCGAGGCGATACGCGGTGGCGTACGCGGCTTCCCAGTTCAGCTTGACCCGGTTGACGGCCGACGGGCCGCCGAGGTCGACGCGGATGAACTGCGGGTCCACGCCTTCCGCGCTCGCCCAGCGGGTGCTCGTCTTGCCGTCGACGGCGAGCGCGCCACCGTAGGACGACGACTCCACCGAGGAGACGAGAACGGCTTTTCCTTGGGACAAAAGGACATCAGCGGCTTGCGCGTTGCCGCTGAGCAGCGTCGGCAACAGGATGGCGGCCGCGCCTAGTGGCAGTAGTCGGGTTCGGGCCTTCACATCGATCTCCCCGGGAATCCGTGGCGGCGGGTTGAGAGGGACGGGTGCGCGGCGTTCACTTCGTAGACACTGTTCGTTTGGTAAGTTTCCTAACGAATGCGTACGGTAATCCGTACCACTCAGTGAGTCAAGACGTAGACTCGTCCCATGACCGGCGCATTGATCTTCGACTTCGACGGGACGCTGGTCGACACCGAGGCGGCCGTCCTCGTGGCCTGGCAGGAGACGTTCCGCGCCCGCGGCGGCGAGCTCCCCCTCGACGTCTGGCACACCGTGATCGGCACGCAGAACACCGCCGTCGCGATGTTCGAACTGCTGGAGAAGGACGACGAGAACCTCGACAGGGTCGCGGTCCGCACCGGCGTCCGCGCCCGGGTCACCGAGCTGCTGGAATCCGTGGGGCCGCGCCCCGGCGTCGAGGAGTACCTCGAAGAGGCGAAGGAACATGGCCTGCGGCTGGCCATCGCGTCCAGCTCGACCGGCGACTGGGTCACCACCCACCTGAACCGGCTCGGCCTCGCGGACGCGTTCGAAGCCGTTCTCACCGGCGACCTCCACCAGGCGAAGCCGAGCCCGGACCTCTACCTGGCCGCGCTCGCCGCGCTGGGCCTGCCCGCGACCGAGGCGATCGCGTTCGAGGACTCACCGCACGGCGTCACCGCGGCGAAGGCCGCCGGGCTCGAGTGCGTCGCCGTGCCGAACGCGATCACCGCGGTGCTGAACTTCGACCACGCCGATCTCGTGCTGGGCTCGCTGGCCGACAAGCCGCTCGGCGAGCTGCTCAGCCGTTGAGCAGCGGCGACGGCCCTTTCGGCCGCCGTCGGTACAGGTGGTCGTGAGTGGTAAGTGTCGTTATTGAGGGGTAAGTCAAACGTGTCGTGATGAGACCGCGGGCGAGGAGGCCTTCGGTGCGAGGCACGGGCGCCGAAGGCGCACTGCCGCACCTTGAGCGTCCACATGGGACTGCTGTCGACGACCGAATGCCCGTTTGATGCTCACATGACCGGTTTTCCCTGGGGTCGTGAGTGGCAAGTGGGGTTATTTGAGGGGTAAGTCAAACGTGGCATGGTCGGTGCGGGTGGGTCGTGAGTGGCGTTTCGGGTTCTAACCCGAAACGC
>NZ_JBIWKX010000118.1:0-9273 GCF_044765885.1 Amycolatopsis sp. NPDC102389
CACAAGCCCTGGTCACCACGCCGACAGGCCGGTCAGTGTCCGTGAGGTCCTGAAACATCAACTGTCCGACATGTCCTGAACTCAGACAGAGGGTTAGAACCCTCATTGCCACTCACGACCCCCTTGCGAAACCGTGCGAACTACCCAAATCAGACACTCGCAGCTCGAAAAGTGTCCTTTGTGGACATGCACAGTGCGGTCAGCCCTCGTCGGTCAGCGCGGACCCAGGCCGCAAAGGGTGAGTGATAATGAGGGCTATTATAGAACCGTCCTTACCACTCACGAGGTTACTCAGGCCGCGCGCGACTCCCGATCGGCACGCGGCAACTCCGTCACCGTCGCCCGCGGCGCTGGACGCCGCCGGTTCGCCCGCAGCACCTTGAGCATCAGACCCGGCTTCATCAACGCGGTCGGCGGATCGATCAGCCCGGCCACCCGCATGAACGCCGCCGTGACGTCCGGATCGATCGTCGCCGCGTACTGGAGCTTCGCCATGTACGCGTTGCCCATCTTGACCTTGAGCGTCCGTTTCCCTTCCGTGCCGGGGAAGTCGAGGTCCCCGCTGGTCGAGATCTCCCACGGGTTGTCGACGACCTTGCCGATCTCGCGCAGGAACCGCCGCGAGTCCGGTCCGGACCGCCGCGAGAGGTGCTCGCGCAGCGCGATGGCCTCCATCGACGCGACCGTCATGCCCTGGCCGTACACCGGGTTGAAACTGCAGAACGCGTCACCGAGCACGAACAGCCGCTCCGGGAACCGCTTGAGCCGTTCGTAGCGCCGCCGCGAGCTCGCCGGGAACTTGAACGTCACCGGCTCGATCAACGGCTGGGCGTCCTTCACCGCTTCGTAGATCTCCGGAGCCGGCAACGACTTCACGTACTCGAGATAGCCGCGCGCGTCGGTCGGCGGGTGGTCGCCGAGGATGCCGGTGAGCGAAAGGATGCACTCGTTTTCGTTCACCTGCCCGAAGAACGCGCCACGCGGATGCTCGGGCGAGGCGACCGGATTGATCGACTGCCAGCCGTCGAACATCTCCGGCCGCTTGCGGAACATCCGGGTGGTGTAGGCCAGCCCGATCTTCACGCGTTCCTCGGACGGCCGTTCAAAGCCCAGCTCCTCCAGCCACACCGGCGTCCGCGAACCGCGTCCGGAGGCGTCGATGACCAGGTCCGCGCCGAGCCGCTCCTCCGCCGAACCGTCGCGCGCCTGCACGCGGACGCCGATGATCCGGTTGCCCTCCCGCGTGGCGAGCAGGCCGTGGACGTCGGTGCGTTCGCGGTAGGTGACGTTCGGCAGCGCCGCGGTGCGCTGTCGCAGATGATGTTCCAGTACCGGGCGCAGCGCGGTGATGGACGGCAGCCCGCTGTCGGCGGGTTTGACCTGCTTGCCGTTGAAGTACCACTTCATCCGCGCGAGGTCGCCGACCGGGACACCGGAGTCCCGCAGTTCGTCGAGCAGGTTCGGAAACAGCTCTTCGAGGATGAAGTAGCCACGCGCGTGCAGTCCGTGCGCGTGCCAGGTGTGCGGGGTGCCGCGCCGCGGCGTGTCGACGCCGAGCACCTCGTCGCGGTCCACGACCACGACCTCCCGATAGAACTCGGAAAGCACCCTCGCCGCCAGGGTGCCGGCGACGCTGCCGCCGATCACCACCGCGCGTTTGCCGACGGGTTCGTTCATGACCATGGCTCCTTGAAGCTCAGGCCGCGAGGTCGTCGGAGGCGGGCGGGGCCTGACCGATCGTGGCGGCAGGGGTGAGAGGTTCGGCCGTCTTGGCGCGCCGCGCGGTGCGCAGCACGCCGACCACCAGGCTCGGCCGCATCAGCGCGGTCGGCGGGTCGACCAGGCCGGCGGCCCGGAAGAACGCCTCGGTGAACCGGCCGTCGACGGTCGCGGCGGAGTGCAGCTTCGCCATGTAGGCGTTGCCCATCTTGACCTTCAGCGACCGCGGTCCCTCGACGCCGGGGAAGGCGAGGTCCCCGCCCGCCGAGATGTCCCACGGCACGTCGATGATCGGGCTGATCTCCTTGAAGAACCGCAGCGGCCGCACACCGCCCGCGTCGAGATGCGTGCCGAGCTGGGCGGCCTCCATGGCCGCGACGGTCATGCCCTGGCCGTACACCGGGTTGAACGCGCAGACGCCGTCCCCGATCACCAGCAGGCCTTCGGGGAAGCGGCGCAGCTTGTCGAACCGGCGGCGGACGCTGGCGGGCACCTTGAAGCTCGTGATCTCGCTGATCGGCTTCGCGGTGCGCACGGCCCGGTAGATCTCGGGCGCTTCCAGTGTCTTGGCGAATTCGAGGAAACCCTGGGCGTCACGCGGCGGGTGGTCCCCGAGCAGGCCGGTCTGGGACAGCAGCGCGACATTCCCCGGCAGGTTCACGAAGAACGCGCCGCGCGGGTTGGCAGGCGAGGCGACCGGGTTGATCGCCAGGTCGTCGCCGAACGGGTCGGTGTCCAGCTCGAACAGCCGCGAGGTGTAGGCCAGGTCGATCTTGATCTTCTCTTCGGCCGGGCGCTCGTAGCCGAGCTCCTCCAGCCATACCGACGAACGGCTGCCGCGGCCGGTGGCGTCGACGATGAGGTCGGCGGAAAGCGTCTCGGGCTCGGCGTCGTCGCCGGTCACGCGGACACCGGTGACGCGCGAGTGATCCCCGGTCGCGACCAGCGACTGGATCACCGTGCGCTCGCGGACCTCGACATTCGGCAGCGTGACGACGCGGGCACGGACGTGCTCTTCGAGTTCCGGTCGGGTCGCGGATACGCTGAGCAGGCCGGATTCCTTCTGCCGCAGGCGCTTCCCGTTGAAGTACCAGCGCAGGCTGCCGGACAGGTCCCCGCTGGGGATGCCGTCGGCGGTCAGCTCGGCCTGCAGGCCGGGGAAGAGGTCTTCGAGGATCTGCTGGCCACGTGCGAGCAGTGCGTGCGCGTGATGCGCCTGCGGCACGCCGCGGCGGGTGCCGGTGACGCCGACGATCGTGTCACGCTCGACGATCACGACGGAGCGGTAACGGTCCGAAAGCACACGGGCGGTCAGCAGGCCGGCCATGCCGCCGCCGAGCACGACGGCGCGTTCGCCAAGGTATTCGCCCATCGCGGGATTCCTCCAATAGGTCATCGGCCGGGCCGTCGGAGTCCGACACGGGAAGAATCGTCGTCCGCCACCGGGCCGGCAGCGTCTCTTCGACTGCTGTTTCAGGAAAGCGTTACAGGACAACGTGTTCTCGATTGGATCTCCATTCACGGTTGTTAGCGTCGGTCAAGTAATCCGGCTGTCGGCGTAGTTGGAGAGGTGTCATGCGCGCAACGACCCAGATCCTCGTGATCGGTGGTGGACCGGCGGGCTCCACCGCGGCCGGGCTTCTGGCCAAAGAGGGCTTCGAGGTCACCCTTCTCGAGCGGGAGCATTTCCCGCGCTATCACATCGGCGAATCGCTGCTGCCCTCGTGCCGCCCGATCCTGGAGCGTCTCGGGGTCTGGGACAAGATCGCCGCGGCCGGGTTCCAGCCCAAGGGCGGCGCCTACTACTTCTGGGGTCCCGAAGAATGGGAAGTGCGCTTCCGGCCGCACGGCCGCGACGGCAGCACCAGCGCGTGGCAGGTCATCCGCGCCGACTTCGACAAGATCCTCCTCGACCACGCGCGCGAAGTCGGCGTCGACGTCACCGAGGGCATCGCGGTGAAGAAGCTCGACTTCGACGGTGACCGCCCTGTCGCCGCGCACTGGGCCGAGGCGAAGAACCCGGCCAACAGCGGACGGATCGAGTTCGACTACCTCGTCGACGCGTCCGGCCGCGGCGGCGTGATGGCCACCAAGTACCTGAAGAACCGCAAGTTCCACAACGTCTTCCGCAACGTCGCGGCCTGGTCGTACTGGAAGGACGCGAAGGAGCTCGACCGCGGGCCGAGCGGCGCGATCACCGTCGCCTCGGTCGGTGACGGCTGGTTCTGGGGCATCCCGCTGCCCGACGGCACGATGAGCGTCGGGCTGGTCACCGGCAGGGACTCCTTCAACGCCGCGCGCAACGAACTCGGCGGCGTGGATCCGGTGTACCACAAGGCGATCGGCGACTGCCCGGCGATACAGCAACTGCTGGTCGAGGCCGAGCAGGTCACCGAGGTCAAGGTCGAGCAGGACTATTCGTACGCCGCCGAGCGGTTCCAGGGCCCCGGATTCCTGCTCGCCGGCGACGCCGCCTGCTTCCTCGACCCCCTGTTGTCGACCGGCGTGCACCTGGGCACCTACAGCGCCCTGATCGGCACCGCCGCGCTCAGCAGCGTCATCCGGGGTGAGATCAGCGAGAGCGAGGCCTGGGACTTCTACGAGGTCGTCTACCGCCGCGCCTACGAACGGCTGCTGGTGCTGGTGTCCACCTTCTACGAGAGCTACCGCGGCAAGGAGCACCACTTCTTCCGTGCGCAGCAACTGTCCGAAAAGGACTGGGCGGGGATGGACGTGCAAGCCGCGTTCGACCGGTTCGTCACCGGCATCGCCGACCTCGAGGACACCGAGGAGGTCTACCGCCGGATCCAGGGTCACCTGCTCGGCGACGAGAGCGGCAAGCACAACCCGCTGGACAACCTCAACCGCGTCCACGAGCACAAACAGGCGCCGGAGAAGCCCGAAAAGGCGATCAACGGGCTGTACCTGAGCTACGAGCCGCAGATCGGCATCCGGCGCGCGTGAGCGCCTCCAGTCCTCCATCGGCCCAGGAAGGGTTCACTCATGTCAGCCACGCTTCACGGTATGCCCGAGCGGTTCGACGTCATCGTCATCGGTGGCGGCCCGGCGGGCGCGACCTGCGCCGGACTCCTCGCGAAGGAGGGGCGTACGGTCCTGGTCCTCGAGCGCGAACGCTTTCCCCGCTACCACATCGGCGAATCCCTGATCCCGGTCGGCATGCGCCCGTTGCAGGAGCTGGACCTGCTCGAGCGTATGGAGGCCCGCGGTTTCGAGCGCAAGTACGGCGGCAGCCTGGTGTGGGGAAACCGGGACGTGCCTTGGAACTTCTCGTTCATGAAGGCCGCGGAAGGCACCTACGCCTACCACACGCGCCGTGCCGACCTGGACACGCTGATCCTCGACCGCGCCCGTGAACTCGGCGCGTACGTCGTGGAGGAGACGACGGTCAAGGACGTGATCCAGTCCGACACCGGCCGCGTCACCGGCGTCCGCTTCGCCCTGCGCGGTTCGGCCGGCGACTACGAGGCCAGCGCCTCGCTGGTCGTCGACGCGTCCGGGCAGTCACGGGTGATCGGCCGGAAGTTCAGCGACATCACCTGGCACAACGAGCTTCGCAACGTCGCGGTCTGGACCTACTACGACAACTGCGAGCGCCTGCCCGGCGACGAGTGGACCAACATCCTCATCGAAGGCACCGCCGACGGCTGGTTCTGGGGCATCCCGATCGACAAGGGCACGATGAGCGTCGGCTACGTGACCAAGTCGGATCTCGCCAACGCCGACGACAAGTCCCTGGAACAGCTCTTCCTGAGCGAGCGGGACAAGACCACGCGGCTCAAGGGGCTGTTGGCCAACGCCCGCCAGCACGCCGGCTACCGGACGGCACGGGACTGGTCCTACACCAACGAAACCTTCTACGGCGACGGCTGGGTGCTCGTCGGCGACGCGGCCGCTTTCGTCGACCCGCTGTTCTCCACCGGTGTCGCGCTGGCCACGCTGGCGGGCAGCTCACTGTCCAAAGTGGTCCACCGGATCCTGGAACACCCGGCCATCGAGGAGAAGGCGCTCGACCGGTACGCCGGGAACTACCGCGCGTTCTTCGACGAGATCCGTGATTTCGTCGAGCGGTTCTACGACCGGACCAAGTACAAGGAGTACTACTACGACCTCGCCCAGGAGGTCGTGGACCCCGAACAGCTCCACGCGCCGAGCATCGACTTCGTCACGCTGGTCTCCGGGCTGTCCGGCAAGCACCCGCTGCTGAAGATCAACCTCGACGACCTGGTCGCGAACGTCACCGGCCCCTGAACGGAAGGGACATGGTGGAGAGCGAACCCCGCACCGGTCGCCGGGCCCTGCTGGTCTACTTGGGACTCGTCGTGCTCCCCGTCGTGGCCGCGATCGTCCTGTTGGGACTGGGTGAAGGCGGCGCCGGTGTGGCCGCGGCGAAACAGGCGACCGGACCTTCGCTGGCACAGCTGCTGCTGGCGATCGCCGTCGTGGTCGGCGCCTGCAAGGTGGTGGGCTGGCTGGCCCAGCGGATCGGGCAGCCCGCGGTGATCGGCGAGATCACCGCGGGCATCCTGCTCGGCCCGTCGGTGCTCGGCGCGTTGTGGCCATCGGGCGCGGCCGTGCTGATCCCGAAGGCGACGGTGCCGCAACTGAACGTCGTGGCACAGCTCGGCGTGATCTTCTTCGTGTTCCTCGCCGGGCTGGAACTGAACACCACGCTGCTGCGCGGACGCGGGCGGCTCGCGCTCGTCGTCAGTCACGTCAGCATCGCGCTGCCGTTCCTGCTCGGCGTCGGGCTCGCCATGCTCGCCTACACCCGGTTCGGAGCGGGCGGCGGATTCCTGCCGTTCGCGCTCTTCTTCGGTGTGTCGATGAGCATCACCGCGTTGCCGGTGCTGGTGCGGATCCTGCACGAGATCGGGCTCTTCCGCAGCGAGATCGGCGTCGTGGCGCTGACCTGCGCGGTGGTCGACGACGTGACCGCGTGGAGCCTGCTGGCGCTGGTGATCGCGCTGACCACGGCGTCCTCGCTGTTCGGGGTGGTGCTGACGGTCGTGCTCACGGCGGCGTTCGTCGCGCTGCTCGGCCTGGTCGTCCGGCCGCTGCTGCGGAAGTTCGTGGCGGCGGCCCCGGCGGCACGGCTGCACAAGGTCGCGCCGCTGTCGGTGGTCGGGGTGCTGGTGTGCGCCATGGCGACCGAGTGGATCGGGGTGCACGCGATGTTCGGCGCGTTCGTGTTCGGGGTGGTTTTCCCGCGGGACAACCCGATCGCGACCTGGCTGCACGACAAGGCCGGCGGGCTGACGACGGCGTTGATGTTGCCGTTGTTCTTCGCCTACAGCGGTTTGCGCACCGACCTCGGCCTGCTTTCCGGCGGCGGGGCGTGGCTCTGGTGCGGCGCGATCCTGCTCGTGGCCGTCGCGGGCAAGTTCGGCGGCTCGGCGCTGGCCGCGCGGGCGGTCGGCGAGAACTGGAACCGGTCGCTGCAGGTGGGTGCGTTGATGAACTGCCGCGGCCTGACCGAATTGGTCGTGCTCAACATCGGGCTCGACCTCGGCGTGCTCTCCCCGACGCTGTTCACCATGCTGGTGATCATGGCGCTGGTCTCGACCGCGATGGCGGCGCCGATGGCGACCTGGTTCGCCCGCCGCGACGGCCAGAACGTGGTCGATTTCCTCGGCCGCACCTCCGAACGTGCGGCAGCCTGACGCACCGGCAAACGGGAAGACGCCCTGCCGTCCGCCCGCTGCGAAGCTGGACCAGTCGACGATCTAGGAGGTCAAGGTGTCGAGCACCGATGTTCCGACGCGGGAGGAACTGGTTCGCCGCGTGGCCGAACTCGCCCCCGCACTGAAGAAGCACTCGAACTGGCAGGAACAGAACCGGCGGGTGCACGAGGAATCCATCGAAGCACTGGCCGACGCCGGCGTCTTCAAGCTGCGCCGCCCCAAGCGTTACGGCGGCTACGAGGCCGACACCCGCACCCTGGTCGACGTCGCCACCGAGATCGGCCGGGCCGACGGCTCGACCTCCTGGGTGGCCTCGGTGTACTGGATCCCGACCTGGATGGCCTGCCAGTTCCCGGAGGCGGTGCAGGACGAGGTGTTCGCCACCCCGGACGTGCGCGTCTGCGGCACGCTGAGCCCGTCCGCGATGGCCGCGCCGGTCGACGGCGGGATCGTGGTGAACGGCAAATGGGGCTTCATCAGCGGGGCCCTGCACGCGCAGTGGCAGGAGATCATCGCGATCCTCGTACCGCCGGAGGGTGAGCCGTACCCGATCATGGCGCTGGTGCCGATCTCGGATCTGCTGATCGTGGACGACTGGGACACCTCGGGCCTGCGCGGCACCGGCAGCGTTTCGACGGTGGCACAGGACGTCTTCATCCCGGCGGAGCGGGTGCTCCCGCTGCCCGTGGTGTTGGAAGGCGCTTCCGGCGGTTCGTCCTCGATCTACCGGGCGCCGCTGCTTCCGGTCGCCTCCGCGTCTTCGGTGGGCACTCTGGTGGGGATGGCGAAGGGCGCGCAGGACACGTTCCTCAAGCGCCTGCCGGACCGCAAGATCACTTACACCGCTTACGATTCGCAGCGCGAGGCCCCGATCACGCACCACCAGGTGGCCGAATCGGCGCTGAAGATCGACGAGGCCGGGTTCCACGCGCACCGTCTGTCCACTTTGGTCGACTCGAAGGTCGCGGACGGCACTCCGTGGAAGCTCGAGGAACGCGCGATCGCGCGGGCCGACCTCGGTGCCGTGGTACGCCTCGCCAAGGAAGGCATCGACATCCTCGCCGGCGCCTCCGGCGGTTCGTCGGTGTACCACGGCATCCCGATCCAGCGCATCGCCCGCGACGTCGCCGCGGTCAACCTCCACGCGCTGATGCACCCCAACACCAACACCGAGCTGTACGGCCGCGTGCTCTGCGGGCTCGAGCCCAACACCCTCTACATCTAGGAGGATCCTCCGATGACCACGACCGAAACCGGCACGGCCGCGGACCAGGCGGCGATCGCGGCGCTGACCCAGAAGGTGATCGCCGCGTGGGCCTACCACGACGCCGACGCCTTCGCCGGCGTCTTCACCGAAGACGGGACGATGATCCTTCCCGGCGTCTTCAAGAAGGGCCGCGACGACATCCGGGCGTTCCTGGTGGAATCCTTCGCGGGCAACTACAAGGGCACCCAGGTCACCGGCCGTCCGCTGGAGATCCGCTTCTTCACCCCGGACTCCGGCGTCCTGATCACCCAGGGCGGCGTGCTCGGCCCGGGCGAGACCGAGGTCGCGGACTCGCAGTCGATCCGCGCTTCGTGGACGGTCGTCAAGCGGGACGGCGCTTGGCAGCTGGCGTCCTATCAGAACACTCCGGCCAAGCAGCAGCTGCCGAAGCCGGGCACTGTCTGACCTCTCCTCCCCATCGGAACCCGGGCCTCCCTCCTCAGGGCCCGGGTTCCGCCCTTTTCGGGTCCGGGCTGTCCGGCCGCCGGCATGTCGCGAAAGCCACTTTCGAGACATCAGACCTGGATCCACCGATGTTTGTGGTGAGTTGATCGTGTCGTAGGCGCGCAGATGCCCTCTGACTTG
>NZ_JBIWKX010000119.1:0-8957 GCF_044765885.1 Amycolatopsis sp. NPDC102389
TAAGCTCTACTGGCTTAGTTCACTAGCACACTGTTGAGTTCTCAAGCAACACACCCCAGATCGCACCGCAGTCACACGGCCTTATCCGAAGCAGTTATTTCTTGGCTTTTGTCCGGAGCACACCCTAGCACCTGCTCGAAACTGCCGTTTCAGCGGGGGTAGAGTTACCTCTCCGGTTCGGGACCACCCACTCTACCACCATCCGGTGGGAGCTTGGTTCGTGTTCCCGGCGGCCGCTCGGTTTCCCTGGCGACGAAGAGAACATTACACGGCCCGAAACCGGCGTTTACAGGGGGGTCCCTTTTTTCGCGCCGGGGCTCTGACCTGCATCGATCGGGCCCTCCCCCGGAACAGGCTCGCCGTGGGTCGCGACGACCGTCAGGACGACGAGGGCGGCGGCGAGCACGGCGGTGATGTGGATGGGCGCCGGCGTGAACGACGCGGCGAGCACGAGCACCGCGGTCACCGGGAAGCCGATCGCGATCGGCCGGCATTCGTTGGTGGGTCCGATGTGCATGAGCCAGACGCTCAGCAGATAGATCGCGACGGGCACGGTCGTCGCCATGGCGGCGGGCAGGGACGCGACGTGCCCGGTGTGGGTGTCGTAGTCGACCGCGACTTCGAGGCCGGCGCCGAGCGCGGCCGCCGAGGCGAAGATCAGGTAGTGCCCATAACCCCAGCTCGCGACGGTGAACAGGCTCTTCGCCTTCTCGAGCCGGGCGTGGCCAGGCTGGTCGAAGTACAGCCACCACAGCGAAAAGACCAGCACGAGCCCGGCGGCGGCGAGCGAGATCAGGCTGCCGGTGTGCTTGCCCTCGTCCAGCCCTTCCTTGACCGCGGTGGTCGCGCCGAGGATCGATTCACCCAGCACGATGATGGTGAAGAGGCCGTAGCGCTCGGCGATGTGGTGCGGATGCCAGCCCGTCCAGCGTTTGCGTTCGGCGATCACCGGAACCGCGAGTTCGGCGACCAGGAGCAGGAAGAACGACGGCAGCCCCAGCGAATCCGGGAGGCCGAGGCGGACGACCCACAGGATCTGGACGATCGTGATGCCGATGGCGTACCGCAGCGCGGCCGGACGGCATTCCGGATCGGTCCGCGCGGCGCGCAGCCACTGCACGACCATCGCGAGCCGCATCAGGACGTAGCCGGCGACCACGATCTCGAAGTCGCCGTCGAAGGCGGACGAGACACCGGCGGCGACGGTCAGCCCGCCCGCGATCTGGACCAGCGTCACCACTCGGTAGAGGACGTCGTCGGTGTCGAACGACGACGCGAACCAGCTGAAGTTCAGCCAGCCCCACCAGATCGCGAAGAACACCATCCCGAAGCTGAGCACCCCGTGCCCGATGTGGTTTTCGGCGATCGCGTGGTGCAGACCGGCGGCGGCCTGCGCGACGGCGACCACGAAACACAGGTCGAACAACAGCTCCAGCGGGGTCGCGACCCGGTGCCCTTCACCGGAATCGCGCATCTTCATCGGCCGGTACCAGACCCTCAGCCGATTACGCCGAACAGAACTCTCCGCCATCGGTGCTCCTCGCAATCTCGGACTGCGGAGATCTTCGCAGCCGGAAGCGGTTCACACACGCGGAGGAACGCGCGGCGGGTGGGCCCGGGCCGGGTGCACCTCCCCAGGCGACCCCGCACGGACCCACCCGCGCGAATGCCTCACCGGAACCCGGCTCGCCAGTGGGGTTGAGCCGGCCGCCGCCGAACGGTCCCCCGCGGACGCCGACGGCTGTCCACCGGCTCGTGACCGTGGGTGTCCATTCCTGAGAACTCCGGACTCGCCACGATCGCTTCGCCGATCGATCCATCCCCGATCGATCGACAGAAATACCACTGTCGGTAGCCGAGTCACAGCGGTGAAGGCTCCGTTAGGTGTACCCGGTTGCTCTGAGTAGCACCAGAGGATGACGACCTCAGTCACTCGGATGGAGCATCCGGTCTTGCCGAACGTAGTCGTCGGCAGGTGCGGACGATTCAGCCGCGATGCCAATCGGCGGCAGCCCGCACGGCTTCCTCCCGCTCGGTGAGCACTCGCCTCGCGCGGCGCGCGCGAAGTTCGATCACGGCGAGCAAGAGCGCCGAACTCGTCAACACGGCGGCGCACAGCATCGCCGCGGTCAGCGCCGACGGATAGCCGCCGTTCGCGCCGAGTACCGCGTGGAAGACCGAGGCCAGCACGACGGTGCCGATCGCGGTGCCGATCCGTTGCCCGGTCTGCAAAGCACCCCCGGCCACGCCGGCCATCGAGGTCGGGACGCATTCCAGGGTGAGCGTGGTGTTGGGCGAGATGACCATGCCACCACCGACACCGGCGACGAGCAACGGCGGCGCGAACCACCAGCCCGCCGCGGCGCCGGGGTCCTGACCGGCGAGGACGGCGACCGTGACCATCCCGGCGATCACCATGACCAGCCCGGCGACGGTCAGCTTGCGGCCCCACTCCGGCACCAGCCGCCCCGCGATCGCCGCCGACACGGCCGAGCCGAGGGCGAAGGAGGTGACGGCGAGCCCGGATTGCAGCGGCGTGTAGCCGAGCCCTTGCTGGAAGAAGATGGCGAAGACCAGCCACATTCCGGTGAACCCGCTGAAGTACAGCGCGCCGACGGCGGCACCCGAGGCGTATCCCGGGGTGCCGGTGAACAGCCGGGTGTCGAGCAGTGGCGGACGGCCACGTCGCACCATCGAGCGTTCCCACCGCACGAACGCGAAGCCGAAGATCACCGCGACGGCGAACAGCCACCACAGGCTGCCGAGCCCACCCTGTTCGGATTCGATCAACGGCAGCAGGACGCCGAGTACGGCGACACCCAGCAGCATGATGCCGACGAAGTCGATCTCACCCCGCAGGCTTTTCGGCGGTGTCTCCGCTTTCGGCAGCCATCTCAGGGCCAGCGCGAACGCCAGGATCCCGATCGGCACGTTCACGTAGAAGACCCAGCGCCAGCCTTCCGGATCACCGGAGACGGCGAGGATCACGCCACCGAGCACCGGCCCGACCGCGGTCGAGATCCCGACGACGGCACCGAACATGCCGAACGCGCGGCCACGTTCCGCGCCGCGGAACAGGTCCTGGATCATCCCGCTGTTCTGCGGCGTCATCATCCCCGAGGCGAAACCCTGCAGGAGCCGCGCGACGATCAGCGTCGTCTCGTCCGGCACCGCGCCGGCGAACGCGCTGGTCAGCACGAACGCGGCGAGCGCGAACAGGAACATCCGGCGGCGGCCGAGCGCGTCGCCGAGCCTGCCGCCGGACACCAGCACCAGCCCGAAGGCCAGCGCATAGCCCGACACGACCCATTGGATCCCGCCGCTCGACGCGCCGAGGTCCTTCTGGATCGACGGCAGGGCCGTGTTGACGATGCTGACGTCGAGCAGGCCCATGAACCCGGCGGCGAGGGAGACGGCGAGCGCCTTCCAACGCCGGGGATCGGGTTCGTAGGCGCTCATCAGGTGCTGGCGGCGATCCCCGGGATGCCCTTGAGCTCACCGATCAGCATCGACGTCACCTTGACCGGATAGTCGTAGAGCGCGAAGACCGTCTGGTTCTTGCCGACGAGCTTGAGGTGCACCGGGGTCTCGCCCTTGTGCGCCAGCAAGGTCTGCTTCAGTTCGCTGACCACCGACTGGTCGATCTTCTCCGCCGCGGCCAGCAGGACCAGCGGCAGATCGTCGTCGCCGTTGCCGACCTCGGACAGGTCGAGCGGGACGAGACCGCCGCCGAAGATGGACATCTTGTCCTCGCGCCAGTTCACCCGGCCTTTGACCAGGACCGCGTTGTCCTCGATGAGGTCGGCGGAGAACATCGCGTACGACTTCGGGAAGTACAGCACCTCGAGCGAGGCGTCCATGTCCTCGATGGTGCAGATCGCCCAGGGTTCGCCCTTTTTGTTGACCCGGCGTTCCAGCGAGGTGATCAGCCCGGAGACGACCAGCTCGCCTTCCTTCGGCGGGTCGGCGAGGATCGCGGCGATCGGCCGCGGCGCGTGTTTGCGCAGGATGCGTTCGGCGCCGTCCAGCGGATGCGCCGAGACGTAGAGGCCGAGCATCTCCCGCTCGTAGGCCAGGAGCTGCTTGCGTGGGTACTCCTCTTCGCCGAACTTCAGATGCGCGAGCGGCGACGAGGACACCGCCTCCCCCGCGTCGTCGTCCCCGCCGAACCCGAAGAGGTCGAACTGGCCCATCGCCTCCTGGCGTTTGAGCGGGACCACGGCCTCGACCGCGTCTTCGTGCACCTGGATCATCGAAAGCCGCGTGTTGCCGAGCGAGTCGAAGCCGCCCGCCTTGATCAGCGACTCGATGACCCGCTTGTTGCAGGCCACCAGCTCGGACTTGTCGAGGAAATCGGTGAAGGAGGAGTACTTCCCCTTCTCCTCGCGGGTCTTGATGATCGACTCGACGACGTTCGCGCCGACGTTGCGGACGGCACCCATGCCGAAGCGGATGTCGTCCCCGACGGCCGCGAACCTCAGCGCCGACTCGTTGACGTCCGGCGGGAGCACCTTGATCCCCAGGCGGCGGCACTCCGAGAGGTAGACCGCGGACTTGTCCTTGTTGTCACCCACCGAGGTGAGCAGCGCGGCCATGTACTCCGGCGTGAAGTTCGCCTTGAGGTACGCGGTCCAGTACGAGATCAGGCCGTACGCGGCCGCGTGACTCTTGTTGAACGCGTAGCCGGCGAACGGGAGGATCGTGTCCCAGAGCGCTTTGATCGCCTCGGAGGAGAAGCCGCCGGGGACCAGGTCGCTCGACTTCATCCCCTCTTCGAAGCCGACGAACTCCTTCTCGAGGACTTCCGCCTTCTTCTTACCCATGGCGCGGCGGAGCACGTCCGCGCGGCCCATCGAGTAGCCGGCCACCTTCTGGCCGATGTGCATGATCTGCTCCTGATAGACGATCAGGCCGTAGGTGTCGGCCAGGATCTCCTTCAGGGGCTCTTCGAGCTCGGGGTGGATCGGTTTGACCTTTTGCCGCGCGTTCTTGCGGTCGGCGTAGTCGTTGTGCGCGTTCATGCCCATCGGGCCCGGGCGGTACAGCGCGCCCACCGCCACGATGTCGTCGAACACCGTCGGCTGCATCCGGCGGAGCAGGTCACGCATGGGCCCGCCGTCCAGCTGGAACACGCCGAGCGTGTCACCGCGGGAGAGCAGCTTGTACGTCTCAGGGTCATCGACGCCGAGGGTGTCGAGGTCGATGTCGATCCCGCGGTTGGTCTTGATGTTGTCGATCGCGTCACCGATGACGGTGAGGTTCCGCAGGCCGAGGAAGTCCATCTTCAGCAGGCCGATGGCCTCGCACGACGGATAGTCCCAGCCGGTGATGATCGAACCGTCGTCACGCTGCCACAGCGGGATGGCGTCGGTCAGCGGGTCGCACGACATGATGACCGCGCAGGCGTGGACGCCGGCGTTGCGGATCAGGCCTTCGAGACCACGGGCGGTCTCGAAGATCGTCTTGCACTCTTCGTCGGTCTCGACGAGGGCGCGGACCTCGGCCGCTTCGCCGTAGCGCTCGTGCTTCGAGTCGACGATGCCCGAGAGCGGGATGTCCTTCGCCATGATCGGCGGCGGGAGCGCCTTCGAGATCCGGTCCGCGATGGCGTACCCCGGCTGACCGAAGTGGACGCGGGCGGAGTCCTTGATGGCCGCCTTGGTCTTAATGGTGCCGAAGGTGATGACCTGCGCGACCTTGTCGACGCCGTACTTCTCGGTGGCGTAGCGGATCATCTCGCCGCGACGGCGGTCGTCGAAGTCGATGTCGATATCGGGCATCGACACGCGCTCGGGGTTCAGGAACCGCTCGAACAGCAGCTTCTGCGGGATCGGGTCCAGGTTGGTGATACCGAGGACGTACGCGACCAGCGAGCCGGCGGCGGAACCACGGCCGGGGCCGACGCGGATGCCGACCTTGCGGGCGTAGTTGATGAGGTCGGCGACGATGAGGAAGTAGGCGGGGAAGCCCTTCCCGATGATGACGTCGAGCTCGATCTCGATGCGCTCGTTGTAGTACGGGTCCGGGACGCCGTCCGGGTACCGCCACTTGAGGCCGCGGGCGACCTCTTCCCGCAGCCAGGTGCCCTGGTCGTAACCTTCGGGGACCTCGAAGAACGGCAGCCGGTCCTTGTGCGTGTACACGTCCTTGTAGGACTCGACGCGCTCGGCGATCAGCAGCGTCGAGTCGGCGGCGCCGGGGACCTCCTTGTCCCAGTACTCCCGCATGTCGGCGGCCGACTTCAGGTAGTAGCCGTCACCGTCGAACTTGAACCGGTTCGGGTCGTTCAGCGTCTTGCCCGCCTGCACGCACAGCAGCGCGGAGTGGGTGTCGGCCTGGTCCTTGGTGACGTAGTGCGAGTCGTTGGTGGCCAGCGGCTTGAGGTCGAGCAGCTTGCCGACCTCGAGCAGGCCCTCACGGACCGACCGCTCGATCGGCAGCCCGTGGTCCATCAGCTCGAGGAAGAAGTTGTCGGCGCCGAAGATGTCCTTGTAGTCCGACGCCGCCTGGATCGCCTCGGTGCGCTGCCCCAGCCGCAGCCTCGTCTGCACCTCGCCCGAGGGGCAGCCGGTGGTCGCGATGATGCCGTGGTGGTTCTCCGCGATCAGCTCGCGGTCCATCCGGGGCTTGCGGTAGTAGCCCTGCATGCTCGCCAGGGAGGAGAGCTTGAACAGGTTGCGCAGGCCGGTGGAGTTCTCGGCGAGCATCGTCATGTGGGTGTAGGCACCACCACCGGAGACGTCACCGCCCTCACCGAACTCGTCGGCGCCGCGCTGGTTCGACTGTCCCCAGAAGACCGGCTTCTTGTGGAACCGGCTCTCCGGCGCGATGTAGGCCTCGATGCCGATGATCGGCTTGAGGTCGTGCTTGACCGCCTGCTGGTAGAACTCGTCCGCGCCGTACATGTTGCCGTGGTCGGTCATGCCGACCGCGGGCATGCCCAGGCGCGCCGCCTCCTTGAACAAGGGGGCGATCTTCGCCGCACCGTCGAGCATCGAGTACTCGGTGTGCACATGCAGGTGGACGAAGGAATCGTTCGACACCAGCGAAAACCTCCCCTAGGCAGACGGATCCCTGGCTGCTTGACGCGGGCCGGTCCTCCCACCTTATGCGCCGAAGGATCTCGGCGCCCGAAGGGGGCTGACGCACCGGCAAGGGGCAGTCTGCTCTCCCGGACGGCCACCGCCAAGGGCGCCACGCGGCGCGGGTTCTGGATGGCATCGGTTACCCCGAAAGAGGTGCCGGTCAGCCCAGCCGGGCCAGCCGCTCGTCGACCACCTCCTTGTCGAACCACTCCGGATCGAAGCCGTAGCCGCCGAGCTCTTCGAGCAGTTCCTCGTTCTCTTCGTCGTCCGGATCGCGCAGTGCCTCCAGCACCATCTCGTAACTCCGCTCGTCTTCGCATTCCGGCGGAGGCGCGGCGCGTTCGCCGTCGAGGCAGCTCGGTGCTTCGGGGAGGCCGGCCAGCCGCTCGACGCGGATCCAGTGCCTCCAGCTCTCCGCCTCGTAGACGAGCCGGTGGCCTGGCGAGCTGACAACGTGGCCAAGTGTCACCTCGTCGTCGAAGCGGTCGCCTTCACAGCTCTGCGCGCCGGCGCTGAAGCCTCCGTACGCGGTCTCGAACCGGTGATACTGCCCTTCGTCACGGTCGAACGCGGCCGAGAGAATCCGGTGCAGCCCGGCGAGGGTGACGTCGGAGCGGACTTCGAGCCGTCGCCAGATCGCGTCGTCCAGCTCGGACAACGCGACCGCCAGCCTGAGCCCGGTGACCGGCACGGGTGGGGGCAGGACGAGCGGCAACGGATCGTCCGACGGGATGCGCGGCAGCGGATCGTAATCGGGAAGACCGAGCCACCGGCGCAGCTGGGCCGCACGCTCCGGCAGATCTGGCCTCGGATCTCTCCCCAACTTCAAGAGGTCAGGGACCTTCTCCCGGATCCAGGCGTCGCCGTCCGCCTTGGCGATCAAGGCCGCTTCGACCTGGCTCCGGAACTCCTCGGGTGTCAGCGGTGCCTCGGTCACCTCGAAGCCGCTGCGAAGGACCGCGAGGGCGTCCTCGGGAACGGGGTGGAGCTCGATCACGTCGACCTCGCGACCGTTGACCACCACCTCGACGCCCACCGCGCGTTTGCCGGCGGTCAGCGTGGCGGCCAGGACCACCAGATCCTGATCCACCTGGCCTTGGACGACACAGCCCGAAAGCTCGATCGGCCCGTGGAGCAGCTTCGGCCAGCGCTCCACCCTGCCCACGTCCAGAGGCGGACGTGGGCGGCGGGAGCGCTGGCTCTTCGGTCTTTTGGCGGGCTTGCGGCCGCGGCTGACGGGGGACACGGGATCAGTATCGCCACGGGCACCGACAGTTTCGGGGTCGTGAGCAGCCAGGATCGAAAAATGCTTGCCGACCTGGGCGCGGATGTGCAGACTGGCCAGCCGCCAAGATCAACCTAGCCGCCCGGAGCGTTGATGATCGACCTGCAGGCCATGAACGAGCGCGTGATCGCGGAGTTCCGCGCGAACGGCCGCCACGGCGACGGTCTCCCGACCTTGCTGCTCACCACCACCGGCGTCCGCACCGGGCGACGGCACGTGACGCCGATGCTGTTCCTGGCCGACGACGACCGCTACGTCGTCTTCGCCGCCAACGGGGGCGCGCCCGGGCATCCGGACTGGTACCGCAACCTGGTCGCGGAGCCGTCCGTCGACGTCGAGGCGGATGGAGAGGCCTTCACCGCTCACGCGATCGAGGTGACCGGAGCGGCTCGGGACCGTCTGTTCGCGAAACAGGCGAAGGCGTTCCCGCGGCTGGCCGAGCATCAGTCGAAGACCACGCGGCCGTTCCCGGTGATCGCGCTCAGCCGCGTCTGAAGCTCGCGGGGGGGGGGGGGGGGGGGGGGGGGGGGGGGGGGGGGGGGGGGCGGGGCGGCCCCCCCCCCCCGCCCGCCAGGGGGGGGGGGGAA
>NZ_JBIWKX010000120.1:0-7945 GCF_044765885.1 Amycolatopsis sp. NPDC102389
GGCGGGGCCCCGCGGCCCCGGGGGCCCGCCCGGGGGGGGGGGGGGGGGGGGGTGGCCTACCCCCCCCCCCCCCCCCCCCCCACCACCTGTACCCACTCCGCGCCTTGCCACCCCCGCCGACCAGGAGAAAGATGCCCGGCATGTCCGGACGAAGCCTGCCGATCGGCTCGATCGCGCTGTGGGTCGTGCGTGTCGCGCTCGCGGCCGAGTTCCTCTACAGCGGCTACCTGCTGTTCTCGGGCGGGCACACCGAACAGGTCTTCGCCGAAATCGGGCTCGGGCAATGGCTCCGCTACGTCACCGGCGTACTCGAAGCCGGCGGCGCGATCGGATTGCTGATCCCCCGCTTCGGCGGGCCCGCGGCGCTGCTGCTGGCCGGCGTGATGGTCGGCGCGAGCGTCACGGAGCTGTTCATCCTCACCAACGGCGGCCCGGTCCTCCCGCTGATCCTGCTGATCGTCTGCGCGACGCTGGCGTGGTTCCTGCAGGATCAGACCCGCGCGCTGCTCGGGATCGAGCCTCCCGAAGACCACGAGGCCGACGAGGACGACCACTAGGCGAACGCGCGCCCATCCTTACACCGAACGGCGCAAAGATCGCCCGCCGAATGCTCCGATCACCGGAACAGGGAAAGAAAAACCGCATGTCAGCGCGCCTCGCGAGGCCTTGACGGCAGCGCCGAATTCCGATCATCAGCGTGATCACGCGCTCACTCATGGTGAAAGATTGCGGCTCGTTTACAACGAACCGGCCACCTGCTTGACAGCCGGAGTGGTACGTACCACGCTGCCCGCATTGGTCTACACCATTTTGTGGGAGCTCGGCATGGTGGCCGGGCATCGAAAGGACGGCACGAGTGAAGCGCTGGCTCAAGATGGCTGCGGGCGCCGCCGCCATCACCCTCGCGACGGCGGGCTGCGCCGGTTCCGGCAGTGGCGACAGCACGAATTCGAGCGCTCCGGCCTCGAACGGCTCGCTCACGGTCTGGCTCATGACGGGGACCGCCCCCGAAGCTTTGACGAACTCGCTCCACAAGGAATTCGAAGACGCGCACCCCGGCGTCAAGGTCAAGTACGAGATCCAGCAGTGGAACGGCATCCAGCAGAAACTGACCACCGCGCTGGCCAGTGACAACCCGCCGGACGTGATCGAGCTGGGCAACACCCAGACCCCCGCGTTCGCGAACCAGGGTGTGCTCGCCGACCTCACGTCGAGCGTGAAGGACTTCAACGGGGACCAGTGGCTCCAGGGCCTCAAGGCCTCCGGCGAGTACGACGGCAAGACCTACGGCGTCCCGCTCTACGCGGCCAACCGCGAGGTCATCTACCGCAAGGACATGTTCGAGCAGGCCGGTATCACCGCGACGCCGAAGACGCGCACGGAGTGGCTCGACGCGCTCACCAAGCTCAAGGCCAAGTTCGGCAGCGACCCCGAGTTCCAGGCCCTCTACCACCCCGGCCAGAACTGGTACGAGCTGCTGTCCTACATCTGGGACGAGGGCGGCGACATCGCGCAGGCCAACGGCAAGTCCTTCAAGTCCACCCTGGACACCCCGCAGGCCAAGGCCGGCCTCGAGTTCTACAAGCAGCTCACCGAAGCTTCCGGCACCAAGGCACCGAAGGACGCCGACGAAGCGACGCCGCAGCAGGAAGGTATCTACGGCGCGGGCAAGGTCGCGATGATGATCGCCGTGTCGGGCGGTATCGACACCGCCGCCAAGACCGACCCGTCGGTCAAGGAGAAGTCGGGCGCGTTCCCGATCCCCGGCAAGACCGCCGGCAAGTCGGCTCCGGTCTTCCTCGGCGGTTCGAACCTGGTCATCCCGGCCAACAGCAAGAACGCGGCCGCGGCCAAGGACTACGTCAAGCTGATCAGCACCCCGAAGTACCAGACCGAGTTCGCCAAGGCGGGCTACGTCCCGGGTACCTCGACCGACGTCTCCGCCCTCGCCGGCAGCGAGTTCGGCAAGGTCATGGCCGAGGCGTCCAAGAACGGCCGCGCCGTGCCGACCAGCCCCAAGTGGGGTGACGTCGAGTCCGGCCAGAATCCGATCAAGGACATGCTGACCGCCTACCTGACCGGAACGAAGACGCTCGACCAGGCGACCGCCGACGCCAACGCAGCGCTCGACAAGCTCATCGGCGGATGACCACGACCAAGGATGTGACGATGCCGGCGGGGGCCACCCCGCCGGCATCGCCGCGCATCAAACGCCCGAAGTCCAACCGGCGTCTCCGTCTCGGCGAACGGACGGCGCCGTACCTGCTGATCCTTCCCGCGCTGGTCGCGATCCTGGTCCTGCTGGGCTGGCCGACGATGCAGCTCATCGGGATCAGTCTCCGCAAGCTCGACCTCCGTGAGCTGGTCTCCGGAGAGATGGTCTGGGTCGGGTTCGAGAACTTCTCCGCGATCCTGTCCGACCCCGAATTCTGGGAGATCACCGTCCGGACGCTGGTGTTCACCGCGTCGGTCGTGATCATCACCCTGCTGCTCGCGCTGTTCATGGCGCTGCTGATGCGGCACCTCAACCCGGTGGTCCGGGTGGTCCTGCAAGTCGCGCTGATCCTCGCGTGGGCGACGCCGGTGGTCGCGACGACCACGGTGTTCCAGTGGATCTTCGACCAGCAGTACGGGATCCTGAACAAGACGCTCGCGAAACTCGGTTTCGAGGGCTTCATCGGGCATTCCTGGTTCTCCACCGGCCCGAGCACGCTCACCGTCATCGGCCTGCTGGTCGTCTGGCAGGCCGTGCCGTTCGTGGCGTTCACGCTGTACGCGGGGCTCCTCGGCGTCCCGAAGGAGCAGTACGAGGCCGCGGGCATCGACGGCGCGAACGCCTGGCAGGCGTTCTGGGCGGTCAGCTGGCCGGCGATCCGGCCGATCCTGACCATGGTCACGTTCCTGTCGGTCCTGTGGGACTTCAAGTTGTTCGCCCAGGTGTGGGCGATCCGTCAAGGCGGGCCGGACGGCGCCAGCACGACGCTGCCGGTCTACATGTACCTCAAGGGCCTCGCGGGCAACCACTTCGGCCTGGCGGCGACCGCCGCCCTGCTGATGATGCTCGTGCTGATCCTGCTCACCGCCCGGTACGTCCAGCTGCTGGTGCGCACGAAGGAGGCCGACCTGTCATGAGGAAGTCCCTGTCCCAGCGGCTCGGCCTCGGCACGCTCGGCGTGGTCGTGGCCCTCCTGTTCGTCTTCCCGACGTACTGGATGATCACCTCCTCGCTGAAGACGCCGGGCCAGGTCCTGTCCCCGGACTACGACCTGATCCCGCTCTCGGCGACGTTGGACAACTTCGTCTCGGCACTGACGAAACCCGGGTTCACCACGTACCTCGCCAACAGCCTGATCGTCACGCTCGGCGCGGTGCTGTGCTCGCTCGTCGCGGGTGTGCTGGCCGCGGTTCCCTTGTCCCGCATGCGTTTCCGCGGGCGCAAGGGGTTCCTGATGCTGGTGCTCGTCGCGCAGCTGGCGCCGTTCGAGGCGCTGCTGATCCCGATGTACCTGCTGATGCGCGACGCCGGGCTGCTCAACCAGCTGCCCTCGCTGCTGCTGGTGTACTTCGCGGCGACGCTGCCCTTCACGTGCTGGATGCTCTACGGCTTCGTCAACGGCATCCCGTACGACCTCGAAGAGGCCGCGATGATCGACGGCTGCAGCCGGGCGGGTGCCTTCCGCCGGGTGACGCTGCCGCTCCTCGCGCCGGGCCTGGTGACCACTTCGGTGTTCAGTTTCATCACCGCGTGGAACGAGTTCCTGTTCGCGTTCGTGTTCATGCGCGACCAGAACAAGCAGACGCTCCCGGTGTGGCTTTCCTCGTTCCGCACGGCGTTTTCCGTGGACTGGGGCGGCATCATGGCGGCGTCGGTCATCTACGCCGTGCCCGCGCTGGTGTTCTTCATTCTCGTCCAGCGCAAGCTCGTGTCCAACCTGACCGCAGGCGCAGTGAAGGGATAAGCGTTGTCTTCACCGGAAAAGCTCGCCGCATCCGTGCTCGTATCGGGCTTCGACGGCACCACCGCGCCGGATTGGCTGCGGCGCAAGGTGGCCGACGGTCTCGGCGGCGTGATCCTGTTCGGGCGCAACGTGGTCGACGACGAGCAGGTGGCCGCGCTCAGCGCGCAGCTGCGGGCGGAACGGCCCGACGTGCTCATCGGCATCGACGAGGAGGGCGGTGACGTCACCCGGCTCGACGTCGCCACCGGCTCGTTCATCCCCGGACCACTCGCACTCGGCGCCGCGGACGACGTCGAGCTGACGACCTCGGTCGCGGCGGCACTCGGCGAACGGCTGGCCGCTTGCGGAGTCACGATCAACTTCGCTCCGTGCGCGGACCTGACCCTGGCGGCGGAGGATCCCTCCATCGGGGTGCGGGCGTTCGGTTCGGATCCGGTGAAGGCGTCACCGCATGTGGCGGCGTACATCACCGGTCTGCAGAAGTACGGCGTCGCCGCGTCGGCCAAGCATTTCCCCGGGCACGGGGCGGCGACCGACGATTCGCACCACGCGCTGCCGGTGCTGCCCCGGACCGAGGCGGAACTGCACGAGCTCGAACTCGTCCCGTTCAAGGCGGCGATCGCGGCGGGGGTGCGCGCGGTGATGACCGGGCACCTCGTCGTGCCCGCTTGGGGTGACCTGCCCGCGACGCTCAACCCGAAGGCGCTCACCGACGTCCTGCGCGGCGAGCTCGGCTTCACCGGCGCGGTGATCACCGACGCGCTCGACATGGGTGCGGTCGCGGGCGAGCTCGGCAAGACCGAGGGCGTCGGCCGGGCGTCGGTGCGGGCGCTGATCGCCGGCGCCGACGCGCTCTGTCTCGGCGGGGTGTCGTTCGAAGAGGACGAGCTGAACCGGATCGCGGCGGTCATCGCGGCCGCCGTCGAGTCCGGTGAACTGCCGCTGGAACGGCTGGCCGAGGCGTCGGAACGGGTCGCCGCGCTCGGCACTCCCCCGGTTTCGACGCCGATCGCGCCGCCTGCCCACCAGCTCGGCCTGGAAGCGGCGCGCAAGGCGTTGCGGATCCAGGGTTCCCCGAAGCTGGCCGGGCCGCCGTTCGTGATCGACATCGAGACCGAGCCGATCATCGCGGCGGGCCCGATGCCGTGGGGGCTCGGCTCGCATCTGACCGGGCTCGTGCCCGGCACCCGTGCGCTCAAGGTCGGCGCGGACGGGATCGCGACCGCGATCGAGGCCGTCCACGGCGCCCGCGATCTCGTGGTGGTGACGCGCGAGGCGCACCGGCACCCCGAGGTGCGCGAGTTCCTGAGCTGGCTCCGAGAGACAGGCGTGGACTACATCCGCGTCGAGACCGGCGTGCCGGGGCCGGAGACCGACGACCCGAGGATCGACACGTTCAGCGGGTCCTACGTCAGCCTCCGCGCCGCGGCGGAGTACCTGGCCTGAAGTAATTCGGTTGCGGGGCCGGCCCGTCGATGCTGTAGTCGGCGGGATCGGTTCCCGGCCTAGGAGATGATCGTCTTGCGAGTGTCCACGTCCTTCCACCAGGTAATTTCCGCCTACCTCAAGGACAAGACCACTCGTGAAGACCCTCAATCTGGGGATTCTGGCGCATGTTGACGCCGGGAAGACGAGCCTGACCGAGCGGCTGTTGCACACCGCCGGGATCATCGGCGAGCTGGGCAGCGTCGACGACGGCAGCACGCAGACCGACACGCTGGCGCTCGAACGCGCGCGCGGCATCACCATCAAGGCGGCCGTGGTGTCGTTCGCCGTCGGCGACGTCACCGTCAACCTGATCGACACCCCCGGCCACCCCGATTTCATCGCCGAGGTCGAACGCGCGCTCGGCGTGCTCGACGGCGCCGTCCTGGTGCTCTCGGCGGTCGAAGGTGTCCAGGCGCAGACCCGCGTCCTGATGCGGACCTTGCGACGGCTGGGCATCCCGGCGCTGCTGTTCGTGAACAAACTGGATCGCCGCGGCGCCGACCCGGAACGCGTTTTCCGTGAGATAACCGCGAAGCTCACGCCGTCGGCGGTCTCGATGGACCCCATGGACCCCGATCGGGTGATCGACCTGCTGGCGACACTCGACGAGGACTTCCTCACCGAGTACCTCACCACCCCGGACGTGTTCACGCCGTCGCGCCTCCATGCGGGGCTCGCCACGAAAGTCGCCGAGGGGCTCGCGTATCCGGTCTATTTCGGGTCCGCGATCACCGGAGCCGGTATCGACGCGCTCCGCGACGGAATCGAGAATCTGTTGCCCGCCAAGGAACCCGACGTCGACGGGCCGCTGTCCGGCACGGTGTTCAAGGTCGAACGCGCTCCAGGAGGCGAGAAGATCGCCTACGTGCGGCTGTTCTCCGGCACCGTCGCCGTGCGCGACAAGGTCCCGATCGGCGACGGCGAAGGCAAGGTCACCGCGATCAGCGTCTTCGACAACGGCTCGGCCGTGCCGTCGGCATCGGCCGAGGCCGGGCGGATCGCGAAGCTTTCGGGGCTCGACGTCCGGATCGGGGACGCGCTCGGAGCCCGGGCGCGAGCGCGGGAAGCGCTGTTCTCGCCGCCGACGCTGGAGACCGTCGTCTCGCCGGTGTGCCCGGCCGATCGCGGGCCGCTGCACCAGGCGCTCACCCGGCTGACCGAACAGGATCCGCTGATCGGCCTGCGGCACGACGAGGTCCGTCAGGAGACTTCCGTTTCGCTGTACGGAGAAGTGCAGAAGGAGGTCATACAGGCGACGCTCGCGGACGAGTACGGCATCGACGTCACCTTCAGCGAGACGACCACGATCTGCGTCGAACGCGTCTCCGGTACCGGATCGGCCGCCGAACTCATCGGCACGGCGTCGAACCCCTTTCTGGCCACCGTCGGGCTGCGCGTCGAACCTGGGAGCGGGATCTCGTTCCGGCTGGAGGTCGAGCTCGGCTCGATGCCGTACTCCTTCGTCAAAGCCGTGGAAGACACGGTGAAGGAGACGCTGCGCGAAGGCCTCCACGGCTGGGAGGTGCTCGACTGCGTCGTGACGATGACGCATTCCGGTTACTACGCCAGGCAAAGCCACGCCCACGGCACCTTCGACAAGAGCATGTCCAGCACCGCGGGCGACTTCCGCGACCTGACCCCGTTGGTGCTGATGGCGGCACTGCGCGAGGCCGGGACGACCGTGCACGAACCGATGCACCGATTCACCCTCACGGCCCCGGCCGACACACTCGGTCCGGTGACCGCGTTGCTCGCGCACGCACGCGCCGTCCCGCGTACGACGAGCACGAAGGACGGGACGGCCGAGCTCGAAGGCGAGATCCCGGCGGCGAAAACCCATGAGGTGCACCAGCTTCTGCCATCGGCGACCCGAGGGGAAGGCGCGATGGAGACCGTCTTCCACGGCTACCGGCCTGTGCGGGGAGCGGCACCGTCACGATCGAGGACCGATCACAATCCGTTGGAACGCAAGGAATATCTGCTGCGCGTGCTGCGGCGCGTCTGAGGAACGGAGAACGTCATGGTTTCACGGCTCGGGGTCAGGATCCCGCGCGAGCTGCCCGCCGCCCGGCTGAGGAGTCTGGCCCGGCGCGCGGATCCGCGCGCTGTACGCGCCCGGGACCGAATCCGTCATCCTGCTGCCCCTGCTCGGGGAACCGGAGGAGGAGTCCTTCGCCGCGGCGGGCCGGATCGCCTCGGCCCTGCACGGCTGACCGCCACCACATTTCGTCCTCTGAATGCGGAGGGGCCAGTTCTGGCAGAGCCTGGGTGAAGGGAACTTTCCCCACATCTGATGCGGCGAAAGCTCCCTTCACAACACCTCCTTCCCTACCATGTCGACCGATTTGAGCGCTTTGTACAGCTTCGTGGCGGGGTCGTGAGTGGCAAGTGTCGTTAGAACGACATGTGCTGTTTCAGGACCTCACGGACAGATGTGTTTCAGGACTTGTCGGACAGTTTGGTGTTGAGTGGTTGGTAGCGTACTGCTCGGTTGAGGG
>NZ_JBIWKX010000121.1:0-7829 GCF_044765885.1 Amycolatopsis sp. NPDC102389
CAGGCCGGTCAGTGTCCGTGAGGTCCTGAAACATCAACTGTCCGACATGTCCTGAACTCAGACAGAGGGTTAGAACCCTCATTGCCACTCACGACTCCCTCGCGGAACCGTGCAGACTACCCAAACCGGACACTGGCAACCCGAAAAGTGTCCTTTATGGACATTTGCCGCGCGATCGGCCCTCGTCGGTCAGTGCGGACCCAGGCCGCAAAGGGTGCGCGGCACGCCATATTTGACTTGCACCTCAATAACCCGAAACGCCACTCGCGACCCGCGCTTGACCAGGGCCGAAGGCTCCTTTCACCGCATTGGACGCGGCGAAGGGAGCCTGCCTCCTATCATCGGCCCGCCCGAGAACACGCCACGTTTGACCTTCGGCTCAATAACCCTCATCAGCACTCACGACCCCTGGCGGAACCGCGCATAGAGGCATCAATCGGACACCTAAAGGCCAGGAGGTGTCCCTTGTGGACATTGAAGCCCTGTCGGCCCCCAGGTGGGCAAGATGGCCTTCACGGACTGCCCGGAGCCTGAAGCCGCTACTCCGAGAGCTTCCCGCGCAGCTGGTCGAGCGTCTGCGACAGGAGCCGCGAAACGTGCATCTGCGAGATGCCGATCCGTTCCGCGATCTGCGTCTGGGTGTAACCACCGAAGAACCGCATGACGAGGATCGCGCGTTCGCGCTTCGGGAGTTCCCGCAGCAGCGGTTGCAGCGCCTCGTGGGTCTCGACCAACGCCATGTCGTGGTCCTCCTCGCCGATCGTGTCGGCGAGCGAAAGGGCCTCGGTGGCGTTGTCGTGGACCGGTTTGTCGACCGACAACGTCTGGTACGCCTGGCCGGCGAGCAGCCCTTCGCGCACGTCGTTGACCTCGAGACCGAGGTACTCGGCGAGTTCGGTCGGAGTCGGGGCGCGGCCGAGCCGCTGGGACAGCGCGGCCGTGCCCTGGCTGAGCGAGACGTGGAGCTCCTTGAGCCGCCTCGGTACCCGGACCGACCAGCCGGTGTCGCGGAAGTGACGCCGGACCTCGCCCATGATCGTCGGCACGGCGAACGAGAGGAAGTCGTGCCCACGGCCGGGGTCGAACCGGTCGACCGCGTTGATCAGCCCGATCCGCGCCACCTGCACCAGGTCCTCCCGGGGTTCGCCCCGGCCGGAGAACCTTGTGGCGATGTGCTCCGCGAGCGGCAGGAGTTCGGTGACAAGACGGGCACGCAGATCTTGCCGGCGCGGAGAGTCCTCCGGCAGGGACGACAGCTCCTCGAAGAGGGGTTCGCAATGGGCGTAGTCGTCGACCTGCCGGGTGAGTGTCTTGCGCTCTCCGGTCACCCGTCGCTCGTTCCCGGGGTCAGGACGAGCTCGATCGTCGTCGTGCCCCCCATTTCGCCGGGGATCGGTTCGCATCGCGCGGTCACCGACCCGGTCAGGGTCGTCAAGACGTGCCAACCGAAGGTCGTCTCGCTCGGCAGGTGGGGCTTGCTCGTCCGCGTCGAGATCGAGACGGCGATTCCTCCTGGTATCTCGTGAAAGACACAACAAAGGACAGCTCCCGGTTCAGCGGGCTGGACAAGTTGCGAACAGGCTTCGTCGACGGCCATCTTCGCGTCTGAAATGGCGTCCAAGCCGAAGTCCGCACGGGCCACCACACCGTGGGTGAGCGTGCGGACGAGAGGGATCTGCTCCGCCTCGGCGGGCAGACGGAGTTCGACCCGATCGGACAGGCCGTCCGATTGGGGCCGGGTCTGCGGGGTCAGGCCGCCCCGCCCGTATGCATCCATTACGAAACCCATCCGTCCATGGCCGTGGGATGACCGCGGCGGGGATCCGCCGCGTGACGCGTGATCAACGGCCCAGAGCTCGTTGAAGCTCCTTTTTGGACATCCGCGACCTGTCCTTGACGTTGCGCTGCTTCGCTTCGTTGTAGAGCTGGTCCTTCGTCGGGCCGTTCGGGCCCAGCCGGTTCCCGGATCGTTTGCCACCACGCCGCTGCGGTGACATGTCGTTCAGAGAAGTCCGGCTGGCCTCGCGTGACTCGCCCGCCTGCGCCCGGTTCTTGTTGACCGTGCGCGCGGCGATCTCCTCGGCCCGGTCGGTGCTCGCGCCCCGCTCCTCCGCCGAATCCTTGATGTGCTCGTACTGACGTTCTCGTTTGTCGCTCCAGGCCTGCTGCGGCATCGCGGCTCCTCTCTTCTCCTCTTCGGACCAGGTACCCCGTTCGATTCGCCGGATAAACGTCCGGTTGATCCCGGAAACGGGCGGGTACGCGGAGGTCGGACACAAAGGAGGCTTGGATGCGCATCGGCTACACCCTCATGACCGAACAGGCCGGACCGAAGGACCTGGTGGGATACGCCGCCGGGGCCGAGAAGGCGGGCTTCGACTTCGAGGTGATGAGCGACCACTATTCACCCTGGCTGGACGAGCAGGGGCATTCGCCGTACGCGTGGAGCGTGCTGGGCGCGGTCACCCAGAGCACCGAACGGGTCGAACTGATGACCTTCGTGACGTGTCCGACCATGCGTTATCACCCGGCGGTGGTGGCGCAGAAGGCGGCGACCGTCCAGGCACTGTCGGACGGCCGGTTCACTCTCGGGCTCGGTGCGGGGGAGAACCTCAACGAGCACGTCGTCGGACGCGGCTGGCCACCGGCGAACGTCCGCCACGAGATGCTCGCCGAAGCGGTCCAGATCATCGGCGGGCTCTTCGACGGTGGCTACTTCAACTACCGGGGCGACCACTTCCGGGTGGACTCGGCGAAACTCTGGGACCTCCCGGAGCAGCGTGTCCCCATCGCGGTCGCGGTGTCCGGGTCGCAGTCGGTGACCCGGTTCGCGCCGATCGCCGACGCGATGATCGCGGTGGAGCCGAACGAGGCGCTGAGCCGCGAGTGGGACGCCACCAAACTCGGCCCGCCCACCAGGAAGATCGCCCAGCTGCCGGTGTCCTGGGGTGAGGATCGCGACGCCGCGATCCAGCGGGCGCACGAGCAGTTCCGCTGGTTCGGCGGCGGGTGGAAGGTCAACGCCGAACTGCCGGGGCCCGCCGGATTCGCCGGCGCCACCCAATTCGTCAAGCCGGAGGACGTCGCCGCGGCGATCCCGTGCGGGCCCGACGTGGACGGGATCGTGAAGCAGGTGGGTGAGTTCGAGGCGGCCGGGTTCACCGATCTCGCCTTGATCCAGATCGGCGGCGACCAGCAGGAAGGCTTCCTTCGCTTCGCCGAGGACACGCTGCTCCCGGCGTTGCGGAGCTGATTCACACGGACGGAGTAGGAGCGCCGTGTCTCTGCGCACCCGAACGGGGACACCTGTGTTCAAACCCGTGAGCGCGGGTACTAGACCGACACCTCATCCTTCAGGCAAGGGGGAAACGATGCGCGACGAACTCGGCCTTCATCCGGTGCCGGACCTGCTGCCGGAGGGCCAGGACACACCGGAGCAAGAGGCCATCCGGCGTAAGGCGGCCCTCGCCGTGGCTTCGCGGGCCAAGAACCCCGAAGACTGCGCGACCCTGCTGGACATGCTCGGCCTGCACGACAGCGGCCGTAGCTCCGAAGTGGCGTGATTCAGCGGGTGCCGCGCGCCGCCACGAGATCCGCGACGAAGGCCCGATAGGCCTCGTCGCGGTCCGGCGCGCGCAGGACCGCGGACGGATGCACCGTGGCGACGGCGGTGGTGGCGAACTCGGCGAGGTCGATCCGCTCGCCGCGGCTGCGTGTGATGCGGAAGTCGTCGCCCAGCAGGGCCTTCGCCGCCGTCGCGCCGAGGAAGATCAGCAGCTCCGGGTGGACCGCCGCCAGTTCGGCGTGCAGCCACGGACGGCAGGCGACGATCTCGGTCTTCGACGGCGTCTTGTGGATACGCCGTTTACCGCGTTCGTCGCGTTTGAACTTGAAGTGCTTGACCGCGTTGGTGACGTAGACCTTCCGGCGGTCGAAGCCCGCTTCGTCGAGAGCCCGGTCGAGCAGCCGCCCGGCGGGCCCGACGAACGGGGCGCCCTGCCGATCCTCCTGGTCACCGGGTTGTTCGCCGACCACCATGATCTCCGCCGCGCGGGGGCCTTCGCCGAAGACGGTCTGGGTGGCGTCGCGATAGAGGTCGCAGCCGCGGCAGCCGGACGCCGCCGAACGCAACTCGCCCAGGTCGGCGGTCTCGGGCGGCTCCGCCCCGGGTGCCTTGGTCGCCATGCCGCCCGGATTCCCCGCCCGGCCGTGGGACAAACCGATTACGCGCGCGCCGGGCCGGGTAGCCCTTCGCCATGGCGACTACGACCGGACCAGCGATCGCTTCCGTTCAGGACACCGCGCGTGTCGCGCTGAGTGTCGTGCTGCCCACGCTCGCGGGAGGGGTGATCAAACGGCGGCCGCTGGGGCTGGCCGCGGCGCAGAAACTCCAGCTGGACCGCCCCGCCGTGCGGCTGTTGTGCCGGCTGCGGTCCCAGTACGGCCCGGGGCCGCTGCGCCTGCGGGTGCCCGGCAGGGCGATCGATCTGGCGCTGTCGGGGGACGACGTCGGTGACGTGCTCGCCGCCGCGCCGGTCCCGTTCAGCCCGTCGACCAAGGAGAAGCGGGCGGCGCTGGGACATTTCCAGCCCCACGGTGTTCTCGTTTCGGACGCGGTGGAGCGGGCGCCGCGCCGTGAGTTCAACGAAGAGGTCCTCGAACCGGGCAAGCCGCTGCACGACCTCGCCGCCCCCTTCGCCGAGGCGATCCGTGAAGAAGCTGCGTCGCTGTGGGACGGCGGCACGCTGGACTGGGACACCTTCAACGTGGCCTGGTGGCGGATCGTCCGCCGGGTCACCCTCGGCGAGTCCGCGGCGGGCGACGACGGCCTGACCGACGCGCTCGCCCGGCTGCGCAAGGACGCGAACTGGGCGTACGCGCATCCCCGGCGCGACCGGCTCCATGACCGGTTCCGCACCCGGCTCATCGCCCATCTGGAACGGGCGGAGCCGGGCAGTCTCGCCGAAGCCATCGCGTCGGCGGGCCCGGCCGGCGAGCGGACGTTGGACGTCGTCGCCGACCAGGTCGCCCACTGGCTCTTCGCGTTCGACGCCGCCGGGATCGTCACCTTCCGCGCGCTCGCCCTGCTGGCCACTCATCCGGCCGCACGGGAACGCGCCGAGGAGGAGGTCGCGGCCGCCGACCTGACCGTGCCCGGCCAGTTCCCGTACCTGCGCGCCTGCGCCCTCGAATCGGTCCGGCTGTGGCCGACCACTCCCGCGCTGCTGCGCGAGAGCACGGCCGAGACGGCCTGGGGACCCGCGGGGACCACGGTGCTGATCTTCACCCCGTTCTTCCACCGCGATCCCGAATCCCTGCCCTACGCCGACCGGTTCGAACCCGGGATCTGGCTGGACGGCAGCGCGGCGGCCAATCCCGCGCTGGTCCCGTTCAGCGCCGGACCGGCCATCTGCCCCGGCCGGGACCTGGTGCTGTTCTGCGCGAGCACGATGCTGGCGAACCTGATCAAGGATCGACGCTTCGAACTGGTCTCCGGCGCGGTCCTCGGGCCGGAGCGGCCGTTGCCCGCGACGCTGGACAACTTCCACCTGAGGTTTTCGGCGGCCTAGCCTTCGACCCATTCGAGCAGGTCGCCGGCAGCGGCAGGCCGGGATCGGCGGCGTTGACCAGGGCGAGCAGGGTCCCCAATGTCGCATTGGAGACGCTCAGCGTCCCTGATGCGACATTGGGAACCCCAAGGCCGTGGCAACCCCGCCCTCGGTGGACCGGTCGCCGCTCACGAGGCGGTGCCGAAAGTAAAGCGGCATTCGGGAAATCGCCCACCACATTCGGTGAACGGGGTTGAATTTTCGTTGCGCGAAGGATTCACCCGGCCGTAGCCCGGCCATTGTCGCGTCAGGGAGGCGTCTGCCAGGATGCTCGTGACCCGACCAGAAGGAGCGTTCCAATGGCTTCCCGTCTCAATCCTTACATCAGCTTCGCCGGCGACGCCCGGCAGGCCATGGAGTTCTACAAGTCGGTGTTCGGCGGAGAACTGACGCTGAATACGTTCGGCGAGTCCGGTATGGCGGGATCGCCGGTGGAGGACCAGATCATGCACAGCCAGCTCGATTCCCCGAGTGGCTACACGATCATGGCGTCGGACACGCCGCCGGGAATGGAGCACAAACCGGGCACCAACCTGTCGGTCAGCCTCAGTGGTGACGACGGTGAGGAATTGCGCGGATACTGGGAGAAACTCTCCGCCGAGGGTACCGTTTCGGTTCCCTTCGAAAAGCAGATGTGGGGCGACGAATTCGGTGCCTGCACCGACAAGTTCGGCATCTCGTGGATGGTGAACGTCATTCAATCCTAGGGTCTTCCGGCCCTGCCCGGTCCGTGCCGAAGCTCCCGACTTCCGGGGACTTGCGGCACCGATCGCGCGAAATCCGTTATGTCACCGGTGAAACCGCCGTCCTCCTCCCGTGAGGATTCGGCGGTTCCATCGGGAGGCAAAGGGTATGAACAGGATGATCACGGCACTGCTGGTCTCGGCGGGTGCCGTCGCGGCACTGGGTGGTTGCGGGACGACGACGGCCGGGACGCCGGTCACCGTGGTGCGGGAGATCGTCCCGCCCTCCACGACCACCGCCGTCGTCGCGCCGCCCGCCACCTCGGTGGTCGTGGTCGAACCGCCGGTGACGGTCACGCGAGCGCCTTCGCTCACGTCGTGCCAGCGCCTCTTCGCCGAAGGTTTCTCGTACACGTACGCGTTCAATGCCTGGGTGAACGCGGGCCGTCCGCTGAGCTGGGACGCCGATCGTGACGGGTATCCGTGCGAGCAGTCGTACGGGAACCGTAACTAGGGGCGTGTCGGGTCAGGCCTGCTTGCGGCTCGCGATCTCGTCGGAGAGCCGCCGCACGTGGGCGGGGTCCGCGTCCCGGGCAAGGGAGACGTAGTGGTCCATGACGGCCGGCCGGTAGCGCACCGGCAACGTCTGTCCCGGGGTGAGCCGGGTGAGCTCGGTGATGGTGAGGTCTTCGTCCGCGATACCGCGGAACGTGATGCCGCCGGCGGTCTCCACGTCGAACATCAGGACCACGCGTGGCCTGCCGTCGCCGCCGACCTCCCGCCAGTCGACGAGAACGCCGAGCGCGAGCGACCCTGTACGCAGTTCCGCGTTGCGCCTCCGTGCGTCACTGCTCAGGAGCGGGTTCGGGGCGACGCCCGGGAAGCCGGGCCCGACGCCGAGCGATTCCCGGCTCAGGTCGGGCCTGAGCTGCGCCATCAGATCGTCGATCTTCTTCTTCGAGCCGAACATCCTGACCTCTCCCTCGCGTCGGTGCCGGGAGCTCGGCCTGGCGCTTCGCCCTCTCCGCGATTGTATTTGAGGGGTAGGTCATACGTGGCGTGGCCGTCTTCGCTGACGTCTAAGCGGTGTCCTGTAAGTCTGTTGGCGGCCTCCGAACCCAGGTGTCGCGAAAGCCACTTTCGGGACATCAGACGTCGCGAACGTGGCTTTCGCGACACGCTCCCGGCTACAGGACCACTTGCGGGAAGCCGTCACCCGACCCCGCTGTCCGCAAAGGCCTCTCGCCGCGAGGCTGGCGCCCGATTAGGCCGGTTTGAGTGATTTCACGAGGGGTCGTGAGTGGCAAAGAGGGTTATTGAGGGGTAAGTCAAACGTGGCGTGAGCCCTCTTCGCTGACGTCTAAGCGCCACTGGGAGTCCACAAGGGACAGTTTCCGACTGTGCACTGTCCGGTTTATGGCTATATGTACGATCTTGGCCGAGGTCGTGAGTGGCAATGAGGGTTAGAACCCTCTGTCTGAGTTCAGGACATGTCGGACAGTTGATGTTTCAGGACCTCACGGACACTGACCGGCCT
>NZ_JBIWKX010000122.1:0-7432 GCF_044765885.1 Amycolatopsis sp. NPDC102389
GGCGCGCTGGCTCAGCGGCTCCCACCGCCGCGCGACACCCCAGCCACCCGTGACTTCCATTTTCTCGTCGGGTGCGGTGGCTAGTGCAGTGGCACACCCCCCCCCCCCCCCCCCCCACGACCCGTCAAGACCTGCTGGACCGGCCGATGGGGATCCGGCCGTGCCCGTCCACCCCGCGCCGCAGCAGATCCGTCACGTCCTCCAGATCGCCTGCCCGCAGCGCCGAGGCCGCCGCGGCGAGATCGGCCGCGATCCGGTCGAGCACCGCCGCCACCGGCACCGCGTTGCCGGAGAGGATCTTCCGCCACAGCAACGGATTCCCCGCGGCGATCCGGGTGACATCGCGTAATCCCTGCCCGGCGAGGCTCAGGGCGACGTCATCGCCGCTCGCCAGGCTCGCCGCCACCGCCGAGGCGGCCACGTGCGGAGCGTGCGACACCAGCGCCACCGCCGAGTCGTGCTCGGCGGCGCCGACGGTGACCGCCTCGGCCCCGCACAGCGACACCAGTTCACGGGTCAGCCGCAGTGCCTCCGCCCCGGTTCCAGGTCCGGGGCACAGCGCCCAGGGGCGGCCCAGGAACAGCCCCGCCCGGGCCGCGGCCGGGCCGGATCGCTCCCGTCCGGCGAGCGGATGCCCTGGCACGTAAGAGGTCATGTCGCAGCCGAGCCGTTCCGCGTCGGCGATCGGATCGACCTTGACGCTGGCCACGTCGGTGTACGCCCGTGCCGCGCCCCGCTTCTGGAGTTCCGCGAGCCGCTCCCCCACGAGATGCGGCGGGACGGCGATCACCGCCAGGTCCACCTCCTCGCCGGTCCATTCGCGGCCGGCGCCGAGCTCCCGCGCCACCCGTACGGCTTGCGCGTCGACGTCGGAGAGGTGAACCGCCACGCCCTTTTCGCGAAGGGACAACGCGGCCGAAGTGCCGATCAGGCCGGTGCCGACGACAAGCGCCTTCTCGATGGTCACAGCTACTTCTTAGGCCGCGCACCCGGCGATGTCGAGCCGCGCGAACTGGGCACCGCGCAAGAGAAAAGGGGACTTTCACCGCATGAAGCGGAAAAGTCCCCTTCGCCCGGTCCGCGCCTACATGCCGCCGTCCGCGATCATCGTGCGGCCAGGTCGGTCGCCCGGTTCTCCAGGTGATCCGCGAACCCCGCCCAGACCCGGGCGTGATCCCTGGCGAACCCGGCGACCACGCCGTACAGATGCGGCGGGACACCGTGCAGGATCCGTTCCCATTCCTGCCCGTCCATGGAGTGCATGGCGAGCATGCGCAACAGGATCCGGCCGACCTCGCTCAGCCGCAGCGCCGGGTCGGCCTTGAGCCGCTCCAGCACGGTGAGCCGTTCCCGGTCCAGCGAATGACCGAGGTCGGTTTCCGTGAGGCTCAACGGATCCGGCTTGGTCCGCAGCCTCCTGCTCCCGTCCGGGGTCGGGCTTTCACCCCGTTCCAGCCTGCCGCGCACGTCCCGCACCGTCTCCGGGGAGATGCCGACCTGCTTGGCGACCTGACGGAGCGAAAGGCCGGGATCGTTGCGGATCAGGTCGGCGGCGAGCTTCCGCCGCTCCGAACTGTCCACGGGACGGATCCGCCCGTCCCGCCCGATCCTGGCGCCGTTTCCGCCTTCGCCGCCCCGTTTGCGCAGGTCCGCCACCGTTCCGGCGGAAATGCCGGTCGCCGAGGCCACGCGCCGATCGGACCATTGCGGATGCGTCCCGATGATCTGGACGGCCGCCCGTTTCCGATCCGCGAGCGAAAGCGGCAGCCCGTGCCGGATGTTCGCTTCCACCGCGAGGACGAAGGCGTCGGACTCGGCGCCGTCGATGAACCTCGCGGAAATTTTCGTATCGCCCCTGACTCGTGCCGCCTTCAGCCGGTGCAGGCCATCGACCACCTGCATCGTCGGTCGGTGAACGAGAATGGGCGGAAGCTCCCACTCCGCCGACAACAGCGTCTCGACGTGCTCTGGATCTTCGCCCGAAGTCCGCGGCGAACAGGCAGAAGACAGTCTCGACAGCTCGATTTCGACGACAGGGAGAGCGGACAAGTCAACTCTCGTCGGATCCACCTAGCCCCCATTGAATCTGTTGATTCATCAACTATTTGGACACGCCACGGAAACCCCACCGTCCAAGTGTTCGGCTTCGGTGGTTGGACACCATGAACCCGTCCGACGCCAGCCTCGGCCGCAGGGCGGGGTGTCCTCGACGGTGAGGATCCCTCAAGCGCCATCGGGCAGATCCGCGGAAGAGCGGTCCGCCGCCACGGTCTCCCAGCTGACCGTTGGCGCGTATTCCGACGAACTACCGAAGCTGAACGGCATCCTCCCATCGCCCCGACGGCGATCCGTGAGACGAACACTCGACGGTTTAGGCCCGGCAGGGCCGACACTCGGTCAGCCTGACGAAACCGACACCCGCTTCAGTGCGAGGTCTCGGACATGTCCGATTTTATGGCCGGTTCAGAGGTTCGGCGAGTGAAGTCTTTGGTTTGCCTCGTGGTCGCGAGTCACCCGACGCGTCCCCCCTGTCCCCAGTAAAGCGCGCACACCATGTCAGCCCCAGCTGAT
The DNA here is from genome assembly GCF_044765885.1 of Amycolatopsis sp. NPDC102389. NCBI lineage: Bacteria > Bacillati > Actinomycetota > Actinomycetes > Pseudonocardiales > Pseudonocardiaceae > Amycolatopsis > Amycolatopsis sp. NPDC102389. Next base: position 2,572 of record NZ_JBIWKX010000122.1, read on the forward strand.
GCGCACATGTGCAGCATGGCATGAACAATCCATGTCGGCAATTGACGAACAGTGTGATTTTCGTAGTGAAGGAAGCCTCCAAGATCAATATCCGAAACTCCGCATGCGGTATTGACTCGATTGGCGAACATAAGTAAGGCACCCGCGTACATGCTTGTCCGGGCGTTCCGGATTGGACTGTTCGCAGGTCTCGTTAGGCCGTTCGCGCGGCTTGTCCTTCTACTCGGATGATCACCGTTCCCGTCGGTTCATGTTCCGTTCTTCGACACTTGTTCACACGAACGGCCGAGTCCGCGTCTCACGGTCTGGTCCCCGTGGAACACCGAGAGCAAAGCGAAGGCTGGCAAGGTGGAATCCGGCCGGCCCAGGGCCGTCCACGCCGATCCACGGACGGAGGTTTCGTGCGCACAGCCACCCGGTGATTCATGGGATGAAATGGTGTTCACGGCCGGCCGGGACGGCGCACCCGGAAAGCACGAAGGCCCCCTTCCCGCGGCCTGCGCCGAGAGAAGAGGGCCTTCACGTGCCCGTTTACTCGATGGGGAAATCGAAATAGGTGTCCGGGTACGGCTCGTCCTTCAGGTTGTAGTGCCACCACTCGCACTCGTACGAGCTGAAGCCCGAGCCCTCCATGATCGCGCAGAGGTGCTCACGGTTCTTCGCGGCCTCTTCCGGCACACCCTCCGCACCGTGATGCGAGACGACGTCCATCAGGTCGTGGTCGCCGCCCATGTCGGCGAGCTCGCCGGTGCCGAGGTGGTAGAGCGTCAGATCCACCGTGCTGCCCCGGCTGTGGCCCGACTTCGTGGCGACGTAGCCCTTTTCGAACATCTGCGGCCGGTCGATGTTCGGGTAGTGCCGTGCCTTCTTCCGGCCGTCTTCGGGCTCTTCCGCCCAGCGCATGAAGCGGTCCACGGCGCGCTGCGGGCGGTATCCGTCCCAAAGGAGCAGTCCGAAGCCGAGTGCCTCGGCCTTGTCCCGTGCCTTCTCCAGCGCCGCGCAGAAGGCACGCGTGCCGACGATCCGGTTCACCAGGTAGCCGTCCACCGGCTTGCCGGTGAAGTTGTCCCACGTGGCGTACTTGGCGTCCCAGCGGATTCCGGGGACGACCTCGTCTACGAAGACGAAATCATCCTTCATTCGTCACGGCCCGCCAGCGTCAGGTTCACCAGCCGGTCGATCACGTCGCCGAGCGAGAGGCCGGCGGCGTTCATCATCCGCGGGTAGCGGCTGTACGAGGTCAGGCCGGGCAGGGTGTTGACCTCGTTGAGCACGACGCTGCCGTCCTCCTTGAGGAACAGGTCCACCCGCGCGAGTCCGCTGCAGCCCAGGGCACGGTAGATGACCTTGGCCGTCTTCTGGACCAGGTCGCGCGCCTCGTCCGGGATGTCGGCGGGGACGATGAAGCTGGAGTTCTCGGAGCCGGTCTCGGGGCTCTCCTCCTGGTGGATCTTGAAGAAGCCGTGGGTCAGCGCGACCCGGTCGACCTCACCCGCGAACAGGTTCTCGCCGTCGCCCAGGATCGAGCAGCCGATCTCGCTGCCGATGACGGCCTCTTCGATCAGGATCTTCGCGTCGTACTGGCGCGCCTCGGCCAGCGCGGCGGGCAGCTCTTCCTTCGAGGAGACCTTGCTGACGCCGAACGACGAACCGGAACGGGCGGGCTTCACGAAGACCGGGTAGTTCAGCTGGTCCGGGTCGACGTCAATGTCCGGCGTGACGGTGTGGAAGGTCGGCGTCGCGATCCCCGCGCTGCCGACGACGGAGTAGGTGAGGGACTTGTCGATGCACATGACCGAGCTCGGCAGGTCGCAGCCGACGTAGGGGATGCCGGAGAACTCCAGCAGGCCCTGCACCGCGCCGTCTTCGCCGAACTTGCCGTGCAGCACCGGCAGTACCACGTCGAGGGCGATCGTCTCGTACTTGCCCTCGTCGAGGACGAGCAGCCCGTGCACCCCGCGGTCCGGCGACAGCACGGCCGGACGGACGTTCCCGTTCTCCCAATCCTCGGCGGGGCCGTCGCACAGCAGCCAGGAACCACTCCGGGTGATCCCGATGTAGAACGGCTCGTACTTCTCGAGGTCGAGGTGCTTCTGGACCTCGCGCGCAGATTTGATGGAGATAGGATGTTCTTCGGAAAGACCGCCGAACAGGATTCCGATTTTCAGCCTACCCATACTACTTCCCGCTTTCGAATTGGAGACAATTGATGATGGAGTTTTCAACAGTGTCACTCAGCGCGTGGTCCGTGTAATAGGCGGTATGCGGACTGATGAGCACGTTCGGCAGTTTTTCCAGCCGCAGCAACGTTTCGCTCTGTAGCGGCTTGTTCCGGCAGTCGGCGTAGAAGATGCCCTCCTCTCCTTCGACGACGTCCAATGCCGCTCCGCCCAGTTTTCCGTCTTCCAATGCCGAAATGAGGGCTTCGGTTTCGATGAGCGGACCACGTCCGGTGTTGATGATGTACGCGCCGTCCTTCATCTGCTCGATGTTCTTCCGGTCGAGAAGATGATGGGTATCCGTGTTGAGCGGCACATGGAGCGTCACGATGTCGCTCTGCTGGAGCAATTCGTCGAGCGGGACGTAATCGGCCGAGGCGGTCAGCAGCGTGTCGTAGGCCAGCACCCGGCAGCCGAAACCACGCAGCCGGTCGAGCACCGCGACGCCGATACGCCCTGTTCCGACCACCCCGACGGTCAGATCGCGCAGTTCCTTCCCGCGCACCTCGTTCAGCCGGTAGTCGTGGACCTCGGTGCGGCGGATGATGGATTTGGCGTCCCGCACCGCCATCAGCATCAGCATCAGCGTGAAGTCGGCGACGCTGTCGGGCGAGTAGGCGACGTTGCCCACGGTGATACCGACGCTCGCCGCGTAGTCCACATCGATGTGGTTGAAACCGATGCTCCGGGTGGAGATGTATTCGACGCCCGCTTTTCCGAGTGCGTCGAGAATTGAGTTCGTGACCCGGGTCTTGTGCCCGATACTGATACAGCGATTTCCGGCGATCAGCTCGATATTGTCCTCGGATACCGGCGCTTCCTCGATGGTCGGAATGATACCGAAACGAGGGGCCATCTCGCGGAACAAGGCGGCCTCGTCCTGTCCGCAACCATAAATCGTGATTCCCCTCGCCAAGACGGCCGAGGAGGAGGCGGACGCCGGCGATCCGGTGCGAGGGGCAGCTGATCGCGCTGGTTCGCTGTAGGTCATGCCCGACATTGTAGGCAGCGCGATGTCGCCGCTTCTTATGGGGTTTTCGATGGCCCGACAATAAGTTACCAACTGGTAGCGCCCAGTGCACGACGTTGTCGCTCACCTGCGCCGCACAGCGCTAACGCAGATCTTGCCCGCCCGCTCCCGGCGTCGAAACCGTCCCGTGACGGATGCCACAAAGCCACGCCGACACGAGGTCCGCGAGCTCTTCCGGAGCGTCTCTGGCCACGAGATGACCCGCCGCCGGAACGCGGGCGACGGCGACCCGGCGGTTGGCCGTGCGCAGGCGGTTCACATCGGCGTCGGCCAGCGGCGATCCCTCGCCGCCTTGCACCACCAGAATGGGCAGATCCAGGGCCCCTGCCGTCGCGAACAGGGCGGGACCCGAGCCGAGGACGTCGTCCACCAGGCGGGTGTAGCGGCCGCCGATCCCATGGAAGTCGAGCCACGCGCGCGCCCGGCCCGGCTCCAGGTCGGGCACGACGTCGACGAGCACGAGCCCGGACGCGCGGGCCGCGACGGCGGGATCCGCGAGCGCCGCGATGGCGGCCAGACCGCCGACCGACGCGCCCACGAGGACGATCGGCGTGGGCTGGCTCCCGATCATCTCGGCCACGTCGTCCGCCAGCGTCCGGAGCGTGGTCGCCCGGCCGGAACTGTCGCCGTGACCACGCAGGTCGAAGGCCACCGACCGGAAGCCACGACGGGCGAGCACCGCGGCGATCGGCGCCCAGACATCGCGACGCTCCCCGCCCGCGTGGAGCAGCAGGACCGTCGGCCCGGCGCCGGTCACGGTGCCCCGCAAGGTGACCTCGCCCAGGTCGAGACTGATTTCGGTACACACGGCATCCCCCTTACCTTGGACAGTCAAGGTAGCGCGGATACCTTGGCACATCAAGGTACGATCCCGAGCGTGACGACATCCCGAGCACGCCGGACCCCCGAAGAGGCCCGGCGGCTGATCCTCGACGCCGCGGCTTCACTGCTCGGCGAGTCCGGCGTCGCCGCCGTCCAAATGCGCGCCGTGGCCGCGCGGGTCGGCATGACCGACGCCGGCGTCGCCCATCACTTCGGCAACCGCGAGAAGCTGCTCGCCGAACTCCTCCGGCACGGTGGCCGACGCCTGCGGGACGCGCTTCGGGAACTCCTCACCGGCTGGCTGGACCGCGGCGCCGACCTGCTCGAACTCGTCGAGGCCCTCCACGCGCTGTACCGGGATGGCTACGGCGAGCTCGCGGTGGCGCTGCACGCCGCGGGCTGGCGCGACCCGGGCAGCGGCATGCTCGACCCGGTCGTCGACGCCCTCCACCGGCTCCGCCCACCCGGCGCTTCGCTCGACGACACACGGCTCGCCGTCGCCGCCCTGCACCAGGCGATGGCCACCGAGGCCCTGTACGGGAGCGATTTCCGGCGCAGCGCCGGGCTCACCGGCGCCGCCGCGGACGACGCTTCCGCACAAGTCCGCTGGTGGGCACGCCAGCTCCACCTCGCCCTCACGAGCAGCGATGGGTCGAGGGGGTGGGGGGGGGGGGGGGGGGGGGGGGTGGGGCCCCGCGCCCCCCCCCCCCCCCCCCCCCCCCCCCCCCCGGCGGGGCGGCCCCCCCCCCCCAACCCCCACCAACACAACACACACACAACCAGGCCGCCC
>NZ_JBIWKX010000123.1:0-6645 GCF_044765885.1 Amycolatopsis sp. NPDC102389
GCCCTGGTCACCACGCCGACAGGCCGGTCAGTGTCCGTGAGGTCCTGAAACATCAACTGTCCGACATGTCCTGAACTCAGACATCGGGTTAGAACACGAATCGCCACTCACGACCCGTCGCCAGCTCCCTCCGGGCGCGAAGGACGCCTTCACCGCATGCCACGCGACGAAAGTTCCCTTCGCCACACGAGACGCGGGGAAAGTCCCCTTCATGACACTCGCGAGACGCTACTTACCGGACTCCGGCGCCGCTTCCTCGTCCGCACCGTTGCCCCCGCCGAACTTGCTCCACACCTTGCCCGCCGCGCCGGAAACCGCCTCGCCGACGTCGCTGAACACCTTCGTCAGCGGGTCGGCGGAGCTGTTCCAGGAGTCCTTGTACGACTTCGCGGCCGACTTCAGGTCGTCGGTCCAGTTGGACGAAGGCGCGTCCTCGTCGCGGCGCGGGTACTCGCCGGCCAGGATCCCCCGGTACTCCTCCGACGCGGCCCACTTCTGCAGCTGGGCGGCCCGCACCACGGCCAGCGGATGCGACATCGTCTCGACGTAGCGCAGCTTCAGGTAGCTGTCGCGGATGTCGTCGACCGACTCGTACTCCGCCGCCTGCTGCAGGAAGGCGGGGATGTCGATCTTCGACGGGTCGATCCCGCCCGCGACCAGGATCTGCGAGCGCAGCGCCGCCGTCGGGTCCTGCGAGCACAGCAGCCCGGCGCGGTCGCAGGACAGTTCGGCCTTGCGGTACCACTCGCGCAGCGCCGCGATGACGACGCGGATGCCGATCGCGCTCACCGGCGTCCACGACATCGACATCTGCAGGCCGATCAGCCGGATCATGATCGTGCGGTACACCGCGTGCCCGGACAGCACGTGCCCCATCTCGTGCCCGATCACGAACCGCAGCGACGCGAGGTCCATCGCCTCGACGGCCGCGGTGTTGAGCACGATGAACGGCTCGTCCATCCCGATCGTCTGTGCGTTGACCTCGGGACTGCGGGCGACGAACAGGTTCGGCACGCGGTCGAGGTCGAGCGTCTCGGCGCATTCGTTGCGCAGCCTGTCCAGCTCCGGATACTGCTTCGGGCCGACCCGGATCCCGGAGGCGAGCGCCATGAGCCGCTCGCCGCGTTCGGCGTAGAAGCCCGAAACCGCCTTCACGACCTGAGCGAAGCCGGGGACCGCGCGCAGTGTCGCCAAGGCGCCGCGGTCGACGGGGTGTTCATACGCGCGCGGGCTGATACCCGGGAAGCGGACGGCGTTGTGCCGGGAAACCTCGATGTCGTCGGTCAAGAGAAAGCCCCCTAGAGAAGTTGCCGCCCACCCTAGAGGAAATTCGTCAGCCGAGGCGACGGCCCAGGTCTTCCCGCCCGTTCCACGCGGTCAGGAGGGTGTAGGCCAGCGTGGTCATCAGCGGCGCGGCGAGCATGATCCACGGGGATTCGATCTGCGGCGCCTTCGCGATGACGTCGCCGACGGCGGGGGCCGCGCCGATCTCGTAGCGCCCGTTGGCGAACGAGAGGCCCATCGTCGTCCCCAGCCAGCCCGCGAGGGTCGCGCCGCCGGTCGCGGCGATCAGCACGACCGGGCCGCGGCGCTCGCGCAGCAGCCAGGTCACGATGCCGATCAGCAGCCCGGCGCCGAGCGCGAGGAAACCGTAGACGGCGAGGTCGTCGAAGCGGTGCCAGCTCTCCAGCTCCAGCGGGGCGAGGCCGCCGTGGTCGTTGATCACCCGCATCCGCTGGGGCGGCGCGAGCCGCGCCCACAACCAGGCCAGCGGGAAGCCGAGCAGCCCGGCCGTGGACAGAACGCTGACCGCCGGCAGCAGGTCGGCCTTGACGACGACCTTGGGATACGGGCGGCGCGGCCTCGGCAGCACGGGCACCGACCACGGGTCGGGCACACTGGAAGACAGGTGCGCCGGTTTACCGGTCGTCTCGCCCAACCCCGGACTCCTCCCTCGTGCTGCTTGTGCAGAGCGTAACCAATGCCGCCCCCAGCGCACGCGCCTCCACCGCGTTTCGTCCTCTGAATGCGGGAAGTCAGCCGGCGAGTTCACCGTGACGGCTGCACCGGGCGGTCCAGCCGACCGGGGTGATCTGGACGACCATCCGCCGCGCGCAGTACGTGCAGTAGCGCGGCGGTTCGAGCGCCGTTCTCGGGTTGTGGCAGTCCGGATGTTCCGCGCCACCGTCGGACGGCTGTCCACAGTGGACGCAGAACGACGGCCGGTCAGAGGACGTCACTGATGGCCTTCACCGGCATCTTCAGCTCGTCGAGCATCGCCAGGTCCGCGGTGGCCGGGCGGCCGAGGTTGGTCAGGTAGTTGCCGACGATGATCGCGTTGATGCCGCCGAGCATGCCCTGTTTGGTGCCCAGGTCCCCGAAGGTCAGCTCACGGCCGCCGGAGAAGCGGAGCAGTGGACGGGGCATCGCCAGCCGGAACGCGGCCACGGTGCGCAGCGCGTCCTTGCCCTCGACGACCTCGTATCCCTCGTACGGCGTGCCCGGCTGCGGGATGAGGAAGTTCATCGTGCACTCGTCCGGGTTCAGCTCGGCCAGCTGCGCGGCGAACTCGGCGCGCTGTTCGATGCTCTCCCCCATGCCGATGATGCCGCCGCAGCAGACCTCCATGCCCGCCTCGCGGATCATGCGCAGGGTCTCCCAGCGCTCTTCCCACGTATGCGTGGTGACGACGTTCGCGAAATGCGAGCGCGCGGTCTCCAGGTTGTGGTTGTAGCGGTGCACGCCCATCTCGACGAGCTCGTCGACCTGCTCCTGGGTGAGCATGCCGAGCGAGCAGGCGATCTGGATGTCGTTGCCGTCCTCGCGGATGGCCTTGATCCCCTCGCGGACCTGCGAGAGCAGCCGCTTGTCGGGGCCGCGGACGGCGGCGACGATGCAGAACTCGGTCGCGCCGGTCTCGGCGGTCTGCCGGGCGGCCTTGACCAGGCCGGGGATGTCCAGCCACGCCGACCGCACCGGCGTCGGGAAGCGGCCGGACTGCGAGCAGAAGTGGCAGTCCTCCGGGCAGCCGCCCGTCTTGAGGCTGATGATGCCCTCGACCTCGACCTCGGGGCCGCACCAGCGCATCCGGACCTCGTGGGCCAGCGCCAGCAGGTCGGTCAGGTGGTCGTCGTCGAGGCGCAGGATTTCGAGGATCTGCTCCTCGCCGAGGCCGACACCACGCTCGAGGACCTGGTCACGCGCCACGGCGAGGATGTCGACGGTCTCCGGGGCAGTGGTCACGAGGCGGCTCCTGTTCGGGGTGGGGCGGTGAAGCGAAGGCACATCATCGTGCACGACCGGGTGCCTCGGCCACAGCGACGCAGGTCACTTCTGTGCCGAGGCGCGGCCGACGAAGCATTCCGGGTCGAACTCCCCGCCGAACCACGGCGAGAGACCCGCCTTGGCCCGGTCGGCGAACTCCTCGGGCCCGGCCGTGCCCAGCCCGGCGGGCAGCACGCCCAGCAGCGGGGCCCCGGCGGCGACCGGCAGGTCCGCCAGGTTCGACACCGCCGCCAGATCCGGCTCGTCGGGCCACGCTCCGATGATCACCCCGGCCACGGTGAGCCCGCGTTTGGTGGCGACCTCGGCGGTCAGGGCGGTCGCGTTGAGCGTGCCCAGCCCGGCCTCGGCGACGATGATGACCAGCGCGCCCAGCGACCAGGCGACGTCGGCCAGCGTGGCCCCGTCGGCGTCGAACCGGACCAGCAGCCCGCCCGCGCCCTCGATGAGGGTCAGGTCGTGTTCGCCGTCGAGGTCGCTCGCCGCGGCGGCGATCTCGCTCGGGGCCAGCGTCGGCAGTCCCGAGAGCCTGGCGGCCGCCTCCGGCGACAGCGGATCCGGGTATCTCCGCAGTTCACGGGTGGTGACCGGACCGGCGAGCCGGATCACGTCGGCGAGGTCGCCCGGCTCGTCCGGGCCCACTCCGGTCTGCGCCGGTTTCAGCACGGCGACACGCTGGCCCTGACCTGCGGCCAGAGCGGCGATGGCGGCGGTGGAGATCGTCTTGCCGACACCCGTACCGGTGCCGGTCATGACCAGCATGCTCACGTGCACTGAATCTAGTCTGCGGGGCGCAGCCTCTCCATTGAGGGTGGTGGCGGGGCGGGGTCTGGGTTAGTGGGTCCGGATCGAGTCGCGCTGGACGGCTTCCGTTAGCCCCCGGATGTGGTGACCGCACCTACCGGCGCGAACGCCGGGCCCTCGCCGTCCGACAGGTAGACCTGCGCCGCCCCGACGTCGAAGTACATCCCGGTCAGATGCAGCTCACCGCGCGCCTCCGCCTCGGCGATCAGCGGATAGTGGCGCAGGTGCTCCAGCTGCTGCAGCACGTTCTTGAGCGCCAGCCGGTCGACCTCGGTGTCCGGGCGTTCGCCGTCGAGGGTCACCGGGCCCTCGCGGTTCGCGCTCGGCTCGGCGTGCCGCAGCCAGGAGGCCAGCATCGGCGCGCCGTCCGGGGCTCCGGTGGCCAGTGCCTGCATCGCACCGCAGCCGGAATGACCGCAGACCACGATCTCGCGCACCTTCAGCACGCCGACGGCGAACTCGACGGTGGCGCCCATCGACGGATCGGCCCGGCGGGCGGGCACCAGGTTCCCGATGTTGCGCACGGTGAACAGGTCGCCGGGACCGCTCGTGGTGATCATGTTCGGCACGATCCGCGCGTCACCGCAGGTGATGAACAGGGTGTGCGGCGACTGGCCACCGGCCAGCTTGCTGAGCGCGGGCTGCATGAGCGCGGCGGTGCGCCGCTGGAACTCGGTCGCCCCGCGCAGGGTGGGCCCGCCGCGCTGGCCGGGCACCTCGACGTCCTTGGCCTGCCAGTCGGACCACGGCGCGAGGAACCGCGGCACCGAACGCGCCGCGTCCGTGCGGGTCAGCGTGGGATCGCCGGATTTGCCGTTGGCGAACCACGGGTGCCCGACCTCGTCGACGGTCACCTTCCCACCACTGCGTTCGTGCCCCTGCTGCCAGTTCGAAAGGCTCTCGAAGGCGGCGTGGTCGAGGTAGTCGACGACCAGTTCCAGGGTCACCTTCGCGCCGCCAGGCACGGTCGCGAGCACCCGGCTGAGCCTCGGCACCGAAAGGAACGTCAGGACGCCTTCGACGACGACGCGCCATTCGTCGCCGTCGCGTTCGGCGTGGATCCCGGACCACACCGTGCGCCGCAGCATCAGCAGCACCGAAAGCGCGATCCCGAGCAGGACGCCGGTGAGCAGGTCGAAGACGACGACACCGGCGAGCGTCACCAGGTACAGCCCCAGGTCGCCGTGTTTGAGGACCTGCTTCATATGGCCGGGGTTCACCAGTTTCGCGCCGACGTGGACGAGCAGGCCGGCCAGCGCGGCGAGCGGGATGTTCTGGATGAGCCCGGCGAACGCGGCGACGAACACCAGGATCCAGACGCCGTGCAGGATCGCGGACATCCTGGTGCGGGCACCGGCGGCGACGTTGGTCGAGCTGCGGACGATCACCCCGGTGACCGGGAGACCGCCCAGCGCGCCGGAGGTCATGTTCGCGGCGCCCTGCCCGATCAGCTCACGGTCGAGGTTCGAGCGCGGCCCGGTGTGCATCTTGTCGACGGCGACGGCCGACAGCAGGCTTTCCACGCTCGCGATCAGGGCGATGGTGACGACCGCGAGGGCGAACGCGCCCCAGCCCGCGTCCGGGAATTCGGGCGCGAAGCGGATGTTGAGCAGATCACCCGGCAGGTCGACGCGGGGCAGGGTCATGCCGGTGGCGACGGACAGCACGGTCACCAGCGCGATCGCGGCGAGCGGGCCGGGCACCTTGCGGACGGATTCGGGCAGCCGCGGCCACAGCAGCAGGACACCGATCGTGAGCACGCCGATCAACGCGGCGGTGTCGTGGTGGCCGACGACCTGCGCGGGCAGTTCGGCGATGTTCTCGAGCGCCGAACTCTGCGCCGATCCGCCCAGCACGACATGGAGCTGGCCGAGGACGATCGTGACACCGATCCCGGCGAGCATGCCGTGGACGATGGCGGGTGAGATGGCGAGCGCCGCGCGGGCGATGCGGCTGAGCCCCAGCAGGATCTGCAGCGCGCCCGCGGCGACGGTGATCGCGCAGGTGGTCGCCCAGCCGAAGGTCGCGATGGTTTCGGCCATGATCACCGTCAGGCCGGCGGCCGGGCCGCTCACCTGAAGCGGGGAGCCGCCGAGGGCTCCGGCGACCACACCTCCCACCACGGCCGCGATCAGCCCCGCGACGATCGGCGCCCCTGACGCGAGAGCGATCCCGAGTGAAAGCGGGACGGCGACGAGGAACACCACCAACGAGGCCGGCAGGTCGTGACGAAGCACGGCGAGGGGTTTGGGCTTCTTCGAACTGGCGAGCATGATCACCAGGAAACTGGTGAATTGTCCGATATGCACCACCCTATCGAGTGAATATCGCCCTGCGGACGGGTGGCGTGGCCCACTTTCGGGCCGATTCGTTGCCCGGAGATGTCTCCCGCGTTGCGAAAAGCCTTATGGCGTCCCGAATTCTGGGATGTACCGGTCGGCCGCCCGGTCAAGTGGGGGGGGGGGGGGGGGGGGGGGGGTGTAAAACCACAACCACCCCAAACCCCCCCCCGCCCCGGACGCCCGGGGCCCCCCCCGCGCCAACCCCCCCCCCCACCCC
>NZ_JBIWKX010000124.1:0-5591 GCF_044765885.1 Amycolatopsis sp. NPDC102389
CTCGTGCGCAACCCGTTCAACTTACGCCTCGCCTGCGAGCTGTTGGTGTCGGGTGTCAGCCGGGCCTCACTGGCAGCAGCTCGCGATCAGCTCGAGCTGCTGCAGAAATACTGGGCCGTGCGCGTGACACGGCACACCGACAGCCCGGCTCGTCTCCGGGTCTTGGAACGGCTCAGCGTCACGATGCTGGAAAGTCGGGTACTCCGCGCGAGCGGTGCGTGTGTCCCCGATGGGCTACTCGACGCGAGAACCGGGCTCGTCCGGGACGGAGTCGTCAACGAGGTCCCGAGCAGGTTGAAGGCCGGCGGATCACCCTCGATGGCCTACTCCCATCACATCCTTTTCGACTACAGCGTCGCCGCGCTCATCCTGGCCGGCGATGACGATTCACAGCTCGTGCCCAGGTTGAGGGAGGACCCGAACCTGGTGCTCGTTGCACGGCCCAGCATCGACCTCCACCTGGCAGATCTCTGGCATCTTGACAACGATCGCTCGACCTTCGCCGCGGTGGTGGCAGCTATAGCTCGACACGGTGACAGCTTGGCTGGCGTCGCGGCCGTCCGCATATTCGTCTCGGAAGCTGACGTCAGCGCCGACGTGCAATGGCTCGTCGGTCTGTCGGCCAGCGACCCTGCGACGTTCTCGATTGTCACGGGTTGGATAGCCGGAGTTCTCGATACGAACGACGAAGCCGTCCGGCGGCGAAACCGTGACAAGATCGAGTTGTGGGCCGAAGTGCTCGCCGAAGGCATCGCGCAGGTGCAGAAGACCTTCGACCGGACGCTAGTCAACCAAATCAACCGTCTCTTGATCAAAGTCGACACGCTGCAGCCGATGAAACCCCAGGCACCTGCCGCCGCTGTGTGGGCGAATTGCGTTGCGGCGTTAATGCGTGTCGCTCTCGATGCGCCCGCCGAACGAGAAGCATTAGGGAGTTCCGTCGCTCGGTTCCTGCCCCAGGCCATCGCCATTGATTATGCACACGGAAGCGTTCTTCGACAAACACTGCAACCCGCCATTACCGCGTTGTGGCCGCCGCAGTACCTCTTCCGCTTCGTGGACGCAGTCGAGACAATCGCCGGTGCTGATCCCGACTTGGCCCGTGATCTGCTCTCGAGGGTCCTTCGAAGCGATGAGGACAGCCAAGACGCTATTCCGTTATTCCAGGGCATCGTCTCAATGTCGACGACACCCAAACAGGAGCTCGACGCGGCCAAGTACGCGGTTGGTCGGGTCATGCCTGGATTCATCCGCGCCGCGGGGATCGCACGAGCTGTTGATGTCCTGGAGGCGGCGTTGCCGTGTGATGGCGACGCACCCGGCTACCCCATTACGTTCCGGACTGTCGAGGGCCAGATTGACCTGATCGGTCGAACACTCAAATACGGACCCGGCCACGGGGTCGCCGAGACAATCGCCTCGGTCTTCGCGGACGCCCTGCCGAACCTTGACCTGCCGGCCGTCGAACTTGGTGCGCTCGTGGAAGACCTGGTTGCGCGAATCCGACATCCGGAAGCCTGGCAGTCAGTCCTGTCCGCTGCGGCGGAGAAACCAACCCGCCTAGGGCATGCATTCCTGCCGACCCTAGGGTCCGGCGGGCTCCTCGCACACTCAGGTACACGCGCCGCCGCCGGAACGCTAATCCGGGCGGTCGGGCCCACGCTTTCGACTGCCCAACAGCGAGAGCTTGAACGAGCGATCCTCTCTGCACCTATACATCTTGTAAAGGCATCCGACGAGGGAACGGAAAGACTGCTCGACCAACTCGCCGGCTGCCTCGACCTCGAGAAGATCCAGGACACGTCGCTGGCCGAGCGGGTACGGCAGCAGGAGAAGGCCGGAGATCCTCCCTCGATCCTCCGACCACAGCATCCCACTGCGATCGTCGAGCCCTTGACGTTGAACGATTATCTCGAAGACCAGGGCACTGCGCTGACCGATCCCCAGCAACGCGAGGCGCTCGATACCCTTCGTCAGATCGTCGACGCGCTTCCCCCGAACCTCGAGTCGGAACACGTATCGGCCCTGGAGCATGCACTTCGTCAGGCGCTGGCAGTCGGTGTCGGTGGCCCGGAGTACGACGAGCCTGGAGCCGAGTTGGTCTTCCGGGCGATCGAACACCTCGTTCGTGCCGCGCCGTTGGCGCCCGAGTCTGACTTGGCAGCCTTGATGATGCCGCTGCTGTTCGCTGCGGCTCGGCAAGGCGGAAGCCCAGAAAAGGGAGGTGCACAGCAATGATGTCGTGGACACCGACCCCGACACGAACTGCCGTAAGCACGCTGACCTACCTATGGTGTCAGCCAGCCTGGCGGTCGTCAGACTTCGCCGAACCGGTTCGCTTGGTACTCACCGCTGGGCTCGAGGACACTGATGATGTCAACCGGCTCCATGTCGCTCAGGTGGCACACCTACTTGCACTGAACGATGAAGCGGGATTCAAACTTGTTCGCGATCACCTTCTGCGAGAACCGCATCCACTCGTGTCTGCGCGTCTGGTTCGGGAACTGCTCAGATACGTCGCAGAGCGGCCCGAAGAAGTCGACTCAATTTTGTCGTCGCTGGTCGGGAAGGAACCTTGGTCAGTTCTTCTGACTGAAACCGAGAGCGCGCCAGAGCAAATCGAGTCGCTCGAAATCTTCGCCGCGCTCACCCTCACGCTAGTCATCCGGTACCGCACCCCTGCTGCCCTGGAACTCACACAGACCTGGCTGGCCGAACCAGCAGCCACGACAGCGGCCGGGCAAGCACTCTCCCATCTACGGGCCTGGCTCGAGCTACCGCCAGAACAGGGCACGGAGCGGGCGCGAGCCTTCGACATGCTGGATACCGCAATCGGCTCACTGGCGCGTATACGCCAATCGGACGCTCATAACGATCTAATGGGCAGGGTTTACATCACAGCGGATGCGCTCACCCGCAACATCAACTATGCCTCGGCGCTCAACGGCAAAAACGGCGTTCCCGACCAGGATTTCGTCGCCAGAGCATTGTCCGCTCTGGCTGGTCTCGCGCACTTCAAGCACCCCTCGATCACCCACTCCTTAATTGAAGCTCTCAGCAACCTTGCCCCGGCTGACCCCGCAAAAGCCTTCCACGTTGCTGCTGTAGCAGTCGGCACCGGCGACAACTACACCTACGACCAGATCGCTGCCTCGGAGACGACCGCACTCATCGAACGCTATCTCGCTGAGTTCCGTGCAAGCGTGGTCGCAGATGACAGTTTGCTCACTGCAATACGATCAGTTCTGCATGCCTTCGTCGACGCCGGCTGGCCAGCGGCAATCGCCTTGGCGTACCGGCTCAGTGAGGCGTTTCGGTGAAACACTGCTCGGGTAGAGGCAGTATGAACCAAGTAGTTTGTCCGGCGCTGAGCGCCCGAGTGTAGGTCTGAGTGGCGAGGGTCTCCACACCGCGAACCTCGATGTCAGACCGCGGCTCGGGCTGGGAAGGGTTCGTAAGAATTGCTGGTCGCGTCGAAGGTGAACGCGGTCCATTGTCCGTGCTCGGGCGGCGCGAGTTGAGCACCGAGAGCGACTGCGATCGCGGCCGGTCCGCTGAGGAAGATCGCGTGGTGGCCGGTTCGGGCGCCGGCGGTCAGCGGTGCCTCCCGCCAGGCGCGGCAGGTCTGCTCCACAACCCCGGTGAAGGTTGTGTTGTTCTCGACCAATCGTGACGTCGCACTTCGGAGCCGGAGGAGGTAGCCGAAGCCATGCTGGTGGCAAGACGCCATCACCTGGTCGAAGAACTGGTCGCCGCGGCCCTGCAGGTCCAGCGCGAGGGCGACCTTGTTCGGGTCACCGTCGTCGATGGCTTCAAGTCGGTCGACATCCAGCGGTTCGACGCTGGAGTCGATCGCGCGCAGCGACGTCGCTGCGAAGTATGCGGGTGCGCCATCCGCCTGCCGGATAGCGTGCACGACCACCTCGCGGGCGTGGGTGTACCCCAGTCGGGCGCCGAACCAGAACGCAACGTGTAACGGCATGGTGGGGATCAGATTGATCCTGAAGGCATCGGGTGTTATGCGTTCGGCCATCATGGTTGCTGACAAGGTCTCGTCGGCAAGGGCGTCGACCAACTGTCGGTCCCAGACGCCGTCACCGGACAACTCGATGCTGGTCTTCAGGGTGATGGTGCACGTGCTTTGGCTGTACTTCTCCGCCTGCTGCTCCAGCTGATGGGCGCGAGCTATCCCACGCCGAGCGTCTGATGCAGTGACGACGATGCCGACCCGCACCTGGCGACTTGCTCGCCCTCGCAGCCACAGGCCCAGGGCAACCAGAGCGATTCCCGAGACAAATGCCAGTACAAACCACAGCCGCCCGGCTGGCTCGTCCGCCATGAACGACTTTGCGGTCTCAACCCCGAACCCGCCCGCTGCCATCCCGCCAACGGTGAGCTCTGCCGTGCCATCGATGATTACCGCCCGGAGTCCCGCAGCACCGCCAGAAGTATCGGCGGAGCCGACCACCGTCAGTCGGGGCGAAGCCGACTGTCCAGAATTTGTTACCACAACCATCCGTTCGAGGGCCAATGCTCGCAGCGGGATCGAACCAGCAGATAGGTGCCACATTCTATTCGGCCGGGCAGACGGCGACGCTAATCGCTGGGCCGCGGCGCAGAGCCGCATACGGCCGATCACGAGCAGACAGCCCGCTAAGACAACGGACAGCGAAAACCACGAGCATCATCCCCTTACTTCACGTGGGGTGATCTTGACGGCTCGTGGGGACAAACACCGGGCAATCGAACCGGTAATCTACCGGAAAAGAACCGGAAATCTTCCGAGTGCGAACCGGCAATCCGCGTTCCTGAACTGCATGAACTACGCTCGGTGTGCAAGGAGTCCAGCGGCGGGTCAGTTCTGTGAACCAGAGGGCTCCACTCGCCCGGGTGCGCCGGTACTCGGCAGCCTTGGCCAGGAGCAGTGAGTGCCAACCGAGTGCAGCAGTTGTCGACTCGGCAGGTCTACTTACTTGACGAACTGCATCTTGGGACAGCCTTGGAACGTGACGCTGCCGTCAGTGCGTCGTACGTTGATGATCATGGTCGTCGCGTGGGTGACGAACTTGTTGTCGATGATGTCGCCCGTTGCGCTGGTGCGTTCCCAGTAGCAGTCGTTGGCTGCCCGGACGGCTTTCCATTTGCCCGGTGCGATCTTGCCCGGTCCCTGACCGACTTCGTAGGTGCCATCCGACTTTGTCGCAAGTCCCTTGAGTGCCGCGTCGATGTCCTTGGCGAAAGTGGGACAGAGGATGGGGATTCCGATCTGATGGACGCGTGCGCCATTGGTGTCTCTGGTGGCGTTGCCGTCGAGCCATTCGCTGGGGTCCACGCCGCCGTCGGTCGCGTTGCTCAGCCCGGGGAAGGTGTCGCATGCGGCCTTCACGAACAGGTGCGCGGACGGGTAGTCAGTGACGGTCAACCCCGCTGCCGCGACCTTGGCGTCGACCTCCTGTTCTTGCGGCGTCGCCTGGTCGCTATCTGTAACAGGCGTGGTGCTGAGAGGCGGCGTGTAAGCAGGAGCATAGGTAGCCGACGACGTTGAAAATGGGGCTGTGGAGCTGGAGGTGAGTTTCTGTGGCGTGGTGTTC
>NZ_JBIWKX010000125.1:0-5102 GCF_044765885.1 Amycolatopsis sp. NPDC102389
GAAGGCTCCTTTCACCGCATTAGACGCGGCGAAGGGAGCCTTCATCCCACCATCGGCCCGCCCAAGAACACGCCACGTTTGACCTTCGGCTCAAATAACGACACTTGCCACTCACGACCCCCGCATGAAAGCCCCAAATCAGGCATTTCGTCCGGAAATGTGTCCCTTGTGGACAGTCGAAAGTGCGTCAAGCCTCCTCGACGAGCCCGAGCTGTCGTTCGATCTTCTCCCAGAGGCCGTCCTCCTCGGAGACCTCGCCACCCGCGTCACGAACGGCCCAAGCCGTGGTGACGACGGACCGCAACAGGTCAGAGCCCGGGGTACCCGCCCGCAGAGGCGTTCCCGGCGCGAGCAGCCCGCTCAAATCAGCGGCGACGTAGGTCGGCCGCGCGGACGGCTCGGCGAAGGCCAGATCGCGGAGGCGGGAGGCGCCGCTCAGGACGAAGAGCGAGTCGAGGCCGGCCGAGTTGGCGCCCTCGATGTCCGTGCTCAGCAGGTCCCCGCACACCAGGGTCTCGGACTGAGCGGTACCGAGCCGGATACGCGCCAGGTCGAACAGCGCCGCCCGCGGTTTTCCCACCACGTAAGGAGAAGCGCTGGTGGCGGTCTGCACCAAGGCGACCAGCGCGCCATTGCCCGGAGCCCGTCCGTACGGCGTGGGCAACGTGAGGTCGACGTTCGTGGCCACCCAGGTGGCTCCCGCGTCGGCGAGCCTGCCCACCGCCGCCAGCTCGCGCCAGGTGACGTCGGTTCCCAGCCCCTGCACGACGGCCTCGACCGGCGCGCCGTCCAGATCCTCGACGCGGACCGGGGTCAACCCGGCCTCGGTGAGCGCGCGGGCGACACCCGGGCCTCCCACCGCGAACACCGGCGCTCCCCGCTCCAGCCGCTCCGCCAGGTGGGCCGCGGCCGCCTGCGAACTGGTGACCACCGACCATCCCCGCGGGGCGACTCCCAGCCCGCGGAGATGGTCGGTCACGTCCTCGGGCGGGCGAGAAGCGTTGTTGGTCGCGAAAACGACCGGGATGCTCCGCGCCGTCACGCGGTTCAAGGTCTCCACCGCTTGGGGAACGGCCGTGGGACCGCGATAGACGACGCCGTCGAGGTCGCAGATCAGCCCGCGGTACCGCGCGATGAGCGGATCACCCGTCATGCCGTCCGGCGCCCCTCCTGCTCGCGCCGGCCGGCGTGCGGGCGTTCGGACTTCACCATCCGCACCGTCTCCGGCTTCGAAGACATCACCAGGGAATGGGTGGTGACGCGGCCGGAGTAGTACTGGACGCCTCGCAGCAACTCGCTTCCGGTCACGCCCGTGGCACAGAAGTGGATGTCCTCCCCACCCACGAGGTCTTCGGTGTGGAGGACCTTCCCTTCCGGCAGCCGGGCCTGCAGCGCGCCACCCGAACAGGTCAGGGCGGCCGCGGCGAGGACCCCTTCGGCCGCTCCCCCGGCGCCCAGCAGGATGTCCACCGGGCTCTCGGGACGCGCCACCGCGATCGCGCCGGAGACGTCACCGCCTTCCAGCAGATGGACCCGCGCGCCCGCGTCGCGGATCTCGTGCACGAGGTGCCGGTGCCGCGGCCGGTTGAGCACGCCGACGACGACGTCCGACACGCGAATGTCCTTGGCCTTGGCCACCGCTCGCAGGTTCTCCGCCACCGGGCGGCGGATGTCGACGACGTCGACGCAGTCGGGACCGACGGCCAGCTTCTCCATCGAGGCGACCGGCGACGGGTCGAACAACGCGCCGCGTTCGGCCACCGCGATCGCCGACAGGGAGTACGGCACGTCCTTGACCGGCGAGAGCGCGCCGTCGCCCGCGGTGATCGCGACATCGCACGCGGGGCCGTCCCCGCTCCCGACGTCCTCACCGGCGAGCAAGACCGGTGCGGCCACCACGACGCCGCGCATCCGCACGGACCCGAGGAGTTCGCGCATCGCGTGGCTGGCGGCGGCCTTGGCGCTGTCGTCCTCCCCGAGCCCGACCCACCCGCCCGCCGCGATCGCGGCCGACTCGGTGACGCGCACGAGTTCGAGCGCGAGAGCCTGACCGGAGCCCTCCGTCGCCGTCCCCGGACGACCGGGGATGTCCCATCCGTGAGTTTTCATCGTTCTCAATTCACTCGGCCGAGCAAGGAAAACAGCACCGCGGGCGACCGGCCCGGCTGTCCGCGTAGCCGGACCGGTCGCCTTCAAGCGGACGCGAACGCGTTAGCGGGCGGCAGCGTTCGCGACCGCTCGTTCGGAGAGCGCGTTCTGGGCGGCGACGCGGTTGGCCTCGTCGCCCCGCCATGCCTCCAGCGCGGGCCCGACGAGCGCCCGTCCGAACGAGTAGGTGAGCTCCCAGGGGAGCGGGTCGAGCTTCTGCATCGCCCCGAGGTGCTGCGTCGCCACCTCCGGGCTCTGCCCACCGGAAAGGAACGCGATCCCCGGCACGGACGACGGCACGGTCTCCCGCAGCGTCTCCACCGTGGCCTGGGCGACCTCGGCCACCGTGGGCTGCTTCGGGCTGCCGGTCCCGGCGACCACCATGTTCGGCTTGAGGACGATGCCGTCGAGCTGCACCCGCATCAGGTCGAGTTCCTCGAACAGCGACTCCAGCACGGACGTCGTCACCTGACGGCATCGCTCCAGCGAGTGGTCGCCGTCCATCAGGACCTCGGGCTCGACGATCGGCACCAGGCCGCCCTCCTGGCAGAGACCGGCGTACCGCGCCAGGGCGTGCACGTTCGCCCGCACCGCGCGGGCCGAGGGCTCGTCCTCGCCGATCGTGATCACCGCGCGCCACTTGGCGAACGTCGCGCCGAGCCGCACGTAGTCGGTCACTCGCTCACGCAGGCCGTCGAGGCCCTCGGTGATCTTCTCCGACGGCGAACCCGCCAGCGGCTTCGCTCCCGTGTCGACCTTGATCCCGGTGAGAATCCCGATGTCGTCGAGGAACTGCGGGAACGTGCGCCCGTCGGTCACCTTCTGGTGGAACGTCTCGTCCGCGAGGATGATCCCGCTGACGGACTCCGAGAGCCGCGGCGTCGTGACGATCAGTTCCCGGTACACCCGGCGGTTTTCCGCGGTCGCTTCGACGCCCACCTTCTCCAGCCTGGCGGACATCGTCCCGATGCTCTCGTCAGCGGCGAGGATTCCGCGCCTGCCGGAGACCATCGTGCGCGCGATCTTGTTCAGGGCTGACATCTACTGTTGCTCCTCCTGTATCGGACACCGGATGGTGTGACATTTGCGCGAGAGCTTGATTCAGGTCATCGATCCGTGTCCGTCGACCGCCAAGCTGGGCTCTCGCGAGAGCTTTCGCTTCCGCCAATCGACCGTGCGCGGTTTCTGCCCCGGCACGACGACCGGCGGCATCGGGCTGCCCTTGGACACCGCGATCTCCAGCAATTCCTTCGCGTGGTCCGGGAGACCGCGGCGTTCGCTCCAGGTCGCGTAAATGGGTTTGGCCGGCATCTCCTGGTCGACGGTCACCAGATGCAGCCGTCCTTCCGCGAGTTCGGACCGCACGGTGGAGACGTTCAGCACGGTCACCCGCCTGCTGGTCGCGACCGCCTGCTTGATCGCGGCGCTGGAGGGGAATTCGACGTAACCGCGCGGGGCACTCGCAGTCCCCAGCAGTTCGTCGGTGAATTCGCGCAGCCCCGAGCCGCGCTCGCGCAGCACGAGCGGGGCGGCCGCCAGCTCCGACACCGTCAACGGGCTGTGCCGCGCCGCCCACGGGTGCCGCGAGCCGACCACCACGGCCAGCTTGTCGTCGCAGATGTACCGGGTCATCAGGTCGTCGCGGGACTGTTCCCGCCCTTGACCGCCGGCATGGCACCAGCCGTCGATGAACGCGAGATCGACGTGGCTCGCGCGGATCAGCCGGTGCAGTGTCTCCACGCTGCCCGTCTGGACTTCGACGCGCGCCTCACCGAACGAGAAGCCCGAACGGTTCAGCCAGTCGGGGATCAGATGCTCGGAAACCGCCGGGCTGCCCGCGATCCGGAGCCGTTTCGCGTCGGAAGACCTTGCCCCGGAACCGAATTCGAGCAGCTCTCGCGCCGCCTGCATGACATTGCGGGCGTACTTCGCCAGCATCTGCCCGTCTTCGGTGAGCTTCGAACCGGCGGGAGAGCGCTCCAGCAGCTTGAGCCCGAGGCGCCGTTCCATCGCGCTGATCCGGATACTGGCGGCGGGCTGGGAAAGGCTGTGCGCCTGCGCGGCCTTTCCCACACTCCCGTGGCTTTCCACCGAGAGCAGCAGATCGAGGTCTGCGAGCTGAGGCATCTTTGACGGAAGAACCACGGTTTCACCTCTCATTCCGGACTTCGTCGCGCTGCCACGTTCGATCGCACGGGACGCCGGGAAAATGCTGACCGCCACCGGCGCCCCGTGCTGTGGAAGGAGCCTGCGGGGCAGCGGAACGCGTGGTCAATCCGTCCGGCACGAACGTCCGGCACCCGAGAACGAACGGTGTGCACCAAGCCACTTACGGGCCGGACAGGGCGGCGAGACGGGTGTGAACGGGCTCACTCTCCCTTTCGTCGCGGCGAAGACCCCATTCGTTCACGATCCCCCGCCGCTCGTGCTCCGAGCCGCCGAGTCACAGGCTCGCGGTCGCAGATCCGTGAAGGCCTCCTTGCCTACCCTGAAGGTAGGGAAGGAGGCCTTCACGGACTACGCGATCGCCACCTCAGCCTCAGCAACACCACCAGCCCTGGCACGCGTGAAGGCCCCCTTCCCTCGGTTCAGCCGAGGGAAGGGGGCCTTCACGCGCAGCAGGAGCGAACAAGCGCGGCGGTGTCGACGGTTATTGAGCCGAAAGTCAAACGTGTCGTGGTGAGACCGCGAGCAAGGAGGCCTTCGGCGCGAGGCACGGGCGTCGAAGGCGCCCTGCCACACCTTGAGTGTCCACACAGGACCGTTACTGGCGCCAGGGTGACCGTTTGATGCTCACATGACCGGTTTTCCCTGGGGTCGTGAGTGTATTGAGCCGAAGGTCAAACGTGGCTTGTTCTCGGGCAGGCCGATGGTGGGATGAAGGCTCCCTTCGCCGCGTCTAATGCGGTGAAAGGAGCCTTCGGCCCTGGTCAAGCGCGGGTCGTGAGTGGCGT
>NZ_JBIWKX010000126.1:1777-3579 GCF_044765885.1 Amycolatopsis sp. NPDC102389
GAGTTTGTTTCTGGTGTGGTGTTTGAGAACTGTAGAGTGGATGCGAGCATCTTTGTGGTCAAGTTGTTAAGGGCACATGGTGGATGTCTTGGCTTCAGGAGCCGATGAAGGACGTGGGAGGCTGCGATATGCCTCGGGGAGCTGTCAACCGAGCTGTGATCCGAGGATTTCCGAATGGGGAAACCCAGCACCAGTTATGTGGTGTTACCCGCATCTGAATATATAGGGTGTGTGGAGGGAACGCGGGGAAGTGAAACATCTCAGTACCCGTAGGAAGAGAAAACAACCGTGATTCCGTGAGTAGTGGCGAGCGAAAGCGGAAGAGGCTAAACCATGCACATGTCAAGCTGTCAGGCGTTGTGTGTGTGGTGTTGTGGGACCCAGCGTCGAGGATCTGACAGTCCTCGGAACGGTTACGCGTGTTAGTGGAACGCCTTGGGATGGGCGACCGGAGTGGGTGAGAGTCCCGTACGCGAAAACACGTTGTGGATTGTTTGTCTGGTGTTCCCGAGTAGCAGCGAGCTCGTGGAATTTGCTGTGAATCTGCCGGGACCACCCGGTAAGCCTAAATACTTCCTGAAGACCGATAGCGGACTAGTACCGTGAGGGAAAGATGAAAAGTACCCCGGGAGGGGAGTGAAAGAGTACCTGAAACCGTGTGCCTACAAGCCGTCAGAGCCCGAGCACATCCTTGTGATGTTGAGGTGATGGCGTGCCTTTTGAAGAATGAGCCTGCGAGTTAGTGCTGCGTGGCGAGGTTAACCCGTGTGGGGTAGCCGTAGCGAAAGCGAGTCTGAATAGGGCGAATATAGTCGCGTGGTCTAGACCCGAAGCGGAGTGATCTACCCATGGCCAGGCTGAAGCGTCGGTAAGACGACGTGGAGGGCCGAACCCACTTAGGTTGAAAACTGAGGGGATGAGCTGTGGGTAGGGGTGAAAGGCCAATCAAACTCCGTGATAGCTGGTTCTCCCCGAAATGCATTTAGGTGCAGCGTCACATGTTTCACCACGGGGGTAGAGCTACTGGATGGTCTAGGGGCCTTACCGGGTTACCGAAATCAACCAAACTCCGAATACCGTGGTGTGAGAGTGTGGCAGTGAGACGGCGGGGGATAAGCTTCGTCGTCGAGAGGGAAACAGCCCAGAACACCAGCTAAGGCCCCTAAGTGTGTGCTCAGTGGGAAAGGATGTGGGATTGCCCAGACAACCAGGAGGTTGGCTTAGAAGCAGCCACCCTTGAAAGAGTGCGTAATAGCTCACTGGTCAAGTGGTCCTGCGCCGACAATGTAGCGGGGCTTAAGCACACCGCCGAAGCTGTGTCATTCGTGCATATAGATCGGCGTCTCTCTTGAAGAGATGTCTAGTCGCACGGATGGGTAGGGGAGCGTCCTGCATCCAGGGAAGCGGCGGCGGAAGCCAGTCGTGGAGGGTGTGGGAGTGAGAATGCAGGCATGAGTAGCGAATGCAGAGTGAGAAACTCTGCCGCCGGATGACCAAGGGTTCCTGGGCCAGGCTAATCCGCCCAGGGTAAGTCGGGACCTAAGGCGAGGCCGACAGGCGTAGTCGATGGATAACGGGTTGATATTCCCGTACCCGAGCACGTGCGCCCAGGATGAGGCGGTTGATACTAACCACCCAAAGCCAGTTACCGAAGTCTTCGGACGGAGGTTTCTGTGTGGAGCGTGGGATCTGATTCCGTAGTAGTCGAGTGATGGGGTGACGCAGGAAGGTAGCTCCGCCAGTGAGTGGTAGTACTGGTGTAAGCGTGTAGGCCGAAACATAGGTAAATCCGTGTTTCACAT
>NZ_JBIWKX010000126.1:3674-4962 GCF_044765885.1 Amycolatopsis sp. NPDC102389
TAAGGCTGAGACGTGATGCGTAGCCGATTGAGGTGAAGTAGAGTGATCCTATGCTGCCGAGAAAAGCCTCTAGCGAGTGCGTGCACGGCCCGTACCCCAAACCAACACAGGTGGTCAGGTAGAGAATACTAAGGCGATCGGGTGAACTGTGGTTAAGGAACTCGGCAAAATGCCCCCGTAACTTCGGGAGAAGGGGGGCCAGGGTTCCTGAAGCTTCTTGCAAGCTAGGGAATCGTGGCCGCAGAGACCAGCGGAAAGCGACTGTTTACTAAAAACACAGGTCCATGCGAAGTCGCAAGACGATGTATATGGACTGACGCCTGCCCGGTGCTGGAACGTTAAGAGGACCGGTTAACCCTTCGGGGTGAAGCTGAGAATTTAAGCGCCAGTAAACGGCGGTGGTAACTATAACCATCCTAAGGTAGCGAAATTCCTTGTCGGGTAAGTTCCGACCTGCACGAATGGCGTAACGACTTTCCGGCTGTCTCAACCACAGGCCCGGCGAAATTGCACTACGAGTAAAGATGCTCGTTACGCGCGGCAGGACGGAAAGACCCCGGGACCTTTACTATAGTTTGGTATTGGTTTTCGGTTCGGCTTGTGTAGGATAGGTGGGAGACTGTGAAGCCGGCACGCTAGTGTTGGTGGAGTCGTTGTTGAAATACCACTCTGGTCGGATTGGGAATCTGAACCTCGGACCATGATCTGGTTCAGGGACAGTGCCTGATGGGTAGTTTAACTGGGGCGGTTGCCTCCTAAAGAGTAACGGAGGCGCCCAAAGGTTCCCTCAGCCTGGTTGGCAATCAGGTGTTGAGTGCAAGTGCACAAGGGAGCTTGACTGTGAGACAGACATGTCGAGCAGGGACGAAAGTCGGGACTAGTGATCCGGCACCACCTGGTGGAAGGGGTGTCGCTCAACGGATAAAAGGTACCCCGGGGATAACAGGCTGATCTTGCCCAAGAGTCCATATCGACGGCATGGTTTGGCACCTCGATGTCGGCTCGTCGCATCCTGGGGCCGGAGTAGGTCCCAAGGGTTGGGCTGTTCGCCCATTAAAGCGGCACGCGAGCTGGGTTTAGAACGTCGTGAGACAGTTCGGTCCCTATCCGCCGCGCGCGTAGGATACTTGAGGAAGGCTGTCCCTAGTACGAGAGGACCGGGACGGACGAACCTCTGGTATGCCAGTTGTCACGCCAGTGGCATGGCTGGTTGGCCACGTTCGGAAGGGATAACCGCTGAAGGCATCTAAGCGGGAAGCCTGTTCCAAGATGAGGTATCCCACCCCTT
>NZ_JBIWKX010000127.1:0-4053 GCF_044765885.1 Amycolatopsis sp. NPDC102389
CCTGGTCACCACGCCGACAGGCCGGTCAGTGTCCGTGAGGTCCTGAAACATCAACTGTCCGACATGTCCTGAACTCAGACATGGGGTTCTAACCCTCATTGCCACTCACGACCTCGGCCAAGATCGTACAAATGGATATAAAACGGACGCCGCACAGTCGAAGAGTGTCCCTTGTGGACAATCAGCGGCGCTTAGGCGTCAGCGAAGAGGGTCCACGCCACGTTTGACTTATCCCTCAATAGAACCGCCCCTTACCACTCACGAGGCGGCAGAACGACGCGTGCTCCGCACCAGCGTCATGTCCTTCTCCCGCACCGGTTCGTGGCAGTGCGCGCATACGGTCTCCGGCGCGAGGATCTCGCCGCACGCATGGCGCCACACCGTCGGCGGCGGTCCCTCCGTGACGTACGCGTCGCCCCACGCCATGAGGTTCAGCAGGACGTGGTTGAGGGCGTGCCCCGCCTCGGTGAGCACGTACTCGTAGCGCGGCGGATGCTCCTCGTAGAGCCGCTTTTCGAGGATTCCGGTCTCGACGAGCTTCCGCAGCCGCGCGGTCAGGATGTCTCGGCTCGCCCCGGTGTTGCGGACGATCTGATCGAACCGCCGCGCCCCGAAGAACACTTCGCGCAGCGCGAGCAGGCTCCAGCGCTCCCCGATCACCTCCATCGCGTTGGCGATCGAGCAGTCCCTCGGTCCTTCGGTCATGCGACCAGCGTAAACCCAGTGAGTCTTGATTTCCAACCCACTCGGTGCCAGAGTGAGTTGGAGATACCAACTCACTACTGGAGGCAGCCGTGCACGACGCGGTCATCGTCGACGCCGTCCGTACCCCGATCGGCAAGGGCAAGCCCGGTGGCGCCCTGCACGAGATCCACCCGGTCCAGCTGCTCGCCCACACGCTGCGAGCGCTCGTCGAACGCAACGGGCTCGACCCCGAGCTGATCGACGACGTCATCGGCGGCGCGGTCGACCAGGTCGGCGAGCAGGCGCAGAACGTCACGCGATGGGCGGCACTCGCGGCCGGACTGCCGGACAGCGTGCCCGCGACCACCGTCGACCGGCAGTGCGGGAGCAGCCAGCAGGCAGTGCACTTCGCCGCGCAAGGTGTGATGGCCGGCGCGTACGACGTCGTCATCGCCTGCGGTGTCGAGTCCATGAGCCGTGTCCCGATGTGGTCCAACGTGCTGCCGGGCACCGATGCACTGGGCCCCGGCGTCGCGGAGCGCTACCCGGAAGGCCTGGTGCCCCAAGGAATCAGCGCCGAACTCATCGCGGCGAAATGGTCACTCAGCCGCGAGGTGATGGACGAGTTCGCGCTGTCCTCGCACCGGAAGGCCGCGCGGGCGCACGACCTCGGACGGTTCGCGAGCCAGATCGTGCCGATCGAAACCCCCTCGGGCCGGGTGTCCACCGACGAATCCGTCCGGCCGGGCACGGACCTCGAAACACTCGCCAAGCTGCGCCCCGCGTTCCAGGACCAGGGGATCTCGGAACGATTCCCGCAGATCGACTGGTCGGTGACCGCGGGCAACAGCAGCCCGATCAACGACGGCGCCTCCGCCGTGCTCATCACCTCCAGCGAGACCGCCGCCCGACTGGGCCTCCGGCCGCGCGCCCGCCTGCACAGTTTCGCCGTCACCGGCTCCGATCCCCTGCTCATGCTCACCGGCGTCATCCCGGCGACGGAGAAGGTGCTGCGGCGCGCGGGGCTGCGCCTGGCGGACATCGACCTGTTCGAGATCAACGAGGCCTTCGCCAGTGTCGTCTTGGCGTGGCAGCAGGAAACCGGGGCCGACCCGGCCAAGGTCAACGTCCACGGCGGTGCGATCGCACTGGGCCATCCGCTCGGCGCGAGCGGGACCCGCCTGATGGGCACGCTGGTCGACGCGCTCCACCACCACGGCGCCCGCTACGGCCTGCAGGCGATGTGCGAAGGCGGCGGCCAGGCCAACGCGACCATCCTGGAGGCGTTGTGACCGACCGGCTCCCCAAGAAGCTGGCGGATCATCCGTCGGTACAGGCGGTGCTCGCCAAACCACGGGACAAGCCGTCGCCGGTGATCGACGCCGCCTGGCTCAAGGAGATCTGCCTCGCCGCCGGAGCCGACGACGCGGCCGCCGTCTCGCTCGACCACCCGGATCTGGCGGGCGAGCGTGAGCACGTCGAGCGCGCGCTGCCCGGCACCAAGACCCTCGTCTCGCTCGTGGTGCGGATGAACCGCGACGACGTCCGCTCCCCCGCCCGCAGTGTCGCCAACCAGGAGTTCCACCGCGGCGGCGAGATCATCAACGAAGCGGGGCACACGATCGTCCGGACGCTGCAGGACGCCGGGTACCGCGCGATCAACCCGTCGGCGACGTTCCCGATGGAGATGGAGCACTACCCCGGCCGGATCTGGGTCGTCGCGCACAAGACGGTCGCCGTCGCGGCCGGTCTCGGAGCGATGGGGCTGCACCGCAACGTCATCCACCCGAAGTTCGGCAATTTCGTGCTCCTGGCGACGTTGCTGGTCGACGCCGAGGTTTCCGCCCACGGCGAAGCCCTCGACTACAACCCTTGCCTGGAGTGCAAGCTGTGCGTCGCGGCCTGCCCGATCGGGGCGATCTCGAAGACCGGCGAGTTCGACTTCCTCTCCTGTTCGACGCACAACTACCGCGAGTTCATGAGCGGCTTCACCGACTGGGCGCAGACCGTGGCCGACAGCGAGGACGCCGCCGACTTCCGCTCCAGGGTGACCGACTCGGAGAACGTGTCGATGTGGCAGAGCCTCGCGTTCAAGCCGAACTACAAGGCCGCGTATTGCATGGCTGTCTGCCCGGCGGGCGAAGACGTGCTCGGGCCCTACCTCGAAGACCGTCGCGGCTTCCTCGGAACCGTGGTGAAACCGTTGCAGGACAAGGTGGAGACGCTCTACGTGCAGGAGGGTTCACCGGCGAAGGCCTACGCCGAACGCCGCTTCCCGCACAAACCGGTGAAGGAGGTCGACGGCGGCTACCCGCGACGGCCCTGAACCCGGCTGTCACATCTCCGCTCCCCCACGCGTCAGGGTTACGACTGATCGATGAAGGATGGGGACCGTGGACGAACACGACTGGCTGGCGCGGCGCTTCGAAGGGCACCGGACGCATCTGAGGGCGGTGGCGTACCGGATGCTCGGTTCACTGAGCGAAGCCGACGACGCCGTGCAGGAGGCCTGGCTGCGGCTGAGCCGGTCGGATTCCGGCGACGTGGACAACCTCGGCGGCTGGCTGACCACCGTCGTCGGCCGGATCTGTCTCGACATGCTGCGCTCACGCAAGTCCCGGCCGGAAGAGCCGGTGGGCGCCCAGCTCCCCGATCCGATCATCGGCCGTGCGGGCGGGATCGATCCGGAGCACCAGGCCCTGCTGGCGGATTCGGTCGGGCTGGCGCTCCTGGTCGTGCTCGACACCCTGGACCCCGCCGAGCGGCTGGCGTTCGTCCTGCACGACATGTTCGCCCTGCCGTTCGACGAGATCGCGCTGATCGTCGGCCGGTCTTCCGCGGCGACCCGGCAGCTCGCCAGCCGCGCACGCCGCCGTCTGCAAGGCTCGCCGACGGTCCCGGACGCGGACCTGAGCCGTCAGCGGGAAGTCGTCGACGCGTTCTTCGCCGCCGCGCGGGGCGGCGACTTCGACGCCTTGGTCTCGGTGCTCGACCCGGACGTCATCCTGCGCGCCGAGGGCGGTGCCGCTCCGGCGGGGACCTCGCGCTTCGTGCGCGGTGCGGCCAAGATCGCGAGTCAGGCGCTCATGTTCCGGACGGCGGGCGAGGGCGGCGTGCTGCGGCCCGCGCTGGTCAACGGCGCGGCCGGGATGGTCGTCACCAAGGACGGCGTCCCGACGACCGTCTTCGCGTTCACCGTCGTGGGCGGGAAGATCGCGGCGATCGACATCCTCGCCGACCCGGATCGCCTCGCCGCGCTGGACTTCGAACCGCTCGGCTGAACTACAGGTGGTGGGGGGGGGGGGGGGGGGGGGGTGGGAGGGGACGAACACCACCAACACCACCCCCCCCAACACCCAGAACACAGAG
>NZ_JBIWKX010000128.1:0-3567 GCF_044765885.1 Amycolatopsis sp. NPDC102389
GCCCGCGGGGGCGGGGCCGGCCGGACTCACCACCCCCACACCCCCCCCCCCCCCCCCCCCCCCCCACCACCCGCACCGACCACGCCACGTTCGCCTTATCCCTCACGCGGCGTCGGTGTCGACGGTTTCGACCCGGATCGCGTGGCTGGCGGACAACCGGCCCGGAGGACACGCGGTCATCGCCTTCGCGCCGAGACGGTCGGCCGTCGGTAGACGAGCTGCTCGCCGTTCGCCGCCGGATCCTCTTGATTGGCACGGACAAGGGCCGCCTCGACCAGATGATGGTCCGGAGAGTGCTGGCACACCGGGTCGGTGCGGCCGGCGTCCCCGGTCAGCGCGAACGCCTGGCACCGGCACCCGCCGAAGTCCAGCTCCTTGCGAGGGCAGCCGCGGCAGGGATCGGGCATCCACTCCGTGCCCCGGTAGGCCTTGAACGCGGAGGATTCCGACCAGATCCACTCGAGGCCGTGGTCGCGGACGGAGGAGAACTTCAGCGTCTTGATCTCCGCGGCGACCGGGCACGGGTAGACCATGCCGTCCGGCGCGACGGTCAGCGCGTTCTGCGCCCAGCCGCCCATGCACGGCTTCGGGTAGGGCTCGTAGTAGTCCGGCAGGATCCAGAGCATCTCCATCCGCCCGGCCAGCTCGGCCTTGCGGCGTTCGTAGACACCGACGGCCTCGTCCAGCTGGGCTTTGCTCGGCATCAGCAGCTCGCGATTGCGCAGAGCCCAGCCGTAGTACTGGCTGTTGGCGAGTTCCAGCCGTTCGGCGCCCCAGTTCACGCAGACGTCGATGATCGCGTCGAGCCGGTGCAGGTTCAGCCGGTGCAGGACCACGTTCATGTTCAACGGCAGCCCGGCGGCGCGGATGATGCCCGCGGCGGCTTCCTTCTTGTCGAACCGCTTGCTCGCCGCGACCAGGTCCGTCGACTCGGCGGCGTCCCCCTGGATGCTCAGCTGGGCGCTGTTGAGGCCCGCCGAGACGAGCGATCGCGCCCGGGCCTCGGTCAACCCGAGACCGCTGGTGATCAGGTTCGTGTAGAGGCCACGACGGCGGCACTCGGCGACCATCGTCTCCAGATCGCCGCGGACGAGGGGTTCACCGCCCGAAAAGTGCACCTGGACGACCCCGAGGCCGGCCGCCTCGCCGATCACCCGCACCCAGTCGTCGGTCCCGAGCTCGTCCTCCCGCTCGCGCAGTTCCAACGGGTTCGAGCAGTAGACGCAGTGCAACGGGCACCGGTGCGTGACTTCGGCCAGCAGACCGTACGGCTGCGGAGTCCCGTTCATGTGACCACCACCCAGCCCCGTCCGCTCGCGTCACGGAGGAACGTCATCACGTCGTTCACCAGATCGGTCGCCTCGAACTCCCGCTCGAGCTGCTCGACCAGCTGCCGCACGGTCCGGCTGCCGTCGCACAGGCCGAGGATCGCCGCCCCGGACTTGTTCAGGAGCACGACCCGCTCCGGCAACAGGAGAAGCTCCACGCCACGGACACTGTCGTGTTTGAGCATCGCCTTCGTGGCCAGCCGGGGAGTGGCCGCGAGATCGCTGTCGTCCATCACGAACCCTTGCCGTACGCGAACTGCACGGCGTCCAACAGGCTCCACAAGACATCGCATTTGAACTCCAAGGCCCGGGCGCACGCGTCCTGCTGTTCCCTGGACTTCGCGTGCTCCAGCACCAGCTCGAGCAGATGCGCGATGTCCTTGGGCTGCTGGGTCAGCCGCGCCCGGAAGTACTCCAGACCGTCCTCGGCGATCCACGGGTAATGCCGCCGGACGTCGGTGATCCGCCTGCTGAGCAGATCCGGCGCGAACAGTTCCGTCAGCGCCGACGCCACGGATTCCAGCCACGGCTTCCGGCGGCAGAAGTCCACATAGGCGTCCACCGCGAACCGGACGCCGGGCAGCACCGTGTCGACGTCGAACAGTTCTTCGCGGGTCAGGCCGACGGCCTGGCCGAGGCGCACCCATTTCTCGATGCCGCCTTCGGTTCCTTCTCGCCCGTCGTGATCGATGATGCGCTGGATCCACCTGCGCCGGTCCGCCCGGCCGGGCAGCTTGGTCAGGATGAACGCGTCCTTGACCGGCAGATTCATCTGGTAATAAAAGCGATTGCGCACCCAGCCACGGAATTCTTCCTCGGTGAGCGTTCCCGCGTGCATCCGTTCGTTGAACGGGTGCAGATGGTGATACCGCTTCTCCCCGATCGATCGCAGCCGTGCTTCGAACTCCTCCGCGGACCAAGCGTTCATACTTCCACCTCCAAGCCGGCTCGGCCGATCTCGATGCCCAGGCTCGTCAGCCACCGCCGCTCGCCGGACCCTTCGTCGAGAATCGGGTTGGTGTTGTTGATATGCGTGTAGATCTTCCGTTTCGCCGGAAGCGCCGCCAGCGCGCGGGCCGACCCGTCGGCGCCGCCGACGGGCATATGCCCCATGGACCTTCCGGTCCGGTTTCCCGCACCCTGGCAGGACATCTCGTCGTCCGTCCAAAATGTACCGTCGAGGAAGACGCAATCGGCCGAGGCCACCTGCTCGGCGAACTTCGCATCCCAACGGGGCAGCGTCGGCGCGTAGACGACGGTTCCGCCCGTCACCTTGTCCTGCAGGCGGAAGCCCACTTCCCATTCCGACGACGAGTCGCGATGCGGCGAATGCCGCGACCTCCCGACGTAGCGCGGCGCCTTGGAACCGGTCTGGAAGGCCGTCACCCGCAGCCGGTCGTCCAGTTCCAGCGGCTTGCCGATCTCGATCCGGGACCAGGCGAGATCCGCGTAATCGCTCAGCAGCTCCCGGACCGGGAACCACGAGCTCAGCGCCTCCAGTACGGGATGGGTCCCGTAGACCTTCAGCGACGACTCCTCGCGCAACATCAGCAGGCCGATCGTGTGATCGAACTCCGCGTCGGTCAGGAGCACACCGGCGACCGGTGTCTCCCGGATCTCCGGGCCCGGATGCAGGACGGGATCCGCCGCGATCTGATGGTGGACGTCCGGGGTCGCGTTGAGCAGGAACCACCGGTCACCGTCTCCGGAAACCGCGATCCCGGCGTGCGTCGTCGCGACCTCGGGCTTCGCTCGGGCGGTGCGGCATCCGGTGCAGGCGCAATTCCATTGCGGAAAACCACCGCCCGCCGCCACTCCGAGGCAATGAACGAACACACGTCCTCCCTCGAATTCGGCCCCTGGCAGCGGCCGTGACCTGAACTCGGTTTGTCTTCGCCCATCTTCTTCGCCCGCGCCGGGCCTGACAATCGATCGCCCACGACCGGCACCGAATCACTGACGAACGGCGACCTCGCCGTCACGAGCGGATCGCCGTGATCAGGCGTCCTCCCCGGGGTTGGGGGTGGTTATCGGTTGTGTGTATCGGGGGATTGTGTTTTCGGATGTGGCGGGGTGTTGCCGCTGTGGGGGTGGGGTGGTGATGGTGGTGGGGTTCTGGTTTTCCCTTGTGTGGTGAGGAGATCGTTGTGGAGTTGCAGGTGGCGTTGGATGTGCTGGATCTTCCGTCGGCGTTGACGTTGGCGAATCAGGTGGCCGAGCACGTGGACATTCTGGAGTT
>NZ_JBIWKX010000129.1:0-3314 GCF_044765885.1 Amycolatopsis sp. NPDC102389
TCTTCCCGTTGGTGTTGTTTGCAATTTTGTTTTATAACCCTCTTTGCCACTCACGACCCCCTTATGAAACCGTGCATAATACCCAAATCAGACGCTAGCAGCTCAAAGAGTGTCACTTGTGGACATTCATTGCGCGGTCGCCCCTCGTCGGTCAGCGCGAACCCAGGCCGCAAAGGGTGCGCGGCGTGCCATATTTGACTTACCCCTCACTAGGACGCGTCGAGGGTCTGCTTGATGACATCCAGACCGTTCGCCATCGCCTCGGCCATCGGGGCGGCCAGTGCGTCGGGGAGCACGTCGCGGGTCCACACCAGCCGGCATCGCCGTTCGCCATCGGCGACGACCTGCATGGCGGCATTGTCGTGCTCCGGCTGAACGCTTCCCCCGACCACCGCGTAGACGATCCGGCGCGTGTCGTGGTCGACGGTGATACGCCGTTCGCGGACCACCGTGCCGTCGGCGAAGGTGACGACCCGGCAGTCGGCCTCGGTGCGGGTGTCCACCACGAACCCCGGTGCCATCCGCGAGGGTCCGGTGGCGAAGTCGCCGATCACCTCCCACACCTCCCCCGCGCTGGACTCGATCCTGATTTCGTTGCTGATGGATGCCATTCGCCTACCCTGCCCCGGGCCCGCCTGGCGGGTCTTGAAGATCCTTGCGGAACTGTCGGACCCTCCGCCTAGCCTCAGCGGGTGCTCTCCTTCGTCGAACTCGCGACCCGGCCGGAGTTCACCGTCGCGGCGGTGGACTGCCGCGACGATCACCGCGGCTGGTCGGCCGAGCGGCCGCGTGAAGACGTGCGGCTCGTGTTCGTGCGGCGCGGCGGGTTCCGCCGGAGGGTCCGCGGTGTCTGCGCGGATCTCGACCGCACCGTCGGCTACCTCGGGCTTCCCGGCGAGGAGGAGCACTTCGCCCATCCCGCCGGCGGCGACCGCTGCACCTCGATCGGCCTGACACCCGCGCTCTGGCACACCCTCGCCGGCGACGCACCACGGCCGAGCCGCTCGTCGCTGTATGTGGACGGCAGGCTCGACCTCGCCCACCGGCGGCTCCTCGCCGCCACCGGCGCCGCCGACCACGACCACGCGGCAGCCGAACGACTGGTCGATCTGGCGGCCGAGGTCGTCCGGCAGGTCGTGACCACGGCGAGCCCGGCCGGTGACCGGCCTGGCGCGGGTGATCGGGCGTTGGTTGCCCGTGCCCGCACCGCGATCGGCGACGGTCATCCCGCCGCGGCCGGGCTGATCCCGCTCGCCGCCCTGCTCGGTGTGTCGCCGTACCGGCTCAGCCGGGCCTTCACCCGCGAAATGGGAGTTTCGCTGACCCACTACCGCAATCGCGTCCGCGTCGCCCAAGCACTCGACCGGCTGGAAGCAGGCGAACCCAGCCTCGCCGCCCTCGCCGCCGACCTCGGATTCGCCGACCAGGCGCACCTGAGCCGAACTGTCCGCGCACACCTGGGACACACCCCGAGCGCACTACGCGGGCTGCTCACCTGAACGCCGTGTGGAGGGCGGACCTGGAACGGTCTCGCCCTCCACACGGGGATACAGCCGGTCATCGCAGCACCGCCGGCTCACCTCCGCCGACGTCACTCGGCTCGGGCTTCGGAGCGCGCAGGGTGGCCATGGCCAGGAAGCCACCGGCGATCGCGATCCCCGCGGCACCGAGGAACGCCGCCGAGTATCCACCGGTCAGCGCGACCGGGTCGCCGATCCGTCCCGCGCCGAACGACACACCGACCGCGGTCATCGCGGCGAGGCCGAGTGCCGAACCGATCTGGTACGAGGTGTTCACGATCCCCGACGCGAGCCCGCCTTCCTCCGGCTTCGCACTGGAGATGGCGGTGCCGAGCGACGGGATGAACGCCAGCGCCTGGCCGAGCGCCGCGACCAGCGACGCGGGCAGGACGTCGACGACGAAATCGCCCGTCGGGCTGACGAACGACAGCCACACCAGCCCCGCGGCGAGCGCCCACAGCCCACCGATGATCATCTTCTTCGGCCCGAACCGGCCGATCAGTTTCGGCGCGACCGCGACCATCAGCACGACGATCAGCACCGTCATCGGCAGCAACGCGGCACCGCTGGCGAAGGCCCCATAGCCCAGAACCTGCTGCAGGTACAGGTTCAGGAAGTACCACATCGGGATCCACGCCGCGCCGAGCAGGAACTGCGCGAGGTTGGCCCCACCGAGGTTCGGCGTGCGGAAGATACCCAGCCGTACCAACGGAACCTCACGCTTGCGCTGGATCACGACGAACACTCCGAGCAGCGCGATACCGCCTGCCAGCGCACCCCACGTGCCCGCTGAGCCCCAGCCCGCTTCCGGTGCGCGGACGACGCCGAACACGGTCAGCCCGAGCCCCGCGGTCGCCGCGACGGCGCCGGCCAGGTCGACCGAACCACGCCGGGCGGGAGCGGACGGCATCAGCTTGCCCGTCGCCACGATCGCGACCAGCGAAATCGGGACATAGAGCCAGAAGATCCACGGCCACGACAACCACTCGGTGATCACCCCGCCGAGGAACACCCCGGCCGTGCCACCGGCGGGAGCGGCCGCGCCGTAGAGTGCGAGCGCCTTCGTCAGCTCACGAGGACGCGCGCCGAACAGCATCATCAGCAGCGTCAACGCGGACGGCGCGATCAGCGCGGCACCGGCGCCCTGCAGGACGCGGCCGAGCAGTTCGACCCACGCGGTGCCCGCGACCGCGGCGACCACCGAACCGCCGAGGGTGACGACCCAGCCCGCGGTGAACATCTTGCGTGCGCCGAACAGATCCGAGAGGCGCCCGCCGAGCAGCAGCAGCCCGGCCAGCGCGATGACGTAGGCGTTGAACACCCACGACAGGTCACCCGGGGAGAACCCGAGATCCTGCTGCATCGCCGGGAGAGCGACGCCGATGATCGAGGTGTCCATGATGACCATGAACTGGGCCAACGCGATGAGTCCCAGCGCCCACCACCGCCGTGGGTCCGGGGATGTCTCCGCCATGACGACCGTCCTTTCGAAGTTTAGTTACCCCTAGGGGGTATTGCGGACATGAACGTAGCCCCGTTCGCGGTCGTGCCACAAGTACCCTTGGGGGGTATCAGTGTCGCGCTCGTCACAGTTCGCTTTTCTGGCAAAACTGTTGCGGGACAAGTCAAAGGCGCCGTGTCGCCACCAGGAAAATCCACCGAGGACAGACAAGACGAAGAGGCGCGGGGGGGGGGGCGCGGCCCGCGGGGGGGGCGCCGCCCTGGCCAGGCGGGGGGGAGCCCGGCGGGGGGGGGGGCAACTATCGCGCCGCGGATGGGGGTGGGCAGAAAGGT
>NZ_JBIWKX010000130.1:0-2786 GCF_044765885.1 Amycolatopsis sp. NPDC102389
GGCTACTATCTCCCGGTCCCGGCCACAGCTCCCGACCGCCTTGGTCTCACCGAACCCCTGCATCTGGCACCTCAAGAGTCCGCCCCTCCGACCCGGCCTGAGGTGGCGGGCAGTGGTTCTTCGGTGCCGGGGGTGCTGACCCTGCCTGAGGTGGCGAAGTGGCGTCCCGCGAAGGACGGCACCGGTCCGCGGACGTTGAGGGCTTTCCTGGAATCACGGCCCCAGCCGGACGGTTTCGCCCTGAAATCGGGGAATCGAAAGCATGCGAGGACGAGCCCGGTCGCCCAGGACTTGATCAATGCCTGGGTGGAAGACCTGCACGGCGAGATGACGCAGTCGGCGGTCGTGGAATTGTCCGGTGATTTGGTCAGTAATTCTCACGTCAGCGAGTTGTGGCGGCGTCTTGAGCGGCCGTGGATTCCTGAGGATGTGCCGGGGGATGTGGTGGGCTGGCGTCCTGCACCGGATGGCACGGGACCCCGCACGCTCCGGGACTTCCTGTACAAGCGGGGAGATCTCCCGGACGGCTTCACCCTGAAATCGAAGGGCCGGCCGGGGTCGAGGACGAGTGTGGTCGCCCGGGGCTGGATCAATGCCTGGGCGGCAGAGCTCCGCGAGAAGATGTCGCAGAGGGCAGTCACGGAACTGTCCGGTGGCTTGATCAATAAGGTCCAGGTGGGGGTGTTGTGGGGAGCTATCGCGAATGACCCGGACGCGGGGGTGCCGGAGGGTGGTGGTTCTTCGGTGCCGGGGGAGCTGACCCGGCCTGAGGTGGTGGAGTGGCGTCCCGCGAAGGACGGTACCGGTCCGCGGACGTTGAGGGCTTTCCTGGAATCACGGCCCCACCCGGCAGGTTTCGAGTTGAAATCAGAGAACCGGCCGCGCTCGAGTCAGCGGGCCCAGGACTGGATCGATGCCTGGATTGTAGGGCTTCACAGGGAGATGACGCAGGCGGAAGTTGTGGAACTGTCCGATGGCGTGGTCAGTCGCTCTCACGTCAGCGAGTTGTGGCATCTTCTTGAGGGGGCGTGGATTCCTGAGGATGTGCCGGGGGATGTGGTGGGCTGGCGTCCTGCGCCGGATGGCACGGGACCCCGTACGTTCCGGGATTTCCTGAATACGCGGGGAGATCTTCCGGCTGGTTTCACTCTGAAATCGAAGGGCCGGCCGGGGTCGATCACGAGTGTGGTCGCCCGGGGCTGGATCAATGCCTGGGTGGCTGGTCTTCACGGTGAGATGACGGAGGCGGACGTCGTGGAAATGTCCGGTGGCTTGATCAGCCCGGTCCAGGTGGTGGTGTTGTGGGCTGCTGTCGCGAGGGGTGTCTCGGCCACAGCTCCCGACCGCCTTGGTCTCACCGAACCCCTGCATCTGGCACCTCAAGAGTCCGCCCCTCCGACCCGGCCTGAGGTGGCGAAGTGGCGTCCCGCGGAGGACGGCACCGGTCCGCGGACGTTGAGGGCCTTCCTGGAATCACGGCCCCACCCGCCAGGTTTCGTCCTGAAATCAGGGAAGCGGCCGCGCTCGAGACAAATGGCCCAGGACTGGATCGATGCCTGGGTGGAAGGCCTGCACCACGAGATGACGTCTGCGGAAGTCGTGGATTTGTCCGATGGTTTGGTCAGTCGCTCTCACGTCAGCGAGTTGTGGCGGCGTCTTGAGGGGTCGTGGGTTTCTGAGGATGTGCCGGGGGATGTGGTGGGCTGGCGTCCTGCACCGGATGGCACGGGACCCCGTACGTTCCGGGATTTCCTGAACATGCGGGGAGATCTTCCGGCAGGTTTCACCCTGAAGCCGAAGGGCCGGACGGGGGTGAGGACGAGTGTGGTCGCCCGGGGCTGGATCAATGCCTGGGCGGTGGAAAAGCTCCGCGAAAAGATGACGCAGTCGGACGTCGTTGAACTGTCCGATGGCTTGATCAACTCGCTCCAGGTGGGAGCGTTGTGGGCAGGCCTTGCCAGGGAATCGGATACGAGGGTGCTGGAGGGGGATGTTCCTGGGGGTGGTGGTTCTTCGGGTTCGGGGGTGCTGACCCGGCCTGAGGTGGTGGGGTGGCGTCCCGCGAAGGACGGCACCGGTCCCCGGACGTTGAGGGCCTTCCTGGAATCACGGCCCCACCCGCCAGGTTTCGCCCTGAAATCAGAGAACCGGCCGCGCTCGAGCCAGATGGCCCAGGAGTGGATCAATGCCTGGGTGGAAGACCTGCACGGAGAAAAGATGTCGCAGCTGGCGGTCGCGAAACTGTCCGGTTATTTGGTCAGCCAGCCTCAGGTCAGTTTGCTGTGGCATGGTCTTAAGCTGCCAGAGATTCCTGAGGATGTGCCGGGGGATGTGGTGGGCTGGCGTCCTGCACCGGATGGCACAGGCCCCCGCACGTTCCGGGATTTCCTGAACACGCGGGGAGATCTCCCGGCTGGTTTCACCCTGAAATCGAAGGACCAGCCGGGGTCGATCACGAGTGTGGTCGCCCAGGGCTGGATCAATGCCTGGGCGGCAGACCTGCACGGAGAAAAGATGTCGCAGGCGGACGTCGCGGAACTGTCCGGTGGCTTGATCAACAAGGATCAGGTCAGAGCGTTGTGGGCTGTTGTCGCGGGGGGTGCGGGTGCGGGGGTTCCTGTTCGGGTGGCGGAGGAGGCGGCGGTGGCGCGGGCGCGGTCGCGGGAGCTTTCGCGGCGCGAGAGTGACAGCGAGGGTGGTGTGGCGGGTGGGGTGTGGGAGGTGGGTGATCTGGCTGCTGTGCCGGTGGGGAATGTGTTCGGGGTCGCGATCGAGTTGGCGGATGT
>NZ_JBIWKX010000131.1:0-2330 GCF_044765885.1 Amycolatopsis sp. NPDC102389
GCGGACCGGGCGCGCCCGGCAGCGGCGGCCGCCATCCCACCACCGCATCCCTCTCCAAGACAGGTTTGCCACCGGTGTCGGCGTCCTCCGCGCCCGGCACAGGCTCGCGCGCATCTGCGACCCACCTCCTGACCGTGCTGTAGGACAGGATGTCGTGGCCGGCGGCAGCATGAATGTCCTTTTTCGAATAGCGCAACCTGCCCAGCTCGTTCTTTTCCGTGGCCAGGGACTGCACCCACTCCCGCAGCAATACCATGGCGGCATTGTTGATCTTTCCGCCGGCCGTGTCGAAAGAGATCTTCTCGGGCATACGGTGGTTGTCCAGGTGCTCCTGTAAAGTCCGCGGACCGGGCGCGCCTGGCAGCGGCGGCCGCCATCCCACCACCGCATCCCTCTCCAAGACAGGCTTGCCACCGGTGTCGACAGGCTTGCCGCCGGTGTCGGTGTCCTCCGCGCCCGGCACAGGCTCGCGCGCAGCAGCGACCCAGAACCTGACCGTGCTGTAGGCCAGGAGGTCGTGGCCGACGGCAGCATGAATGTCCTTGATCGAATAGCGCCACCCGCCCAGCTCGTCTTTTTCCGTGGCCAGGGACTGCACCCACTCCCGCAGCAATGCCGCGGAG
This sequence comes from Amycolatopsis sp. NPDC102389, assembly GCF_044765885.1. NCBI lineage: Bacteria > Bacillati > Actinomycetota > Actinomycetes > Pseudonocardiales > Pseudonocardiaceae > Amycolatopsis > Amycolatopsis sp. NPDC102389. The sequence continues at coordinate 624 of NZ_JBIWKX010000131.1, forward strand.
GCATTGCTGAGCTTTCCGTCGGCCGTGTCGAAAGAGATCCCCGCGGGCATACGGTGGCTGTCCAGGTACTCGTGTAAAGTCCGCGGACCGGGCGCGCCCGGCAGCGGCGGCCGCCATCCCACCACCGCATCCCTCTCCAAGACAGGCTTGCCGCCGGTGTCGGCGTCCTCCGCGCCCGGCACAAGCTCGCGCGCATCTGCGACCCAAGACCTGACCGTCCTGTAGGACAGGATGTCGTGGCCGACGGCAGCATGAATGTCCTTTTTCGAATAGCGCCACCTGCCCAGCTCGTTCTTTTCCGTGGCCAGGGACTGCCCCCACTCCCGCAGCAATACCATGGCGGCATTGTTGAACCTTCCGCCGGCCGTGTCGAAAGAGATCCCCGCGGGCATACGGTGGTTGTCCAGGTACTCGTGTAAAGTCCGCGGACCGGGCGCGCCTGGCAGCGGCGGCCGCCATCCCACCATCGCATCCCTCTCCAAGACAGGTTTGCCACCGGTGTCGGCGTCCTCCGCGCCCCGCGCAAGCTCGCGCGCATCTGCGACCCACCTCCTGACCGTGCTGTAGGACAGGAATTCGTGGCCGGCGGCAGCATGAATATCCTTGATCGAATAGCGCAACCTGCCCAGCTCGTTCTTTTCCGTGGCCAGGGACTGCACCCACTCCCGCAGCAACACCATGGCGGCATTGCTGAACCTTCCGCCGGCCGCCTCGAAAGAGATCTTCTCGGGCATACGGTGGTTGTCCAGGTGCTCCTGTAAAGTCCGCGGACCGGGCGCGCCCGGCAGCGGCGGCCGCCATCCCACCACCGCATCCCTCTCCAAGACAGGCTTGCCGCCGGTGTCGGCGTCCTCCGCGCCCCGCGCAAGCTCGCGCGCATCTGCGACCCAAACCCTGACCGTGCTCTCGCCCAGGAGGTCCTGGCCGGCGGCAACATGAATATCCTTGCCCGAATAGCGCCACCCGCCCAGCTCGTTCTTTTCCGTGGCAATAGAGTAAACCCACTCCCGCAGCAATGCCGCGGCCGCATTGTTGATCTTTCCGTTGGTCCTCTCGAAAGAGATCCCCGCGGGCATACGGTGGCTGTCCAGGTACTCCTGTAAAGTCCGCGGACCGGGCGCGCCCGGCAGCGGCGGCCGCCATCCCACCACCGCATCCCTCTCCAAGACAGGCTTGCCACCGGTGTCGGCGTCCTCCGCGCCCCGCGCAAGCTCGCGCGCATCTGCGACCCAAACCCTGACCGTGCTGTCGGCCAGGAGGTCCTGGCCGGCGGCAACATGAATGTCCTTGATCGAATAGCGCCACTCGCCCAGCTCGTCTTTTTCCGTGGCCAGGGACTGCCCCCACTCCCGCAGCAATACCATGGCGGCATTGTTGAACCTTCCGCCGGCCGTGTCGAAAGAGATCCCCGCGGGCATACGGTGGCTGTCCAGGTACTCGCGTAAAGTCCGCGGACCGGGCGCGCCCGGCAGCGGCGGCCGCCATCCCACCACCGCATCCCTCTCCAAGACAGGTTTGCCGCCGGCGCCTGTAGCCGGAGCAGCCTCCAACTCCGGGCCGCCCGTCTCGGGCCCCAAATGTCGCGGCTTGTGGGACGCACCGCCCAGCACGCCTTTTTCGCGGGGCCACATGACTTCACTCACCAACACGCGCGAAAGCGTGTGGGCCGCTGCAAGCCCCTGCTCATCGTCGTCATGCCGGTGCAGC
>NZ_JBIWKX010000132.1:0-2026 GCF_044765885.1 Amycolatopsis sp. NPDC102389
CGGCCTGAGGTGGCGGGCAGTGGTTCTTCGGTGCCGGGGGTGCTGACCCTGCCTGAGGTGGCGAAGTGGCGTCCCGCGAAGGACGGCACCGGTCCCCGGACGTTGAGGGCCTTCCTGGAATCACGGCCCCACCCGCCAGGTTTCGGCCTGAAATCAGGGAAGTGGCAGCGCTCGAGACAAATGGCCCAGGACTGGATCAATGCCTGGGTAGAAGACCTGCACGGAGAAAAAATGACGCTGCAGGCGGTCGTGAAACTGTCCGGTGGCTTGGTCGGACAGGCTCAGGTCAGTGTGCTGTGGCATCGTCTTGAACGGCCGTGGATTCCTGAGGATGTGGTGGGCTGGCGTCCTGCACCGGATGGCACGGGACCCCAAACGTTCCGGGACTTCCTGAACAAGCGAGGAGGCCTCCCGGACGGCTTCACCCTGAAATCGAAGGGCCGGCGGGGGGCGAGGACGAGTGTGGTCGCCCGGGGCTGGATCAATGCCTGGGTGGCAGAGCTTTACGGAAAGATGACGTATGCGGAGGTCGCGGAACTGTCCGGTGGCTTGATCAGTAAGAATCAGGTCGGAGCGTTGTGGGCAGGCATTGCCAGGGAATCGGATACGAGGGTGCCGGAGGTGCCGGGGGTGCTGACCCGGCCTGAGGTGGTGGGGTGGCGTCCCGCGAAGGACGGCACCGGTCCGCGGACGTTGAGGGCTTTCCTGGAATCACGGCCCCACCCGCCAGGTTTCGGCCTGAAATCGAAGGACCGGCCGCATTCGAGCCAGATGGCCCAGAACTGGATCAATGCCTGGGTGGAAGACCTGCACGAGGAGATGACGCAGGCGGAAGTCGTGGAATTGTCCGATGGTTTGGTCAGTCGCTCTCACATCGGCGAGTTGTGGCGGCGTCTTGAGGGGTCGTGGGTTTCTGAGGATGTGCCGGTGGATGTGGTGGGCTGGCGTCCTGCACCGGATGGCACAGGCCCCCGCACGTTCCGGGATTTCTTGAACACGCGAGGAGATCTCCCGGCAGGTTTCACCCTGAAGCCGAAGGGCCGGGCGGGGGTGAGGACGAGTGCGGTCGCCCAGGGCTGGATCAATGCCTGGGCGAAAAAGCTTTACGGGAAGATGCCGCAGGAGGACGTCGCGGAACTGTCCGGTGGCTTGATCAATATTAACCTGGTGGGGGTGTTGTGGGAGGGCTTTGCCAGGGAGTCGGATGCGGGGGTGCTGACCCGGCCTGAGGTGGTGGGGTGGCGTCCCGCGGAGGACGGTACTGGTCCGCGGACGTTGAGGGCTTTCCTGGAGTCACGGCCCCACCCGGAAGGTTTCGTCCTGAAATCAGGGAAGCGACAGCGCTCGAGTCAGATGGCCCAGGAGTGGATCGATGCCTGGCTGGCAGGTCTTCACGAAGAAGATACGACGCAGGCGGAAGTCGCGGATATGTCCGGTGGTCTGGTTAGTCAGACTATGGTCTGCCGGCGGTGGCGGCGTCTTGAGGGGCCAGAGATTCCTGAGGATGTGCCGGGGGATGTGGTGGACTGGCGCCCTGCACCGGATGGCACGGGGCCTCGTACGTTCCGGGATTTCCTGAACAAACGGGGAGGTCTCCCGGACGGCTTCGAACTGAAGTCAGCGAGCCGACTGCGCTTGAACAAGCCAACCCAGGGTTGGGTCAATGCCTGGGTGGCTGGTCTTGACGGTGAGATGTCGTATGCGGAGGTCGCGGAACTGTCCGGTGGCTTGATCAACAAGGATCAGGTCAGAGAGTTGAGGGCTGTTGTCGCGAGGGGTGTGGGTGGGGGTGTTCCTGTTCGGCTGGCGGAGGAGGCGGCGGTGGCGCGGGCGCGGTCGCGGGCGCTTTCGCGGCGCGAGAGTGACAGCGAGAGCGAGAGTGACAGCGAGGGTGACAGCGAGGGTGAGGGTGACAGCGAGAGTGTGGGTGGGGGTGGGGTGTGGGAGGTGGGTGATCTGGCTGCTGTGCCGGTGGGGAATGTGTTCGGGGTCGCGATCGAGTTGGCGGATGTGGGGGTGTTGGTCG
>NZ_JBIWKX010000133.1:0-1799 GCF_044765885.1 Amycolatopsis sp. NPDC102389
AGTCCGCCCCTCCGACCCGGCCTGAGGTGGCGGGCAGTGGTTCTTCGGTGCCGGGGGTGCTGACCCTGCCTGAGGTGGCGAAGTGGCGTCCCGCGGAGGACGGCACCGGTCCGCGGACGTTGAGGGCCTTCCTGGAATCACGGCCCCACCCGCCAGGTTTCGGCCTGAAATCGAAGGACCGGCCGCATTCGAGTCAGAAGGCCCAGGACTGGATCAATGCCTGGGTGGAAGACCTGCGCGAGAAAATGTTGCAGAAGGACGTCGTGGATTTGTCCGGTGGCTTGGTCGGACAGGCTCAGGTCAGCCGGCGGTGGCGGCGTCTTAAGGGGCCAGAGATTCCTGAGGATGTGCCGGTGGATGTGGTGGGCTGGCGTCCTGCACCGGATGGCACGGGACCCCAAACGTTCCGGGACTTCCTGAACAAGCGAGGGAACCTCCCGGCTGGTTTCACCCTGAAATCGAAGGACCAGCCGGGGTCGATCACGAGTGTGGTCGCCCGGGGCTGGATCAATGCCTGGGCGAAAAAGCTTTACGGGAAGATGCCGCGGGCGGAGGTCGCGGAACTGTCCGGTGGCTTGATCAGTAAGAATCAGGTGGGGGTGTTGTGGGGAGCTATCGCGAATAAGCCGGACGCGGGGGTGTCGGAGGGGGATGTTCCTGGGGGTGGTGGTTCTTCGGGTTCGGGGGTGCTGACCCAGCCTGAGGTGGTGGGGTGGCGTCCCGCGAAGGACGGCACCGGTCCGCGGACGTTGAGGGCTTTCCTGGAATCACGGCCCCACCCGCCAGGTTTCGGCCTGAAATCAGAGAACCGGCCGCGCTCGAGCCAGAAGGCCCAGAACTGGATCAATGCCTGGGCTGTAGGGCTTCACGGAGAAGATACGACGCAGGCAGAAGTCGTGAAACTGTCCGGCGGTTTGGTGGGTCACCCTCAGGTCAGTTTGCTGTGGCGGCGTCATAAGGGGCCAGAGGTTCCTAAGGATGTGCCGGTGGATGTGGTGGGCTGGCGTCCTGCACCGGATGGCACGGGACCCCGCACGTTCCGGGATTTCCTGAACACACGGGGAGGCCTCCCGGCAGATTTCACCCTGAAATCGAAGGACCAGCCGGGGTCGATCACGAGTGTGGTCGCCCAGGGCTGGATCAATGCCTGGGCGAAAAAGCTTTACGGGAAGATGACGCAGGCGGACGTCGCGGAACTGTCCGGTGGCTTGATCAATATTAACCTGGTGGGGGCTTTGTGGGAGGGCTTTGCCAGGGAGTCGGATGCGGGGGTGCCGGAGGGGGATGTTTCCGGGGCTGGTCCGGTGCTGGGAGAGGGTGGTGGTTCTTTGGTGCCGGGGGTGCTGACCCGGCCTGAGGTGGTGGGGTGGCGTCCCGCGGAGGACGGCACCGGTCCGCGGACGTTGAGGGCTTTCCTGGAATCACGGCCCCACCCGGACGGTTTCGACCTGAAATCAGGGGACCGGCCGTGCGCGAGTCAGATGGCCCAGGAGTGGGTCGATGCCTGGGTGGCAGGGCTTCACGGAGAAGATACGACGCAGGCAGAAGTCGTGAAACTGTCCGGTGGTTTGGTGAGTCACCCTCAGGTCAGTTTGCTGTGGCGGCGTCATAAGTGGCCAGAGATTCCTGAGGATGTGCCGGTGGATGTGGTGGGCTGGCGTCCTGCACCGGATGGCACAGGCCCCCGCACGTTCCGGGATTTCCTGAACACGCGAGGAGATCTCCCGGCAGGTTTCACCCTGAAGCCGAAGGGCCGGGCGGGGGTGAGGACGAGTGCGGTCGCCCAGGGCTGGATCAAT
>NZ_JBIWKX010000134.1:0-1644 GCF_044765885.1 Amycolatopsis sp. NPDC102389
ACCTGGATCCACCGATGTTTGTGGTGAGTTGATCGTGTCGTAGGCGCGCAGATGCCCTCTGACTTGGGACGATTGGTCTTGCGACAGAACAATTCGGACCGAGTGAGAGGGCATCTGCTGGATGCGATCGTCTCATACCCGTGGCGCGGTGTCGGCACGCTGTGATGACCGGAGTGTCGTGGCCCATGCCGGGCTGGTGCCGCTGGTGAGGCTGACGGAGAACGTCGGGTTCGCCGACCTCGCGGCGGACCGGATCCGGGTTCCGGGGTCGGCCGGGGCGAACCCGGGCGCGAAACTGCTCTCGATCGTGGCCGGGATGGCCGCTGGCGCGGACAGTATCGACGACCTGGACGTGCTGCGGGCCGGTGCGATGGCACGGCTGTTCGGCGGTGTCCGGGCGCCCTCGACGCTGGGGACGTTCCTGCGCGGGTTCGATATCGGCCATGCCGCGGCGCTGGAGGCGTTCGCCGCGCTGGTGCTGATCCGCCTGGTCCGGTCGACCGAGCGCCTGCTGCCCGGGGTGAGCGAGTACGCGTTCGTGGATCTGGACTCGAAGATCACCCAGGTCTATGGGCATCAGAAGGTCGGCGCGAATTACGGCTATACCAAGGTTCTGGGCTACAACTTCCTCGCCGCCACCCTGTCGAGCCCGGTCGCGGCGCCGGTGATCGTGGCAACCCGGCTACGCGGCGGTCAGGCCGACACCCGCCGGGGCGCCACCTCCTTCCTCATCCAGGCGCTGCGCACCGCGCGTGGCTGCGGCGCCACCGGGAACCTGCTGGTCCGCGCCGATTCGGGCTACTACGTCTGCTCCCTGATCCACGCGATCACCGCGGCCGGGGCCCGGTTCTCCATCACCATGCCGCTCCACGCCCCGATCCTCACCCCGATCGAGAACATCGACGAACAGGCGTGGCGGCCGATCAGCTACGCCACCCCGGTCTTCGACCAGGGCACCGGCACCTGGATCCACACCGCCGACGTCGCCGAAACCCGCTACACCGCCTTCACAAATTCCACCGAGCACCCCGAAGGACCCGTCACCGCCCGGCTCATCGCCCGCCGCTACCGCGTCCTGGAACGCACCGCACAAGGCGAACTGTTCCCGGCCTGGCGCTACCACGCCATCTTCACCGACACCGGCCTGAACACCGTCGCCGCCGAAAAACAGCACCGCGACCGCGCCGGAACGATCGAGCAGGTCTTCGCCGACCTCAACAACTCCGCCCTCGCGCACTTCCCCTCCGGACAGTTCCACGCCAACGCCGCCTGGCTCACCCTCGCCGCCCTCACCCACAACCTGCTCCGCACTATCGGCGTCCTCGCCAGCCCACACCACGCCAGAGCCCGCACCGGCACCATCCGCCGCCACCTCATCGCCATCCCAGCACGACTCACCCGCACCGCCCGCCGGCTCACCCTCCACATCCCCGAAAACTGGCCCTGGCAACACAGCTGGACAGACCTCTACACCACAACCGCCGCACAACCACCCCCCACACCCTGACCCCGAACCCACCCCTACGACCGGAGACCACAGTGGACGCGCTGGACCAGCCAGCACACCCCAGCACGCCCACGCCCACCAACAAGATCAACAAACCCCACCAAGATCACCAACAAAACCCACCGGTGGATCCAGGT
>NZ_JBIWKX010000135.1:0-1629 GCF_044765885.1 Amycolatopsis sp. NPDC102389
ACATCCGCCAACTCGATCGCGACCCCGAACACATTCCCCACCGGCACAGCAGCCAGATCACCCACCTCCCACACCCCACCCGCCACACCACCCTCACCCTCGCTGTCATTCTCGCTCTCGCTGTCAATCTCGCTGTCAATCTCGTACCGAGAAAGCGACCGCGACCGCGCCCGCGCCACCGCCGCCTCCTCCGCCACCCGAACAGGAACCCCCGCACCCGCACCCCTCGCGACAACAGCCCACAACACCGCCACCTGGCTTTTGTTGATCAAGCCACCGGACAGTTCCGCGACCTCCGCCTGCGTCATCTTCCCGTGAAGCTTTTTCGCCCAGGCATTGATCCAGCCCTGGGCGACCACACTCGTGATCGACCCCGGCCGGTCCTTCGATTTCAGTTCGAAGCCGTCCGGGAGATCTCCCCGCATGTTCAGGAAAGCCCGGAACGTGCGGGGTCCCGTGCCATCCGGTGCAGGACGCCAGCCCACCACATCCCCCGGCACATCCTCAGGAATCTCTGGCTGATTAAGACCATGCCACAACTCGCTGACGTGAGTGCGACTGACCAATTCACCGGACAGTTTCACGACCGCCTGCTGCGTCATTCCTTCTCCGTAAAGGCCTTCCACCCAGGCATTGATCCAGTCCTGGGCCTTCTCACTCGAATGCGGCCGGTTCCTCGATTTCAGGCCGAAACCTGGCGGGTGGGGCCGTGATTCCAGGAAAGCCCTCAACGTCCGCGGACCAGTACCGTCCTCCGCGGGACGCCACCCCACCACCTCAGGCTCGGTCAACACCCCCGAACCCGAAGAACCACCACCCCCAGGAACATCCCCCTCCAGCACCCCCGCGTCCGGCTTATTCGCGATAGCTCCCCACAACACCGCCACCTGGACGTTATTGATCAAGCCATCGGACAGTTTCACGACTGCCCTATGCGTCATCTTTCCGTAAAGCTTTCCCGCCCAGGCATTGATCCAGCCCTGGGCGACCACACTCGTCCTCGACCCCGGCCGGTCCTTCGATTTCAGGGTGAAACCAGCCGGGAGATCTCCTCGCGTGTTCAGGAAATCCCGGAACGTTTGGGGTCCCGTGCCATCCGGTGCAGGACGCCAGCCCACCACATCCCCCGGCACATCCTCAGTAGTCTCTGACCCCTTAAAACGCTGCCACAACACACTGATCTGAGAAGGACTGACCAAGCCACCGGACAAATCCACGATCGCCGGCTGCGTCATCTTTTCTCTGTAAAGGCCTTCCACCCAGGCATTGATCCAGTCCTGGGCCTTCTTACTCGAGCGCGGCCGGTCCTTCGATTTCAGGCCGAAACCTTCCGGGTGGGGCCGTGATTCCAGGAAAGCCCTCAACGTCCGCGGACCAGTACCGTCCTCCGCGGGACGCCACCCCACCACCTCAGGCTCGGTCAACACCCCCGAACCCGAAGAACCACCACCCTCCCCCGACACCGGACCAGGTCTCTGAGGCGGCGCCTGGATCGCTGCGGCTCGCACCTTTGAGCGCGCGCCACCCAGTTGGTCTTTTTCGCGGGGCCACATGACTTCACTCACCAACACGCGCGAAAGCGTGTGGGCCGCTGCAAGCCCCTGCTCATCGTCGTCATGCCGGTGCAGC
>NZ_JBIWKX010000136.1:0-1596 GCF_044765885.1 Amycolatopsis sp. NPDC102389
GCCTAGCTTGAGTTTTAACGTCTGAGCGGTGGGGTGGCACCCTGGTTGATCATGGGTGAAGCCCTTGGTTGATCATTCCTCTTGCGACAGAGGGAAAGATCGAGCCAAGGGCTTCAGTTGATCAGTGTGCACCATGTCCAGGACGCGGGTTCGGCCGGGGAACTCTCGGTGTTGCGGCAGGAGTTCTACCGGTGTCTGAGTCGGCGGGCGGACGCGTTGTTCGAGCTGACCGACGCGGTGCTGTGCGCGGACGGACCGGTCCGTTCGGTCGCGGAGCTCTCACTCACGGGCGAGCATCGCCGCGGGCATGGCAGCGGCTATGCCGCGCTGGCCCGGGGCCGGATCGAGGTCGACCGGTTACGCACCGCCTTGACAGCGGTGTCGCTGCCTCGTGCCGCGGACGGGCGGCTGGTGCTGGCGGTGGACGTCACCTGCTGGCTGCGCCCGGAAGCACACACGTGCCCGCAACGGATCCTGTGTCACACCTATGGCCGGGGCAAGGACCAGCACATCATGGTGCCGGGCTGGCCCTACTCCGTCGTCGTCGCCCTGGAAACAGGACGTCACTCGTGGACCGCGCCGCTGGACGCGGTCCGGCTCGCTCCCGGAGACGACGCCGCGAGCGTGACCGCCCGTCAGATCCGTGATGTCGTGGAAAGGCTGGCCCGCGCCGGGCAGTGGCGCCCAGGGGATCCGGAGATCCTGCTGGTCGCCGACGCCGGCTACGACGGACCCCGGCTCGCGCACGTGCTGGCCGATCTTCCGATCATCGTGTTGGTGCGGATGCGCTCAGACCGGGTGTTGCGCCGTCCCGCGCCCGCGCCGTCACCAGGCACGATGGGACGCCCCCGCCGTCACGGCGACGAGTTCGCCTTCGGCGCCCCAGGCACGTGGGGCCAGCCGGACATCACCATCGAGACCACGACCCGGCTCTACGGTCCAGCATTGATCCGGGCCTGGGACCGGCTGCACCCACGATTGACCCACCGCATCGCCTGGGCCGGCCACGACGGGAATCTCCCGATCCTGGAAGGCACCGTGATCCGCCTGGAGGTCGAGCGCCTGCCCTCCGGAGCGATCCCGAAACCCGTCTGGCTCTGGCACTCCCACACCAGCCTCACCCACACCGAGGTCGATCTGGCCTGGCAGGCGTTCCTGCGCCGGTTCGACATCGAACACACCTTCCGCATGCTCAAACAAACCCTCGGCTGGACCACCCCGAAACTCCGGTCACCCGACGCCGCCGACCGCTGGACCTGGCTCCTGCTCACCGCCTACACCCAGCTCCGCCTCGCCCGTGAACTCACCGCGGATCTGCGCCGCCCCTGGGAGAAACCCCGACCAGCCCAACGACTCAGCCCGTCACGCATTCGCCGGGGGTTTCGGAACCTGCGCCCGCAACTCGCCTCTCCAGCCCGTGTCCCGAAACCCTCACGACCCGGCCCAGGACGCCCCGCCGGACTCCCCAACCACCAACCCGCGCCACGCCACGACGTCCATACCGCGACCAGCCCAAACAGACAGAAACCCAGCCACAGAAAGAAAACCAAGTCCAGCAGCCCGCGACCCCGCCGAACAGGTTAAAACTCAAGCTAG
>NZ_JBIWKX010000137.1:0-1334 GCF_044765885.1 Amycolatopsis sp. NPDC102389
TGGTGGGCGGGACGAAGCGGGGAGGCAGAGCAGGGATTTGGCCGCGAGGCTCGCTCAGGGGGAGACCGCTCTTGACGCTTTCGCCGACGAGTTCGCCCAGGCGCGCGCTGAGCTGGCCGTGGCTGCCCGGGGGGCCGATGTGGCCAGGGCAGTCTGGTTGCGCGCTAAGGCGGAGCTGGAAGCCGAGCTGGTGAAGATCAATGCGGGATTGCGCGGGTCGAACGGCGTAGAGGTCTTGGATCCCGTCGAGGGGGACCGAACGGTCGATCGGGGACAGGTGCTGACGGATTTCGCCGATGGGCGTTCTCGGATCTTGTTGCCGGATTGGGTGAGGCAGAAGGAAACCTGGGCGCGGAAGTTGTTGGGAACGGAACGGGTGCCTGGGGAGGTGCTCGCCCGTCTCACGACCGAAGCGCGGCAGACGTTGTCCGAGTATCTCCCGGGACTGAACGCCGCTGGGCCGGGGACTGCGGAACTGCGGGAAGTCCTGTACACCATCTTGACCGCGGAGCGGGTGCACTACCACCGTGCGGGGGAGAGCCCGGCGTCTGCTGCGGCGCTGCTCCGTGTGCTGGCACGGGAATTGACCGATGCGGTGGAAGCAGCCTGGGAGACAGCCGGGCGTGCTCGGCGGACGTGGGGCGGGCGATGGGACGGTCAGAGTGGGCTGAGCGCTCGGGATCGGCGGACGATCGCGCTGATGGTGGAGGGTTTTGTCGATGCGGCGGTGGCCGCGCGGCCGGGGCAGGAGGTGATGTTGCGTGGTGGGGTGTTCGTGTCGCCGGATTCAGGCCGGGCGGCGATCGGGCGGGTGCTGTCGCTTGTGGACTCGGCGGTCCGGAACAGGCTGAACGCGTATCCGCCGGGGGCGGCGAGGCTCTCGGCCAAGGAGCTTTCGAGCCGGGTGCGGGTGTCGGAGTTCAAGCGGCCTTCGGGTGACCAGTTGGTGGGCTCGGTGCAGCTTCAGGTGCAGGGACAACGGCCGGCACTGGGCTTGTTCGGTCCGGAGGTCTTCACCGATCCGGCCGATCCGCTGCCCCGCCGTGCGGAAGAATTGACGCGGGCGCGCGCTGACCTGGCCAGGGCCAGGCTTGAAGACTCGGACCCGCTGTTCAGCAGGGCGCGCGAGATCGTGAATCTCTGGAACCAACCGCCTCGGACGTTCGTCGAGACCGCCCCTTGGGTCGACAGTGCCCACCGCGCGCGGTATCGGGCCGCGGTCGATCTGGTCGCCTGGGAGCTGCACCGGCATGACGACGATGAGCAGGGGCTTGCAGCGGCCCACACGCTTTCGCGCGTGTTGGTGAGTGAAGTCATGTGGCCCCGCGAAAAAG
>NZ_JBIWKX010000138.1:0-1311 GCF_044765885.1 Amycolatopsis sp. NPDC102389
TGTGCTGTTTCAGGACCTCACGGACAGATGTGTTTCAGGACTTGTCGGACAGTTTGGTGTTGAGTGGTTGGTAGCGTACTGCTCGGTTGAGGGTGAGCTGGCGGGCGATGGTGTCGCCGATCATGATGGTGACGCGGTCGCCTTGCCAGAACACCGTGGCTGTGTGTCCGGTCCAGCGGCGGCTCAGGATGATGGAGCAGCCGGAGAAGGCGATGACGCCGGTGGCTGAGACGATGCGTTGCGTGCAGCCGCTGGAGGCTTCGCGGCCGCCGGCGGGGGTGGCTTTGGGGCTGGCGTCGTAGCGTTGCCGCGGGGTGTGACCGTCGAGGCTTTGGTGGCGCCGGTGGTCGTTGTAGATCTGGCGGTAGTCCTCGAGAAGTTGTTGCAGGGCGGCAAGATTCTCGGCTGGCGGTCGGGCGGCGAGCCATTTCCGCAGGGTCCGGTGGACGCGTTCGTTCTTGCCGCAGGTTTGCGGGTGATAAGGCCTGGAGGCGATGGTGGCGACACCGTGTTCGGCGAGGTGGCGTTCAAGTTCGACCATCTGCCCGCGGTGTTTGCCGGAGAAGGCTAACCCGTTGTCGGACAACACTTTCACCGGCAGGCCGTGGCCGGCGAAGGCCTGTTGCAGTGCGGCCCAGGTGTCGGCGCCGTTCTCACTGCTCGCGGCATAGGAGCCGACGTCGAGGCGGGAGTGGTCATCGAGGATCTGGATGACACAGACTTTCTGACCGTCGGCCAGGTAGTACTCCATGCCATCGATCTGCCAGCACCCGTTCGGGTCGGAGTACTCGAACCGGCGCCGGGTGCGGGGTCTCTTGCGGGGTTCGGGTTCGACCTGGCCGTGCTCGCACAGGATCCGGTAGATCGACGACGTCGAAGGCAACGGCACGAAACCGGTCTTCTCCAGCCGCCATCGGATCGAGATCGGCCCGTTGTCCCAGCCCTCGTCCGCGAGTTCCTTGCGGGCCCGCAGCACCGCCTCGGCCACCTCCGCGCCCAAGGCGGTGGGACGGTGGTGCGGGGCGGTGCTGCGGCGGGTGAATCCGTTCGCCGCCTCGCTGCGGACCCGGGACACATACCGATAGAAGGTGTCCCGGGACACCCCGTGCTCGCGGCAGAACCCCGCCACGTTGATCTTCCCGCCCGCGGCGACCTGAGCGACCGCGGCGACGAACTCAGGATCCATCGAAAACCCTGCTCTGCCCATCGCAGCATGATCACCACACAAGCCCTGGTCACCACGCCGACAGGCCGGTCAGTGTCCGTGAGGTCCTGAAACATCAACTGTCCGACATGTCCTGAACTCAGACA
>NZ_JBIWKX010000139.1:0-1268 GCF_044765885.1 Amycolatopsis sp. NPDC102389
TGAGGTTGCCCCTGTGGACCGGACACCCTGATCCCAGACAGTGGTCTGGGGAAGGATGTCCCCGTGTCACGTTCGTCGAAGTATCCGGAGCAGTTCCGCAAGGACGCGGTCGAGTTGGTCCGTTCCTCGGATCGTCCGTTGCGTCAGGTCGCCCGTGAGCTCGGGGTGAACCATGAGACCCTGCGCAACTGGGTCAAGATCGCTGAACGCGTCCAGGCGAAGCCGTCCGACGCGGCCTCGGCGGCGTCGGAGGACGAGCTGCGTGCGCTGCGCAAGCGGGTAGCGGAACTCGAGCTGGAGAAGGAGATTCTCCGCAAGGCAGCCGCCTATTTCGCCAAGGAGATGGGTCGTTGACCCACAGCTACAGGTTCATCTCCGAACACCGCGCCACCTTCGGCGTCGCCCGGCTGTGCCGAGTCCTCGATGTCCGTCGCCCTGGGTTCTACGAATGGCTCACCGCAGCCCCCGCACGGGCCGAACGAGCCGCCCAGGACGACCAGCTGGCCACGGAGATCGCCGAGGTCCACACCGCGCATCGCGGCGCGTACGGCCGCCCGCGGGTCACCGTCGAACTACGTCGCCGTGGCCGGCGGGTCAACCACAAACGCGTCGAGCGGATCATGCGCGAACGCGGGATCACCGGCATCACCCGGCGACGGCGCCGCTCGCTGACCAAGCAGGACACGGCCGTCGCACCGGCACCGGATCTGATCGGCCGGGACTTCACCGCCGACGCGCCCGGCGAGCGGTTCGTCGGCGACATCACCCACCTGCCCACCCAGGAAGGCTGGCTGTATCTAGCCACCGTGATCGATCTGTACAGCCGGGAAGTGATAGGCCACGCGATGGCCGAGCACATGCGCGCAGAACTGGTCTGCGACGCGATCACTCTCGCCATCGGCCGAGGCCTGAGCAGTGCAGACGCGGTCTTTCACTCCGATCGCGGCACCCAGTACACCTCGGCCGAGTTCCGCGGCAAGCTCAACGCCGCGGGCATCCGTCCGTCGATGGGGCGTGTCGGCTCGTGCTACGACAACGCGGTCGCGGAGTCGTTCTTCGCCACCCTCAAAACCGAGATCGGAACCCAGGTCTGGGCCAGCCGAGATGACGCCAGGCGAGCCGTCTTCGCCTACCTCGGCTACTACAACCACGACCGTCTACATTCGACACTCGACTACCAAACACCCCACGAAACCCGCATAAGCTATCGTCAAGATCTCGCCCTCGTGGCATAAAACCCCGGTGTCCGGTTCCCGGGGACAACCTCA
>NZ_JBIWKX010000140.1:0-1112 GCF_044765885.1 Amycolatopsis sp. NPDC102389
TTGATCCGTAAGGCAAATGTGGCAGGCTAGTCTGCGGCGTAGCGGACTTCTTCCTTGCCGAAAAAGGCTTTCACGCGGTCTGGCTGGTTCTGGCGGCGGCGCAGGTGGGTGCGTGCGCCTGCCGCCAGTTCCTGCTGGTCGCGGGGGCTTTGTGTTGCGGTGACGTGGTGTTTGAGGTCGCCGTTGAGCAGTTCGACGGGGTTGAGTTCGGGCGAGTACGGCGGCAGGAAATGCATCTCGATCCGCTCGGCCCGCTCGGCGAGCCAGGCTTTGAGCAGCTTCGCCCGATGCGAAGGATGCCCGTCGACGACCAAGTGGATCTTGCGGTCGAGATGGCGAGTGAGCCGATCAAGAAACTCGATCATCACCGTGACGTTGAACCCGCCCTCGAACACCGTGAAATACAGCTCGCCCCTGTTGCTGATCGCGGCCATCGCGTTGACGGTGAATCGCCGGCCACTGTTGGGCACCACCGGCGTCTTCCCGACCGGGGCCCACGTCGCCGCGATAGTGGCGTCCGAGCGCAGCCCGGTCTGATCCAGCCACAACACCACCGCGTTCTCCTGCTTGGCTCGCGCCGCGATCGCCGGATACCGCTGCTCGAGCCACGCCTGCACCGCCTCGGAATTCTTCTCATACGCCACCGCCACCGGCTTCTGCGGCGACAGGCCCCACGACCGCAGATACTTCCCGATCGTCACCCGCGACAACTCCACCCCGAACCAGCGTTTCACCAGCTCGGCGACCTGACCCCGGGTCCACACCAGCCCCGGCAGCGACAACTGGTCCGGATACTTGCCCAGCACAGCCCGCCGCACCCGAGCCTGCTGCTTCGCATCCAGCGCCTTCTGCTCGCCAGGACGGCGACCACGTTTCCCAGCGTCCAACGCACGATTCCCGTTACCCTTGAACGCTTTCCACCACCGCGCCACCGAACGCTCCGACACCCCGAACAACTCCGCGACCTCGACCTGGGTACGCCCAGACGAGACCGCGGCGACCACCCGCCTACGCAAATCCTCCTGCGAACGCTGAGAAAGCCGCCGCGCGTCCGTCACCCGCACCTTCGAAGCCACACCACGATCATGACATATTTGCCTTACGTGTCAATA